>NZ_JAUEUE010000010.1:0-319223 GCF_032485055.1 Bradyrhizobium sp. SZCCHNRI20481
GCCGGCAATCTGCTGACCGGCTTCTTCGCGATGGCCTTCGCCTTTGCGCTCGCATGGAGCGGGTGGGGCGACTTGCGCAAGCGCGAGCAGGCGGCACGGGTTCTGGACGCCTTCGAGCTGGCACTGAAGGTCAATGCGCAGATCCCGCTCGAGCGCGGCCAGTGGAATCTGCTCGCGGCGGCCGGGTCCGCCTCGGCGGATGATGTCGCCAAGCTCGACAAGGCCATCGCCACGACGGACGAGTCGCTGGTCCAGGCCAAGACCGCCGCGCAAGTAGCGGGACTGCCGACCACCAATCTCGATGCCGCAGCGACGACATTGCGCGGCGTCCGTTCCGCGGCGCGCAGCGCGGCACCGCTTCCGGCCGCGCAGCGTCCGGCGAACATCCAGGCGACGACCACGGATGGCCTCGGTCGCGCGGCCGAGTCTCTGAATGCCGCCATCGACGAGTCCGCGATCGAGCTGTCGCGGGCCGGCGGCGAGATCGAGAACCTGTTGCCGTCGGCCCAGCTTGCGCAATTGGCGCAATCGATGCGCACGATCAACGGCGCGCGCTCCGCCGTGTTGCGCTTCTTCATCCAGAACACCAGCTGGACCCCGGCGCGTCTTGCCGAGGTGACCGAGCAGAGCGGCCAGGTGACGTTGCTGTGGCAGCAGATCGAGCTTGCGGCGCGCAGCGTTCGCAATACGCCGGAAGTGTCCGCAGCGCTCGAGCACGTTCGCACGACCCTGATGGGCGCGGGCGAACAGCGCTACCGTCAACTCGTCACGGCGGGGCGCGACGGACAGCCGTCGCCGGTCACGGCGGAGGAGTGGGGCCGCTGGACGACGCCGATGCTGAACAACGTCATCGTGCTGCGCGATGCTGCGCTCAAGTCCGCGCATCAGGCCATCGATCAGGCCATCGGCGCGGCGCGGCTGCGGCTGTTCATCGCGCTCGGCGTTCTGCTGCTGGTGGCAATCGTGTCGGTCGCCGTGGTCATCGGCATCGTCCGTGGCGTCGTCGGCCCGCTGGTCGGACTGACCGGCGTGACCCTGCGGCTCGCCAATGGCGAGCTGAGCGCCGACATTCCGAACGAGTCCCGCAAGGACGAGATCGGCGCGATGGCGCGCGCCCTGAAGATCTTCAAGGATGCGCTGATCGCCAAGAAGGCCTCGGACGAGGCCGCGCAGCGCGACGCACAGGCGCAGATCGATCGGGCCCGGCGGCTGGATGCGCTGACGCGCAACTTCGAGTCGACGATCGCCGACATCGTCAACACCGTGTCGTCGGCGGCCTCGGGCCTCGAAACGTCGGCGGATATGCTGACAAACACCGCCAACCGCTCGCAGGAGCTCAGCACTGTGGTGGCGGCTGCGTCGGAGGAAGCTTCCGCCAACGTTCAGTCGGTCGCCTCCGCCACCGAGGAGCTCTCCTCGTCGGTGACCGAGATCAGCCGTCAGGTCCAGGCGTCGGCGCGCATGGCCGGCGACGCCGTGCAGCAGGTGCGCCAGACCAATGGGCGCGTCGCTGAATTGTCGCAGGCCGCAGCCCGCATCGGCGACGTCGTCGAGCTCATCAACAGCATTGCCGGACAGACCAATCTCCTCGCACTCAACGCCACCATCGAGGCGGCGCGCGCGGGCGACGCCGGGCGCGGTTTCGCGGTGGTCGCGACCGAGGTCAAGGCGCTGGCCGAGCAGACGGCGAAGGCGACCGAGGAGATCTCGCAGCAGATCTCAGGCGTGCAGGCCGCGACGCAGGAATCGGTGAATTCGATCCAGGCGATCAGCTCGACGATCGAGCGGCTTGCCGAGATCGGCGCGGCCATTGCGGCGGCGGTCGAAGAGCAGGGGGCTGCGACGCAGGAAATCTCCCGCAACGTGCAGCAGGCCGCCCACGGCACCCAGCAGGTCTCGTCCAACATCACGGACGTGCAGCGCGGCGCCTCGCAGACCGGCTCGGCCTCCGCCGAGGTGCTGTCATCGGCCAAGTCGCTCGCCGGAGATTCCAACCGGCTCAAGCGCGAGGTCGGCAGCTTCCTGGAAGCGGTCCGCGCAGCGTAAGAAGCCCGCCTTTCAAGCGCACAAGAAAAAGCCCGGACGACGTCCGGGCTTTTGTTGTTTGACCGTAGCCCGGATGAGCGAAGCGATATCCGGGGCCTGTTCGACAGGACGAGATGAACCTGGATGTCGCTTCGCTCATCCGGGCTACGGGAGCGGGCTACGACGCCAGCATCTTCCGGTACAGCGCGTTGTAGCAGGCGGCCGACAGGTTCCAGCTGAAGGAGCGTGCCATCGCTGACAGCCGCATCTCGTTCAGCCGTTCGGTGCTGGTGAACGCCGAAAACGCGCGCTTCACCCCGCCGAGGAAGGATTCCGCCGACGGCTTCTCGAACAGGAATCCGGTCTCGCCATCGGTGATGGTCTCGGCGAGGCCGCCGGTCTGGTGGCCGATCGGCAGCGAGCCGAAGCGCTGGGCATACATCTGGCTCAGGCCGCAGGGCTCGAAGCGCGACGGCATCAGGGTGAAGTCGCTGCCGGCGAAGATGCGCCGCGCCTGCGCATCGTTGAAGCCAATGGCGACCCCGATCGCGTCCGGCCGGCGGCGGTGAGCCTCCATCAGCGCGCGCTCGATGGCGGGCTCGCCGGTGCCGGTGACCACGATCTGGCCGCCGGCGCCGACGATCTCGTCGGCGGCTTCCAGCACCAGGTCGATGCCCTTCTGATGGACGAGGCGCGCGACGATGCCGAACATCGGACCGCGCGACACGGCGAGGCCGAACTGCTTGCGGACGTAGTCGGCGTTGGCCTTCTTGCCCTTCCAGTCGCCGGCGGCGAAGGGCTGCGCCAGCTGCTGGCAGTAACGGGGATCCCAGCTCTCGTCGATGCCGTTGAGAATGCCGGTCAGCTCATGGGCGTTGGAGCGCTGCCGGAGCAGGCCCTCCAGCCCGCAGCCGAGCTCCGGCGTCGTGATCTCCTGCGCATAGGTCGAGCTGACCGTGGTGAGATGCGACGCATAGACCAGGCCGCCCTTGAGAAAGGACAGCTTGTCGTAGAACTCCAGACCGTCGATGTGGAACGAGGATTCGGGGGCGCCGATCCGGCGCAGCGACTCGCGCGGGAACAGGCCCTGATAGGCGAGGTTGTGGATGGTCAGGATCGAGGGAACCTCGACCCCGCGCCATGCCAGATAGGCCGGCACCAATGCGGCCTGCCAATCGTTGGCGTGCACCAGATCGGCTGCCCAGTTCTCATCCAGCGTGCCCGCCGCCAGCTCGGCAGCGGCGGCGGCGAGACGGCCGAAGCGGATGTCGTTGTCCGCCCAGTCCTGCCCGTTCTCGTCGCCGTAGGGATTGCCCGGACGGTCATAGAGCTCGTCGCAGAGCAGGACGTAGACCGGCAGGCCGTCGCGGGTCGAAGACCGTCCCAGCGCGCAGCCTGGCATCTCTGCCAGAGGAGCGCATTGGCCGACGATCTCGATGTGAGTGAGTTGCTCGATCACGTCCCGGTAGCCGGGCAGCATGATCCTGACGTCGGTGTGTGAGCGCAGTGCCCGGGGGAGTGCCGCCGAAACGGCAGCCAGTCCGCCCACCCGGACGAAATCGTCCATTTCGGTCGTAACGAACAGAACCCGCAAGAGATGTCCTCGATCAAGCCCCATGTTCGTCCTATGCAAGAAAAGGTCCAAATTCAGTCGTGAAGAAAAGCGTCGCCCCACCGCGGCGGAAGGCCAAACGCTTTCGACATCGAATGGTTCGAACTAGACTCCCCACGCACCGCGCCCGATGGCTTACGCTTCGTGAATCGGCGAAGAGGAAGTGGATCATGCCGGCTTCGGCGTGCGGAAAAGAGAACTCCACCAGGGAGCTGCGCTCGTGAGTCTAGTTGGAAACGATGAGAGCCGTTTGACAGGATGCTTCGCGGGGCTGCGCGTCCTGGATTTTTCGACCACGATCGCCGGCCCGCATTGTGCACGCATGCTTGCAGACATGGGTGCGGAGGTGATCAAGATCGAGTCAGCCGAAGGTGAAACCATGCGCATCCGGCCTCCGATGCGCGGCGGCTGCTCCACCGCCTTCGGTCAGCTCAACGTCGGCAAGAAGAGTGTCGTGCTCGATTTGAAATCGCGCGACGGCGGCGAGGCGGTGCGTCGGCTCGTCACAGGTGCCGACATCCTGGTCGAGAATTTCCGGCCCGGCGTGATGCTGCGGCTCGGGCTCGACGATGCGACCTTGCGCAAATTGAACCCGCAGCTGATCTACTGCTCGATCTCCGGCTACGGCCAGACCGGCCCCTCGGCGGAGCTCCCGGCCTATGCGCCGGTGATCCACGCGGCCTCGGGCTATGACATGGCGCATCTCGCCTACCAGCCCGGGCGCAGCCGGCCTGACTATTGCGGCATCTATCACGCCGACGTGGTGACGGGGACCTATGCCTTCGGCGCCATCGCCTCCGCCCTGTATCAGCGCGAGCGCACCGGCCGCGGCCAGCACATCGACTGCTCGATGCTGGAATCGATGCTGAGCCTGACCTTGAACGAGATCCAATGGTCGCAATTTCCCGTCGCGCAGCCGTCGCGGCCGACCTTCGGCCCGGCGGAGTGTCGCGACGGCTTCGTGATGATCGCCATCGCCAGCGAGAAGACGTTCCAGAACCTGATGACGGTGATCGGACATCCGGACTGGGTCGATGATCCCAGATTCGCAAAATATTCCGACCGGCGGGCAAACTGGGGCGCGCTGATGGATGGCGTCGAGGCCTGGTCGCGCCGGCTCACCGTCGCCCAATGCCTGGACGCATTGAACGCGGGCGGCGTGCCCAGCTCGGCCTACCGCAGCGTGGCCGATGCGCTGGCCGATCCGCAGATCGCGCATCGCGGCGCGCTGGCCGACGTGGAGGATGCCGCCGGGACCTTCAAGGTCGTCAACCTGCCGTTCCGGATGTCGGAGGCAAAGGTTGCGGCGGGCCCGCGGGCTGCAAGCCTCGGAGAGCACACCGTGGAAATCCTGCGGGGGGCTGGCGTAAGCGACGCTGCAAGACCTTGAGCTCGTGAGCCAATCCGCTGCAGGGCTGCCATGACCGCACATGTTGCGCGCAGCCTTGCCGCTCCACGTGTTTCCAGCCAATGTCGCGATATCGCAAGAACAGTCCGGACCAGCCGGACGCGCTCATGCCGGGAGGAGGTCCAAGGCGACGTTGCCGCGCGCAGCCTCGCCGCTCGTCCCGTCGATGCGCCGTCCGGTCCCGCCCGCATCGGACTACGGGAGTGAAAGCATGAAGAGCTTCAAGGTCACCGATTTCAATGCACCGCTGACCGAGGTCGACGAGCCGACACCGCAGCCCTTCGGCAAACAGGTGCTGATCAAGGTGAAGGCGGCCGGCGTCTGCCATAGCGATCTGCACATCTGGGAAGGCGGCTATGATCTCGGCCACGGCCGCAAGCCGCTGTCCCTCAAGGATCGCGGCGTGTCGCTGCCGCGGACCATGGGCCATGAGAGCGCCGGTGAGATCGTGGCGTTCGGGCCCGAGGTCACCGAAGCCGAGAAGGGCGGGCTGAAGGTCGGCGACGTCGTGCTGGTCTATCCCTGGATCGGCTGCGGCAAATGTGCCACGTGCCTTGCCGGCGACGAGAACATGTGCCTGAAGCCGGCCTCGCTCGGCGTCTATTGCGACGGCGGCTATGCCGACCACATGACCGTGCCGCATCCGCGCCACCTGATCGATCTCAAGGGGCTCGATCCGGTGACGACCGCGCCCTACGCCTGCTCGGGCGTGACGACCTACAGCGCGCTCAAGAAGGTCGAGAAGGATTTCGACACGCCGATCGTGATCTTCGGCGCCGGCGGGCTCGGGCTGATGGCGCTGTCGCTGTTGAAGGCCATGGGCGGCAAGGGCGCGATCGTGGTCGATATCGACGCGCGCAAGCGCGAGGCCGCGTTGGCGGCCGGCGCGCTGGCGGCGGTCGACGGCAAGGCGCCGGACGCGCTCGAGCAATTGAACAAGGCCGCAGGCGAGCCGATCCGGGCCGTCATCGACCTGGTCGGCAATGCCGCCACCGCGCAGCTCGGCTTCGACTGCCTGACAAAGGGCGGCAAGCTGGTCATCGTCGGCCTGTTCGGCGGCGGTGCGCCGTGGGCGCTGCCGCTCATTCCGATCAAGGCGGTCACCATCCAGGGCAGCTATGTCGGCAATCTCCGCGAGACGAAGGAGCTGCTCGATCTGGTCCGCGCCAAGAACATCGCGCCGATCCCGGTGACGCCGATGCCGCTCGCCAAGGCCAACGATGCCCTGCGCGAGCTGCAGAAGGGCCAACTCGTCGGCCGCGCCGTGTTGACGCCGTAACTCCCAGCCAATCCCGTCATTGCGAGGAGCGAAGCGACGAAGCAATCCAGAGTCTCAACCTGAGTCCTGGATTGCGTCGCTTCGCTCGCAATGACCGAGCTAACTCACTCGTATTGTGAAGAAAACATGCCCTCCACCAACGCACTCCACATCGCAGTCCTTCCCGGCGACGGCATCGGGCCGGAGGTCATGGCGCCAGCGCTCGAGGTGCTGCGCAAGGTCGAGGCGAGGGCCGGCCTGTCGTTCCGTTTCACCGAGGCCCAGGCCGGCGCCACCAATTATCTTGCGACCGGGGTCTCGATCGCCGAATCCACGGTCCGGCTGTGCGAGCAGGCCGACGCGATCCTGCTTGGCGCCTGCGGTCTGCCGTCGGTGCGCTATCCCGACAACACCGAGATCGCGCCGCAGATCGAGCTGCGCTTCCATTTCGATCTCTATGCCGGCGTGCGGCCGGCGCGGCTGATTCCGGGCGTGCCGAGCCCGATCGTCGGCGCCGCCGAGCACGGCATCGACTTCGTCGTCATCCGCGAGTCGACCGAGGGCCTGTTCGCCTCGATGGGCAAAGGTGTGGTGACACATGAGGAGGCGCGCGAGACGCTCGTCATCACCCGCAGGACGTCCGAGCGGCTCTTCAACTTCTCCTTCAAGCTCGCCGCCCGCCGCAAGGATCGCGGCCGCTCGGGGACATTAGCCTGCGTCGACAAGGCCAACGTCTTCAAGGCCTTCGCCTACTTCCGCAAGATTTTCGACGAGGTCGCTCAGCTTCATCCGGATGTGAAGGCAGATCATCTCTACGTCGATGCGTGCGCGTTGATGCTGGTGAAGCGCCCCTGGGATTTCGACGTCCTGGTCACCGAGAACATGTTCGGCGACATCCTCTCCGATCTCGCCGCCGGCCTCGTCGGCGGCATGGGCATGGCGCCCTCGGCCGACATCGGCGACCGCCATGCGGTGTTCCAGCCCTGCCACGGCACCGCGCCCGACATCATGGGGCAGGGCAAGGCCAACCCGACCGCGATGATCCTGTCGGCCGCGATGATGCTGGACTGGCTGGCGGACACCCATGGCATCGAGGGCGCAGCCGAGGCGGCCCAGCGGATCGAGCAGGCCGTCGACCAGGTCTATGCATCCGGCCTCAAGCCGTTCGAATTCGGTGGCAATGCCGGCACGATCGACGTCACGAAGGCGGTGCTGGAGGCGCTTTAGAGCATGATCCGGAAAAGTGGGAACCGGTTTTCCGAAACGATCATGCTCAAACAATGAGAGATAGGATCATGATGCGTTTTCTTGGAAACGCATCATGATTTAATTAGCGTCCCTTGAAGGCCGGCTTGCGCTTCTCCATGAAGGCGCGGCGGCCCTCGCGGAAATCCTCCGAATCCATGCAGGCATCGCCAATCCGCTTGATCGCGGCTGTGTCGCGGCGGCTTTCGTCCTTCAGCACTTCGGCGATGGTGATCTTGGCGGCCTTAACCGCCAGCGGCGCATTGCCGGCAATGGTGCGGGCGATCTCCAGCGTGGCCGGCAGCAGCTCGTCGATGCTCATCATCCGATCGACGAGGCCGATCCGCAGCGCCTCCGCGGCATCGATCCGCTGGCCCGTATAGAGCAGCAGCCGCGCCTGCGACGGGCCGACCAGGGACACCAGATTGCGGAGACCGTCGTAACCGTAGGCGATGCCGAGCCTGGCGGCGGGGATGCCGAACTGGCTGTCCGCGGCGGCGAAGCGCATGTCGGTCAGCATCGCGATCTGCAGGCCGCCTCCGAGGCAGAAGCCGCGGATGCAGGCGATCGTCGGCTTCGGGTAGCCGGCGAGCAGCGCCCGCTGGGCGGCGCTTCGCTCGGCATAGGCCTCGGAGGCTGCGGCGTTGTGGCGGCTCTGCTCGAACTGGCTGATGTCGGCGCCGGACACGAAGGCCTTGTCGCCGGCGCCGGTCAGCACCACGACCCGGATCGCCTCGTCGTCGCGCAGCGCCACCAGCGCCTGGCCGAGCCCCTCCCACATCTCCAGCGACATCGCATTGCGTTTGTCCGGGTTGTTGATGGTGATGATGCCGACGCCATCGCCCGCTCTGGTCATGAGGATCTTGTCCCCGGCGAAGGTGGTGGGGAGCTCGGAGATGATCGGCATGGAGGGTCCGTCGGCAGGAGGGCAGGCGGCCGGCATCGTTCACCGCGCCGGTGACGGCGTCAATGTGGGTTCAGGACATGATGGGCAGGCAAGGGACGTCCGGGCCGATGCTCTCGACCTGTGCACGGATCGTCCAGGAGAGAACGCGAGCCCTTCACGATCAGCGTCGGCCGGACGGGACCGAAACGCCGGCATGCCGCCACTTCCTATGACGGCAGGGGAGCACGAAAAAATAAAGGCGACGAAGCCTCAGACCGCGCAGCGATCGCTGGGCGGACGAGAAGGGCCGGTGTGTCGGCCACGCCGATCGCTCGGCCTTGAGCCGAGGCAGTGAACTCGCCCGAGCTGGCAGATCGCCTGGCGCCCCCAAGTTGCGCCCTCGAGCGAAGATGGCCCATAACCATCACGGGCAGACCTGTCTGACGGATCAGACAGCCTTGCCTATTCTTCGTTCGCTGCGATCGATTCCATCAAGGATACCAGCTGACGTTGTACCGTCTGGTCCTTGATCTTGCTGTAGGCGCGCAGCAACCGCAGGCTGAAGGCGCTGTCCAGGAACAGGAGGCTCTCGACCTCACGGGCCTTGCTGTCGCCGTCGTAGAAGAACGTCACGGGCACGTCGAGCGCGGTGGCGATCTGCTGCAGACGCGCAGCGCCGACCCGGTTGACGCCCTTCTCGTACTTCTGGACCTGCTGGAAGCTCACGCCGAGCTTCTCGCCGAGCTCAGCCTGCGAGATCTTCTGCTCTACACGCCGCAGGCGAATCCGCTTGCCGAGCTCGATGTCGGGCTTGCCCGCACTGCGCTGCTTCATTTTCTTTGCCGCTGATTTGTTCATACTGATTTTACCGTCCTTCCATCGGAAAGCCCCCGAAAAGATGGGTCAGGGGTTCACCCATATATACTGTTTTAAGTTGCTGTGGATGGATGAATTCGTCCTTAAACCACGGGTATTTGCCAGGGTTAAAGGCCTCCACCAGCCAGTCGATCATGTGACGCACCCTAGGGATGCGTCCAGTGGTGGCATGGTAAGACAGCCAGATGTCGTAGGACCACTTGAGATCAACCTCAAGCGGTATGATCTTCCCGCCCAGGGCACTCGCGTAGGTTGGGAAGACTCCAATACCGGCGCCGTGCGCCACCGCCCAGTAATTGGCGCTCGAGACATTGGTGGTCATCGCGATCAGGTCCCGCTGCTCAAAACCGGGAAAGATGGTGGCGAAGGCGGCGTTGGCGGCGGCTTCGTCCGCCACCTGCAGAACCAAGCGATGTTTGACGAGATCGTCAATCGTCTTTGGGATGCCAAATATCTCCAGATATTTCTCGCTCGCAAAGCACATCAGGTGCATGCGGCCGAGCCGGACCAGCTTGACGTCGAGCGCCGCCGGCCGGGTGAGGTGGATGGCGACATCGGCCTCGTGACGCGACACATCGGCCGAGCGCATCGCGCAATAGAGGTCGACCATGACGTTGGGGAAGCTCTGCTGAAATTCGACCAGCCGGGGCGCCAGCCAGAACGTGCCGAGCCCCTCGGTCACCGCGACTCGGACCTCGCCCGACGCAGCGCCGGCGAGACCATCGCCCGCGCGCAGCAGTTCGAATGACGCGGCCTCCATGTGCTCGACGGCGGAGACCACCAGCGCGCCTTCGTCGGTCAGCCGAGCGCCGTGGACATCGCGCGTGAACAGCGTCGCGCCGATCTGCCGCTCGAAATCATCGATGCGCCGCCGTACGGCATTGATCGAGAGCGTCAGCCGCTCGGCCGCGGAGCGGAAGCTGCCGGCCCTGACAACCTCGAGGAAGATCCGCGCTGCATCCCAGTCGGTGAGACTTGCCAGCGCCGATTTGCTCATGGTTGACTTTGCCGGGGGGGCCCGGCCCGTCACAGTTCTTGCCGGCTTGCTCGCCGCTGCGCCCCTGGCGCCGCCACTCTCTCGGCTCAGTTCGATGCTCGATCCTGCCGCAGCAGACGAGTCGCCGTGCTCCCCTGGCGCCAGCGTCGCAGGGGTCTCGGCTAGGTCCTGGCGTTCCTTCTGAGGAACGCCCCGTTCCGCCGCAACGCGCATACAAGCTCTCTCCGCCTGCTAGAGTGATTCCGATAAATTACGGGCAAGACACGTTCGTGCCATGATTTGGTTGAGCGATCGAGGGTCGATGAGTCTGCTACCTTCAGTTCTCTGCAGCATGGTCTTACCGGCGGCAGACGCGCGGTCTGACACATCATGTAGGACAAGGACACGCTTAGCGCGAGTCGAATCTAAGATCGACTCTAAGATCGACGGTTTTTGCCTGGACCGCAATGAAATGGTATTCGAAGATGGTCCGTTGTCATGCTATCTTGATGAACGGATCGTGGCGCTGACTCATCGAATGCCGGGAGCGGTGGCGTATCTTCACCCTGCGTCATGCCAGGACTGAGCCGCATGGGCAAAGCGCAGGGGAGCAAGGACATGACGTATTTGGAAGCCATCCGCGAGTCGGGAGTTGCTCGGCTCCATCTCGTCGCACGCTAGAACGGAAACGACGCCTGTGGCCAATTCAGACGAACAAATGCTTGCAGTGCTTGCATCCCTGGAGCAGTGCCGCGCCATGCTCGCGGCAACGGGCAATCGCGAATCGGCACATTTGGTCTCGGTTGCCATCCTCGACCTGCGTATGAAGCTGAACCGTCTGAGCGAAGACGATCTGAAATCGCTCTGCGATGAGATGGTTCAAGCTGACAATCCCGACAAGCTGCGCGATGCGAAGCTACAGCCGGGTCAGCGCCGGCCACCGTTGCTTCGAGTGGTGAAATAGCACAGTTCGATGTGTGCACAAGGGTGCATTTAGCGCATTTGTGATATGTCGTGATCCCACAGTGAGCGCGCACCGGCTCGCAGACGAGCCGGTTGGAACGAGGCGGACACTCCCATCGCGGCGGGGGACTTCGCCAATGAGGCCCCCGATCCGGGGACGTCGGGCTCTGTCCTCGCGAAAGCCCGCAGGCGGTGATCATCGGTGGCCGCCGTAACTTCGGCACGTCTGTTGCGTATTCCCGGCATCGGCGGCAAGAAGCGTCGTGCCCCGGCTTGCGCCTGGAGGGGCGTATCGCGGGACTCGCATGATCCAGAACGTATCGATTCCGGCCGCGTTCATTGCTGGCCTGGTCAGTTTTCTTTCGCCCTGCGTGCTACCGCTGGTTCCGCCTTATCTGGTCTATCTCACCGGCGCCACGATCGAGCACATCGAGAGCGAGGAGCCTCCGGCCGCGTCGCGCCGCGCCGTGATGATCTCGGCTGCACTGTTCGTGCTGGGCTTCTCGACCGTGTTCGTGATGTTGGGGGCGAGCGCTTCGCTGATCGGCGGCCTGATCCGGGCCTGGTCGGAGCAGTTGTCCATTCTCGCCGGCATCGTCATCATCGTGATGGGCCTGCACTTCCTCGGCCTGACCCGGATCGCGTTCCTGATGCGCGAAGGTCGGCTGCCGATCCCCAAGCCGGTCGGCCTGTGGGGCGCCTACGTCATGGGGCTCGCCTTCGCCTTCGGCTGGACGCCGTGCATCGGGCCGATCCTGGCGGCGATCCTCTCGATCGCAGCCGCGGAGACGACAGTCGCCAAGGGGGCCGGGCTTCTTGCCGTCTATTCCGCCGGCCTCGGCATTCCGTTCCTGGTCGCGGCGTTCATGATCGAACAGTTCTCGGCGCTGTTCATCCGCATGCGTGGCCATCTCGTGAACATCGAGCGCGCGATGGGCGTGCTGATGATCGCCACCGGCATCGGCTTTCTCACCGGCGCGGTCTCGACCTTCAGCATTTGGCTGCTCGAGACGTTCCCGGCGCTGCAGAGGTTCGGCTGATGCGGCTCAATCGTCGAGCTTGCAGGTGATGGTGTAGACCACGCCCGGCGGCAGGAAGTCGACCGTGGCCTCGCCGCCGAGCTGATCGCGCGCGCTGCGCTCGATCAGGCGGGAGCCGAAGCCGCGCTGGATCGGCGCCGAGACCACCGGGCCGCCGGTTTCCTGCCACACCAGCCGCAGCCGTGCCGGCAGCTTCTTCGCCGCGTCGGCCGCGCTCGCCAGCTCCCAGGACAGATCGACCGTGCCGGTGTCGTTGGAGAGCGCACCATATTTGGCGGCGTTGGTTGCGATCTCGTGCACGATCATCGACAGCACGACGGCGAGCCGCGGCGACAGCGCCACCTTCGGGCCGGAAATCCCGATACGGTCGGGCGTGTTGAGGCGGTAGGGCTTGAGCACGCGCTCGATCACGTCCTGCAGCTCGGAGCCCTGCCATTTCTCCTTGCTGAGCAGATTATGCGCCTCGGCGAGCGCGCCGAGCCGGCCCTCGAACTTCTCACGCTCATGGCGGCTGGCGCTGCGGAAGGTCTGCACCGCGATCGCCTGCAGGATCGCCAGCGTGTTCTTGACCCGGTGATTGAGCTCCTCGATCAGCAGGTCGTGCAGCATCTCGGCGCGCGCGATCGTCGTCGCCATCCGCACCGCGAAGGCCAGACCGATCGCCAGCATGATGCCGCCGAGCAGGCTGGTGACGGCGAGGTTGCGCCACAGCGGCGCCACAAGCGAATCCTCGGCGATGCCGGCGCCGATGGTCCATCCGGTGAGGGTGGAATGGGTGAAGCTCGACAGCAGCGGCACGCCCTCGAGCGATACGCTCGACAGCGTCGCCTCCTGCTCGCTGCGCATGCGATCAAACACCGATGGCGAGGCCTGCTTGCCTATCGTGTCCGCCGGATTTGGCACGCGTGCGAATACGGTCGCCTTGCGGTCGAGCAGCGACAAGGTCCAGTCCGGGTTCGGCCGCTGCTTTTCCAGGATGGTCTGGAACATCTCGATCGGCGGGCTGAACGAGATGTCATAGACGACTTCGCCGTCGCGAAAGACGGGCACCTCGACGGTGACGATCAGGCTCTTCTTCACGACGCCGTAGAAAAGGTCGGAATATTGCGGCTGCCGGGTCTCGAACACGCGGCGGGTGATCTCGCGGTTGTTGCGCGTCGGCAGGTGAGCCGTATCCGTCGTCGCCGACGAGAACAGCTGGCGTCCGTTGCGGTCGGCGACCACGATCGTGCCGTTCTTGCCGTACTGCTCGAGGAAGCCCATCGCGATCGGGCGGAAGCGTTCGAAATCGCCGGTGGTCAGGGCATCGGTCAGCGCCAGCACCTGGACGCCGCCAGTCATGCGCTGCATTTCCGCATCGAGCGTCAGCCGGATGCTGCGCACCGTCTCCAGCACGCGCTGACGGGCGTCGCTGCGGTCCTGCATGTAGTTGTGCAAGACGATTCCGCCTGCGAACAGGATGAGCGGCAGCGTGGTCCCTGCGACCAGAAGAGCAAGCCGGATCGGCAGGGAGAGTTTTGGCACGGATGCCCCGTTTGAGCTGGCGCTGCTGATCGCCGTTGGGACTGACGCAGGCGGGAGGTGCGTCGGGCGGAGGCGAACTTGTGCAGCGAGCGCATTTCAGGCTGGAGCGGCTGCCTCCGCAAGGGCTCGGCGGTTGCAACCGTTCACATGACTGTCAGCATAGGAGAGCACCGCGTGCACGCCAAGCGCAACGCGCGGCGATCGCCGGTTCCCTGAGCGGCTTTACCGCCACAGCGCCTCTCCTAGACGTTGCTCTCGCTGATGGCCGCATACACCATCGTGCGCAGTTCGCGGCGGATCGGATAGGCGCTCGACGGCAGCACCTGGGTCATGAAGATCGTGATCAGCTCCTCGGCCGGATCGATCCAGAACGCGGTGGAGGCCGCACCACCCCAGGCATATTCTCCGGCGCTGCCTGGAATGAGCGTCTTGGCCGGATCCATCGTCACCGAGAAGCCGAGACCGAAGCCGATGCCGTTATAGGCCGCTTCCGCGAACATCGAGCGCGACAGCGCCGGCAGGTCGACGCCGCCCGGCAGATGGTTCGAGGTCATCAGCTTCAGCGTCTTCGGGCCGAGCAGCCTGACCCCGCCGAGCTCGCCGCCATTGACCAGCGCGCGGCAGAACGTCAGATAGTCCGCCGTGGTCGAGCACAGACCGCCGCCGCCTGAGATGAAGTCGGGCGGGCTCAAGAAAGAGCTGGTGGCGGGATCGTCCTGCAAGGTCAGGCCGCCCTTGCGATCGGCCGCGTGGAACGACAAGGCGCCGCCGGCATCGGCCGAGTAGCACGCCGCCAGCCGGTGCGCCTTCGCGGCGGGGACGTGGAAGTCGGTGTCGCTCATGCCGAGCGGATCGAAGATGCGCTCTTTCAGCACTTGCTCGAACGGCTTGTCGGCGATCTTGCCGACGAGATAGCCGACCACGTCGGTGGAGACCGAGTAGTTCCAGGCTTCCCCCGGCGAGAACTCCAGCGGAATGAGCGACAGGTCGTCGATCATCGACTGCAACGTTCCTGCCTTTTCGACCGCGCCGATCTTGGCGTCGCGATACGCGGCATCGACGTTCGAGCGCTGCTGGAAGCCGTAGGTGAGGCCGGAGGTGTGGCGCAAGAGGTCGACGATCAGCATCGGCCGCGCCGGCGGCCGGCTGACAAAGGCCGGCGCGGTGCCGGCGACGAACACGCCCAGATTTTTCCACTCCGGAATGTATTTCGCGACCGGCTCGTCGAGCGCGACCTTGCCTTCCTCGACCAGCATCATGAAGGCGACCGAGGTGATCGGCTTGGTCATCGAATAGATGCGGTAGATCGTGTCGTCCCTGACCGGGACCTTGCGCTCGACGTCGGCATAGCCGAGCGAGCTCGCATGCACGATCTTGCCGCGGCGATAGACCATCAACTGCGTCCCGGGAAAGCGGCCGGCCTCGATATAGCGCTGCCGCAGATGGGCATCGATGCGATCGAGCGCGGCTTTCGACATGCCGACGGTTTCGGGCGAGGCGGGTGTCGGGGCGAGCATCGGGCGTCTCCGCTATGATCGGTTTCTGGCGGCCTGCGCGAGGATCGGCCGCACATGCCGTTTGTTCCGGGTGATAGCCGAAAAACGCGCCGCGTCCAATGGCAGGCCAGGGATGCGTCGTGTACCCTTTGCGCCGGGAGGAATTGGCAATGACACAATTCAACGAGGCCGAGCTCACGGAGGCCGTCGTCGCGAGCTTCGAAGGGACACCCGATCCGCGCGCGAAATTCCTGCTGCAGGAATTGGTGAAATCGCTGCACGATTATGTGCGCCGGACGGAGCTCACTTTCGACGAGTGGGCCGCCGCCATCGACTTTCTCACCCGCACCGGACAGACCTGCACCGCGAGCCGGCAGGAGTTCATCCTGCTGTCCGACGTGCTCGGCGTGTCGATGCTGGTCGACGCCATCAATCATCGCGACCGGGCAGGGGCGACGGAGACGACCGTGCTCGGCCCGTTCTACGTCGGCGAGCACAAGGTGACGCCCCACGGCACCGACATCTCGGCGGATCTCAAGGGCGAGAAGATGTTCGTCCAGGGACGGGTCACCGATCTGTCGGGTGCCCCGCTGGCAGGCGCCGCGGTCGATGTCTGGCATGCCGACGACGAGGGCTTCTACGATTCGCAGCGGCCGTCCTACGCGAGCGATGGTCCGTCGTCGCGGGCGCGCTTCATCACCGATGCGGATGGTCGCTTTTTCTTCCGCACCATCCTGCCCTGCAGCTATCCGATCCCGACCGACGGTCCGGTGGGACAGATGATCCTGAGCACCAAACGCCATCCGATGCGGCCGGCTCATGTGCATTTCCTGGTGGACGCCAAGGGCTACGAGCCGCTGATCACCCACGTCTTCGTCGGCGGTGACGAATATCTCGACAGCGATGTCGTGTTTGGCGTCAAGAACGACCTCGTCGCCCAAGTGGAGCGGCGCAGCGACGCGGTGATGCCGGACGGCAAGCTGGCCGTCGGGCCATGGCACTTCATGACCTATGATTTCCGCATGAAGCCGGGAGCGGGCGCGGCGCCGAGACCGCTCGGCGCGATCGCGCCTGAACCCGCCTGAGCTGTGGTGGCCGGCAGGTCCGACTACCAGCCGCCGTGGCGAGCCGCGAGCAGGATGATCACTGCCATCGCGAGCAGCGCAGTCGCTGCCTTCCAGAACAGCAGCGGATTGCGCTCGATCAGGGGCGTCCGGCTGTCGCCGACATAGGCCGGATTGGGGTGCCGAAGGTCGAAGACGAATTCGGAGAGGCTCTCGTAACGTTTGGCGGCGATGGGATGGACGGCGCGTCGAAGTGCGCCATCGATCCAGAGCGGGACGGCTTGGTCATCGCCGGAGGCCGGCAGATAGCGGACCTTGCGAAACTGCGCCCGGGTTCTTGCGCGCGCCATCTGCGCGCCGTAGGGCAATCGCCCCGTCAGCATCTGGTAAGCGATGACTCCGAGTGAGAACTGATCGGACCATTCGGAGCCGCCCTCGCCGAGAAAATATTCCGGCGCCGTATACTGCTGGGTGCCGAGGATGCTGTCGTGGTCGGCAGCCGGGTCGGCCTCGACCACGCCGCTGACGCGCACCGATCCGAAATCGATGATCTTCACCGTTCGGGTCCGGTCGATCATGATGTTCTGCGGCCGCAGATCCTGGTGCAGCATTTCCTTTCGATGCAGCGCCTGCAGCCCCTTGGCGATCTGCTCGATGATGTCTCTGATGGCATCGAGATCGGCTTTGGGATGGTCGATCATCCATTGCGCCAAGGTCTGGCCTTCGACGAATTCGGTGACGACGTAGAGATGATCGCGGCGCCGCGTCGATGGGAAGGCCTTCAGCACATGCGGGTTATCGATCCGCCGCGCGATCCAGTCTTCCATCAGGAACCGTTTGAGATAGGCGCCGTCGCCGCGCAGGTCGATCGAAGGCACCTTGAGGGCGACGGCGAGCTCCGTCTCGACGTCGATGGCCAGATAGATGTGGCTGCGGCTGCTGGCATGGATCTCGCGCACGATCCGGTAGCCCTCGAAGATCGTCCGCGCGTCCAGCAGCGGCGCCGGCGGGAGCTGCTCGGCCTGGACCGGGATCTCGGCGGCATCGCCGGCGCCGAGTTCGTCGACCCGCACGATCTGGATCGTGAGGTTGTCCGCACTGCCCTGCGCCAGTGCCTCAGCGACGATGATGCGGGCCGCCTGGTCGAGGTCGTGGGAATTCTCCTTCAACACGTTGGCGACAAAACGCTTGCCCACGTGCTCGTGAACGCCGTCGGTCGCGAGCACGAAGATGTCGCCGCGCTCGATCCGAATGGCCTGATAGTCGATTTCGACCTCGGGATTGACCCCGAGCGCACGCCCCAGATAGCTCTGCTGCGACGAGATGATGGCGCGATGATCGTCGGTGAGTTGCTCGAGCGAATGGCCTGCGGGGCGATAGATGCGACAATCGCCGATATGGAAGAGATGCGCCGTGGCCGCCTTGATCACGATCGCGCTGAGCGTGCAGACATAACCTTTGTCGCGGTCATAGGCGTATTGGCTGGCTCTGGTCTGGGCGTAGAGCCAGGAGTTGGCCGCGGCGATCACGCGTCGCACCGAGGTCTTCACCGACCAGGCATCCGGCGTGCAGTAATAGTCGGTCAGGAAGCTCTTGACCGCCGACTCGCTCGCAATGTGGCTGACCTCGCTGCTGCTGATCCCGTCCGCGATCGCGATCGCAATGCCCTTCAGGCTGAGCGCCGGCTCATCGGGAATCAGCGCGCCGTGGAAGTCCTGGTTGCCCGGCTTCTGCCCTTTGTCGGAATGCGCTCCGATTGTGATCCGCAATGGCATCTGGGCTGTCGGGCGAAATGAAGGGAGCCCGACCTTACCGGGGCCGGGCTCTCCAAGGGAAACGGAATCAGGCCGCGGCGCGAGCCGCGATCTTGGCATCACGCTTCGGCTGCGTCCTGATGTGGGTGGCATAGAGCGTCAGGCCGGTGAACGAGAGGCCGCCGACGAGATTGCCGAGCACGGTCGGGATCTCGTTCCAGACCAGGTAGTCCATGATCGAGAACTTCGCATGGAGCATCAGCCCCGACGGGAACAGGAACATGTTCACCACCGAATGCTCGAACACCATGTAGAAGAAGACCAGGATCGGCATCCACATCGCCAGCACCTTGCCCGGGACCGTCGTCGAGATCATCGCGCCGACCACGCCGGTGGAGACCATCCAGTTGCACAGCATGCCGCGGATGAACAGCGTCGCCATTCCGGCCGCGCCATGCGCCGCGTAGCCGAGCGTCCGGCCTTCACCGATATTGCCGATCACAGCGCCGACCTTGTCCGGCTCCTGCGTGAAGCCGAACGTGGTCACGAATGCCATCATGAAGGCAACGGTCAGTGCTCCGGCGAAATTGCCGATGAAGACAAGTCCCCAGTTGCGCAGCACGCCTGCGATGGTCGCACCCGGACGTTTGTCGATCACGGCCAGCGGCGACAGCACGAACACACCCGTTAGCAGATCGAAGCCCAGCAAATAGAGCATGCAGAAACCGACCGGAAACAACAGCGCGCCGATGAGCGGCTGGCCGGTGTTCACGTTGATGGTGACGGCAAACCAGGCCGCGAGCGCCAGGATCGCGCCCGCCATGTAGGCGCGGATGACGGTGTCGCGGGTCGACATGAAGATCTTGGACTCGCCTGCGTCCACCATCTTGGTGACGAATTCTGAAGGCGCGAGATACGACATTCAAACGTCCTTTGCTTGCTCTCGGGAGTCGATTGCGCGCTGCCTTGCGAGAGGTTCTGGCTCTCGAGGGACATCGCCACGGGCAGGCGGATCGGATGTCGAATGCGGGAAGGGCGTCACGACGACCGCGCCGAGGAGACCTCGGTCGCGTGCGCGCATCCGTCCCGGAGATCAGCGCCATAGGCGTCGACAGTCCGGCGAACCGCAGTCATCGTTGACTTGCAGAACCAGAAGCAATGCGTGTGCCAAATTTGACGCCACCGAGAAAGTCAGTGATTTCAAGCGACTGCGCTGGAGTTTCTCTGCTGCGGCTGCCTGAAAGGGCTCTTTTGGTGCCCTGATGCTCACGGAACAATCTCTCCATGCTTATTTTGTGTGCGCCGCACACAAAGTGTGCGAATCGCAAATTTTGGATGCGGCCCGCTGCCTCTGATGGATTGTTGTGCAACGCTAAAGGGTTGAATTTGCCTGACAAATCCGAATCGGCGCGTTGGCACGAAGCTTGAAAGAGCGTGTCCGACGCCATCGATGCCGTCCGCGCAACCCTCATCCGAATCGTGACGCTGCCCCTTCCGAGGCCTCCTCGGAACGCGCCTTTGTGCGTGGTGCAGCGACCCGCAACGGACGGCCATTCACCATCGAGCGCTCTTCAGACAAAGGACGACAGCACTCATGACGAAGACTGCCAATCCTGCTCGCCGCAACGGCCTCAGCCGTCGTCAGCTTCTCAAGGCCGGCGCAGGGACGGCTGCGCTGCTTGCAGCCGCGAAGCTGAACTTGCCGGGCGGAGCTTTCGCCCAAGGGGCGGGGCCGGAAGTCACCAGCGCCAAGCTCGGCTTCATCGCGCTCAGCGATGCCGGCCCGCTGTTCGTCGCCAAGGACAAGGGCCTGTTTGCGAAATACGGCATGCCTGATGTCGATGTGCAGAAGCAGGCCTCATGGGGCACGACGCGCGACAATCTCGTGCTCGGCTCCGAGGGCAACGGCATCGACGGCGCGCACATCCTGACCCCGATGCCGTACCTCATCTCCTCGGGCAAGGTGACGCAGAACAACCAGCCGACGCCGATGTACATCCTGGCGCGCCTCAATCTCGATGCGCAGTGCATCTCGGTCGGCAAGGAGTACGCCGACCTGAAGCTCGGTCTCGATACCGCGCCGTTCAAGGCCGCGCTGGAGAAGAAGAAGGCCTCCGGCAAGTCCGTGAAGGCCGCGATGACCTTCCCGGGCGGCACCCACGATCTCTGGATCCGCTATTGGCTCGCGGCCGGCGGCATCGATCCCGACAAGGATATCGAGACCATCGTGGTGCCGCCGCCGCAGATGGTGGCCAACATGAAGGTCGGCACCATGGACTGCTTCTGCGTCGGCGAGCCGTGGAATGCGCAGCTCGTCAACCAGGGCATCGGCTACACCGCCGTCACGACGGGCGAGATCTGGAACAAGCATCCCGAAAAATCCTTCGCGATGCGCGCCGCCTTTGTCGACAAATATCCGAAGGCCGCGAAGGCGTTGACGATGGCGGTGATGGAAGCCCAGCAGTGGGCCGACAAGATGGAGAACAAGCAGGAGCTCGCGACCATCATGGCCAAGCGGCAGTGGATCAACTGCCCGGTCGAGGACGTCGCCGGGCGCTCGGCCGGCAAGTTCGACTACGGCACCGGCAAGGTCGTCGAGAACTCGCCGCACATCATGAAGTACTGGAGCGACTTCGCATCCTATCCATTCCAGAGCCACGATCTCTGGTTCATCACCGAGGACATCCGGTGGGGCAAGTATGAGGCCGGCTTCGACGCCAAGTCGCTGATCGCCAAGGTCAACCGCGAGGACATCTGGCGCGAGGCCGCCAAGGAGATGAACGTCGCCGCCGCCGAGATTCCGACCTCCAAGTCGCGCGGCAAGGAGACCTTCTTCGACGGCAAGGTGTTCGATCCGGAAGAACCCGCCGCCTACCTGAAGTCGCTGTCGATCAAGCGCGTCGACGCCTGATCAGGACTCTCGCCGCGCGCGGAAAGCGCGCGGCCCCTCTCATTGCACGGAGAAAGGTTTCCGATGTCCATGCCAGCGTTGAGCAACGATAGTGCTCCCCAGGTCGTGCCGACCGCGGCGGCGTCCACCTCGGCGTCCATCGTAACGATGACGCCCAAGCCGCCGCCGAAGGCCGAGCGCTATGTAAAGATGGCACGTGAGGCCGCGGTGCGCGTGGTGCCGCCGCTGATCGTGCTGGCGCTGTTCCTGCTGATTTGGGAGCTGGTCTGCCGCCGGGCCGGCTCGGCGCTGCCGCCGCCCTCCCGGGTCTTCAGCGACACCCGGGAGCTGATCTTCGATCCGTTCTTCGATCATGGCGGCATCGACAAGGGCTTGTTCTGGCATCTCGAAGCCAGCCTCCGGCGCGTCGCCTTCGGCTACGCGATTGCCGTCGTCGTCGGCGTCGGTGTCGGCACGCTGATCGGCCAGTCGGTGTGGGCCATGCGCGGCCTCGATCCGATCTTCCAGGTGCTGCGCACGATCCCGCCGCTCGCCTGGCTGCCGCTGTCGCTGGCGGCCTTCCGCGACGGCCAGCCGTCGGCGATCTTCGTCATCTTCATCACCTCGGTGTGGCCGATCATCATCAACACCGCGGTCGGCATCCGCAACATTCCGCAGGACTACCGCAACGTCGCCGCGGTGGTGCAGCTCAATCCGCTGGAGTTCTTCGCCAAGATCATGATCCCGGCGGCCGCGCCCTACATCTTCACCGGCCTGCGCATCGGCATCGGCCTGTCGTGGCTCGCGATCGTCGCGGCCGAGATGCTGATCGGTGGCGTCGGCATCGGCTTCTTCATCTGGGACGCGTGGAACTCCTCGCATATCAGCGAGATCATTCTCGCGCTGTTCTATGTCGGCATCATCGGCTTCGTGCTCGACCGCATGATCGCGGTGGTCGGCAAGATCGTCACCCGCGGCACTGCGACGAATTGAGAGGTAGAGATCATGGCCTATCTGAAGCTCGACCACGTCGACAAGACCTTCACCCGCGGCACCGCTACCACCGAAGTGCTGAAGGACATCAATCTCTCGATCGAGAAGGGCGAGTACGTCTCGATCATCGGCCATTCCGGCTGCGGCAAGTCGACGATGCTCAACATCGTGGCGGGGCTCACCACGGCCACGACCGGCGGCGTGCTGCTGGAGGAGCGCGAGG
The DNA here is from genome assembly GCF_032485055.1 of Bradyrhizobium sp. SZCCHNRI20481. Taxonomy (NCBI): domain Bacteria; kingdom Pseudomonadati; phylum Pseudomonadota; class Alphaproteobacteria; order Hyphomicrobiales; family Nitrobacteraceae; genus Bradyrhizobium; species Bradyrhizobium sp. SZCCHNRI20481. Next base: position 22,234 of record NZ_JAUEUE010000010.1, read on the forward strand.
TCAATTCGCCGGGACCTGACCGCGCGGTGGTGTTCCAGAACCACAGCCTGCTGCCCTGGCTCACGGTCTATGAGAACGTGCGGCTCGGCGTCGACAAGGTGTTCGCCAAGACCAAGACCCGGGCCGAGCGCGATGCCTGGACCATGCACAATCTGAACCTCGTGCAGATGGCCCATGCCAAGGACAAGCGTCCGAACGAGATCTCCGGCGGCATGAAGCAGCGCGTCGGCATTGCCCGCGCGTTGGCCATGGAGCCGAAGGTCCTGCTGCTCGACGAGCCGTTCGGCGCGCTCGACGCGCTGACGCGGGCGCATCTGCAGGATTCCGTGATGGCGCTGCACCAGAAGCTCGGCAATACCATCCTGATGATCACGCACGATGTCGACGAGGCGGTGCTGCTGTCCGACCGTATCGTGATGATGACCAACGGTCCGAGCGCACGGATCGGCGAGGTGCTCGAGGTCGCGCTGCCGCGTCCGCGCAAGCGGCTCGAGCTCGCGACCAACGCCACCTACGTGAAGTGCCGCCAGCGCGTGCTGGAATTCCTCTATGAGCGCCATCGCTACGTCGAGGCGGCGTGACGATTCGAACGCGGAGGACGGATCGAACCGCCCTCCGCCTCGGGCGACTAACGGGTTCTCGTCTCCATCATCGAAGGATTTCCCATGACGCCGTCTCAGATCGAATTGGTTCAGGACAGCTTTGCCAAGGTCGCGCCGATCTCCGATCAGGCCGCGGGCATCTTCTACGATCGCTTGTTCGAGGTCGCGCCGCAGGTGCGGGCGATGTTTCCAGACGATCTCACCGAGCAGCGCAAGAAGCTGATGGCGACGCTGGCGGTCGTCGTGAATGGATTGGCGAACTTGCCTGCGATCCTGCCGGCAGCAAGCGCGCTGGCCAAGCGCCACGTCGATTATGGTGCCAAGCCCGAGCACTATCCGGTGGTCGGCTCTGCGCTGCTGTGGACCCTGGAAAAGGGGCTCGGCGAGGCCTGGACGCCCGAGGTCGCCGAGGCCTGGACCGCGGCCTATGGCACGCTGTCCGGCTTCATGATCGCGGAAGCCTACGGCAAGGCGCAGGCGGCGGAGTAGACGTCTTGAGTGAACCGCTCGTCATCGTCGGCAATGGCATGGCCGCTGCAAAGCTGGCCGAGGAATTGTCGCAGACCGCGCTCGGCCGCTACGCGATCGCCGTCATCGGCGAGGAGCCGCGTCTGGCCTACAACCGCGTGCTGCTGTCGTCGGTGCTGGCCGGCGAGGCCGCGTCCCACGAGATCGAGCTCAAGCCAGCCACCTGGTGGCGCGAGCGCGGCGTGACGCTGAAATACGGTGCGCGCGTGACCGCCATCGATGTCGGCCGCCGCGAGCTCCAGATCGAGAACGATGAGAACGTGGCGTTCTCGCGCCTGGTCCTGGCCACCGGCTCGCTGCCGCTGCGGCTTCCCGTGCCCGGCGCCGATCTGCCGGGCGTGCACACGTTCCGTGACAGCCGCGATACCGACGTGCTGTTGGCGCTCGCGGCGAAGAAGGGGCGTGTGGTGGTCGTCGGCGGCGGCCTGCTCGGGCTGGAAGCGGCCTATGGCCTGGCGCGTGCCGGCGCCAGGGTGACGCTGTTGCATCTGATGGACCGGCTGATGGAGCGGCAGCTCGATGCGCCGGCGGCCGCGTTGCTGAAGGCGCTGGTGGCGCGCAAGGGGATCGAGGTTCTGCTCAATGCCAGCACCGCGACCATCCATGGGGACGGGAGGGTCGAAGGAGTCGAGCTGGCCGATGGACGGCGCCTCGCCACCGACGCCGTGATCTTCGCGGCCGGAATCCGGCCGAACGTTGCGCTGGCGAAAGAGGCGGGGCTCGCCGTCAACCGCGGCATCGTCGTCGATGACGCCATGCAGACGTCGGCCCCCGGCATCTTCGCGCTCGGCGAATGCGCCGAGCATCGCGGCACCTGTTATGGGCTGGTCGAGCCTGCTTACGAGCAGGCGCGGGTGCTGGCGCGGCATCTGGCCGGCCGCCAGGCGGCCTATGGCGGCAGCGTCGTGTCGACCAACTTGAAAGTGTCCGGCGTATCCGTGTTCTCGGCGGGCGACTTCATCGGCGCCGAGGGCAGCGAGGCGATCGTGCTCAACGATGCCAAACGCGGCATCTACAAGAAGCTTGTCATCACGGAGGGGCGCCTCACCGGCGCCGTGCTGATCGGTGAGACTCAGGACGCGTTGTGGTATCGCGAGTTGATCCGGAGCCGCGAGCCGGTCGCAGCGATCCGGACAGCGATGATGTTCGGCCGCGCGGGCGCGCGGCCGCAGGCAGCGTGAGAAGGGGCCACGCACGACGATGACGACGGTCGATCCGAAGCTGCTGACGGTGCGCACTGCGTGTCCTTACTGTGGTGTCGGTTGTGGCGTGCTCGCCACGCCCGACGGCCGCGGCGGCGCTGCCATCTCCGGCGATCCGATGCATCCCGCCAATCTCGGCCGGCTTTGCTCGAAGGGCTCGGCGCTCGGCGAGACGCTCGGGCTCGAGAGCCGGCTGCTGTACCCGATGATCCGCTGCAAGGGCGGCATGCAGCGGGTGGCGTGGAGCGATGCACTCGATCACGTCGCGACCCGCCTGAAGCACATCGTCGCCCGCGACGGCGAGGATGCGGTGGCGTTCTATCTCTCCGGCCAGATGCTGACCGAGGACTATTACGTCGCCAACAAGCTGATGAAAGGCTTTCTCGGCTCGGCCAATGTCGACACCAACTCGCGGCTGTGCATGGCCTCGTCGGTCGCCGGCCACCGCCGCGCCTTCGGCGCCGACACCGTGCCCGGCACCTATGAGGATCTCGATCAGGCCGATCTGCTGGTCTTCGTGGGCAGCAATGCCGCCTGGTGCCATCCGGTGCTGTATCAGCGCATGCTGGCCAACAAGCAGACGCGCGGCGCCAGGTTCGTGGTCATCGATCCACGTCGCACCGACACGTCGAGCGAAGCCGATCTGTTCCTGGGATTGAAGCCTGGCACTGATGCGGCGCTGTTCTCCGGCCTGCTGGTGCATCTCGCCGACAGCGGTGCGCTCGATCACGACTACATCAACGCTCACACCAGCGGCTTCGACGAGACCCTGGCTCGCGCCCGCAGCCTCGCCGGCAGCGCCGCGGCGACCGCGCTCGCCACCGGCCTGTCCGAGGTCGACGTCGTCGCCTTCTTCAAGCTGTTCCGCGATACTCCCAAGGTCGTCACCCTCTATTCGCAGGGCGTCAACCAGTCGGCGCAGGGCACCGACAAGGTCAACGCGATCCTCAACTGCCATCTCGCGACAGCGCGCATCGGCAAGCCGGGCATGGGGCCGTTCTCGCTGACCGGCCAACCCAATGCGATGGGCGGCCGCGAGGTCGGCGGGCTCGCCAACCAGCTCGCGGCCCACATGGGCTTCACGCCGCCAGACATCGACCGCGTTCGCCGCTTCTGGAAGGCCAAGGACATCGCCACCCATGAGGGTCTCAAGGCGGTGCAGATGTTCGAGGCGATCGCGCGCGGCGAGATTAAGGCGCTGTGGGTGATCGGCACCAACCCCGCGGTGTCGCTGCCGGACGCCGATCTGGTCCGCGCCGCGCTCAAGAAGCTCGAGCTGTTCGTCGTGTCCGAGAACGTCCGCGCCAACGACACCGTCGATGCTGGCGTCCACGTGCTGCTGCCGGCGCAGGCCTGGGGCGAGAAGTCGGGCACGGTCACCAACTCCGAGCGGCGCATCTCACGCCAGCGCGCCTTCCTGGCGCCGGCCGGCGAGGCCATGCCAGACTGGTGGATCCTGAGCGAGGTCGGCAAACGGCTTGGTTTCGCCTCCGCCTTCAACTACAACTCTGCTGCGGATATATTCCGCGAGCACGCCGCGCTGTCGGGGTTCGAGAACGACGGCACGCGCGATTTCGACATCGGCGCGCTGGCCTCGCTCACCGACGACGAATACGAGACGATGGCGCCGGTGCAATGGCCGGCGCGCACGAGCAAGCCGCCCGAGCCGCGCTTTTTCGCCGACGGCGCCTTCTTCACCAACGACAGCAAAGCGCGCTTCGTCGCGCCGGAAGTGCCGGCGCTGCGCGGTGAGACCACCGCCGCCCGCCCGCTGCGCCTGAACACCGGGCGCATCCGCGATCAGTGGCACACGATGACGCGCACCGGCTTGAGCCCGCGGCTATCAGCGCATCTGCCGGAGCCGTTCGTCGAGGTGCATCCGGACGACGCGCTGAAATACGGCCTGATGCATGACGGCTTCGCCAAGGTGACGACCGAGCACGGCCAGTGCATCCTCAAGGTCGTGGTCAGCGAGCGCCAGCAGCGCGGCATGCTGTTCGCGCCGATCCATTGGAACGCCACCAACGCCTCGCATGGCCGCGTCGGCGCGCTGGTCGCCTCCCACACCGATCCGTTCTCCGGCCAGCCCGAGGCCAAGGCGACCCCGGCTGCGATCAGTTCTTATGAGTACGTATTCCGCGGCTTCATCCTGTCGCGCAACGAGCTCACGCTGCCGTCCAACCTGTGGTGGGCACGCGCGACGGTGCAGGGCGGCTTGGGCTATCTGTTCGCCGATAACGGCGATCTGTCGCGCTGGCCGGCCTGGTTCAAGGCGCGCGCCACCGACGACGTCACGGACTACATGGATGTCGGCGGCGGCGTCTATCGCGCCGCGTCGTTCGCCGGCGATCGCATCGAAACCTGTCTCTTCGTCGGCCCCGGCCATGATGCCGGCGACTGGAACGTCGTGAAGACGATGTTCGCCGCCGATCGCCTCGACGACGACCAGCGCCGCGTGCTGCTGTCCGGCCGCGCGCCCGACGGCGTCGGCGGCGGCCCGATCGTCTGCGCCTGCTTCGGCGTCGGCCGCGACACCATCTGCGATGCGATCACGGCAGGTGCGCGCACGCCCGCCGCCATCGGCGCGCAGCTCAAGGCCGGCACCAATTGCGGCTCGTGCATTCCGGAGATGAAGCGGCTGATCGCGCAGACGGCCACGGACGCCCCGCCGATCGCGGCGGCGAGCTAGCCGAGAACACTGTCATTCCGGGGCGAGGCCAACGGCCTCGAACCCGGAATCTCGACATGGTCGAAATGAAACAGCGCAAGACAAGCCCGGGATTCCGGGTTCGACGCTGACGCGTCGCCCCGGAATGACGTGGGTGTGGAGGCGCGTCAGATGCCTTGAGCAGGGAGGGCACCCAATCGACGTCGTGCGCCTCATCCACTATGCTCCCGCGCATGAAGCACAAGACATTCGGAACCGGCGGGGCCAGCGTCTCCGTCATCGGGCAGGGCACCTGGTATCTCGACCACGCCGATCGCAGCCGCGCCATCGCCACGTTGCGGCGCGGCCTCGATCTCGGGATGAGCCACATCGATACCGCGGAGATGTATGGCGATGCCGAGCTGGTCATCGCCGAGGCCATCGCCGGCCGGCGTGACGACGTGTTCCTGGTCTCGAAGGTGCTGCCGAGCAACGCCTCGCGCAAGGGCACCATCACCGCCTGCGAGCGCTCGCTGAAGCGGCTGAAGACCGACCGGCTCGACTGCTATCTCCTGCACTGGCCGGGCTCCTATCCGCTCGCGGAGACGGTGGCGGCGTTCGAGGAGCTCAAGGCCGCCGGCAAGATCGGGTCCTGGGGCGTCAGCAATTTCGACGTCGACGATCTCGATGAACTGCTGAAGGTCGCAGGCGAGGGCAAGATCGCCTGCAACCAGGTGCTCTACCATCTGCAGGAGCGCGCCATCGAGCACGCGGTGATCCCGTGGTGCGGCCAGCATGGCGTCGCCGTCGTCGCCTACTCGCCGTTCGGCCATGACGACTTTCCGGAACGTCGCAGCGCCGGCGGCGAGGTGCTGCAGCGCATCGCGGAGCAGCATGGCGCAACGCCGCGCCAGATCGCGCTCGCCTTCCTGACGCGGGCGTCGTCGCTGCTCGCGATCCCCAAGGCGTCGCGGCCCGAGCATGCCGAGCAGAATGCCGCGGCCGGCGACATCGAGCTGACCGCAGCCGAGATCGCCGCAATCGATCGCGCCCTTCCGCGCGGGCCGAAGCCGCGCGGGCTGCCCATGCTGTAATGCAGCATCACGGAAAATTACGGATGTTTGCTACTCCGGCGCGTGGCAACGCATAAGTGCTGCCCGCTTCGATGGGTTGTCGCGGCGTCGCGATTGGCGTTTTGTCGCCACTCACCGAATCGTCCCCGTTCCAAAACTCCCGAGTTCGACCGTGACCCCGCCACCGAGTGCGGCCGCAGCCGCGCGCCTCGACGACGTGCCGACCTCCGTGCAGGAGAAGCCGCAGGCCACGCGCAAGCGCGCGCCCGCGCGGGCCGACCGGCCGTTCCGCGGCATCGCGCTGATCCTGCTGTCGACCGTGTTCCTCGGCACCTCGGACGTCACAGCGAAATATCTCTCGAAGACGCTGCCCTCGATCGAGATCACCTGGATCCGCTTCGTCATATTCGCAGCGATCATGGTGCCGGCGATGATCCCGGGCTCGCCGCTGTTCGCGATGCGCACCGAGCGGCTCAAGTTCCAACTGCTGCGCGGCGTTGCGCTGCTCGGCTCGTCGCTGATGTTCATCACCGGTTTACGCTATCTGCCGATCGCCGAGGCTTCCGCCACCGGCTTCGTCGCGCCGCTGTTCGTCACCGCGCTGTCGATCATCTTCCTCAGCGAGAAGGTCGGCCTGCGCCGCTGGATCGCGACCGCGGTCGGGTTGTTTGGGGTGCTGATCATTCTCCGCCCCGGCACCGGCGCGTTCCATCTCGCCGCCTTGTTCCCGATCGCCTCGGCCTTCGCCTGGGCCTGCACGCTGATCATGACGCGGATGATGAGCGGCCGCGAGCACGCCATCACGATCATGACCTATTCGTCGATCGCCGGCGTCTGCGTGCTCACGGCAATCGTGCCGTTCGTCTGGACCACGCCGTCCTGGCAGGACATCGGCTTCGGCGTGCTGGTCGGCGTCGCCTCGACCATGGGGCAGTGGATCGTCGTGCTGGCGTTCCGTTATGCCGACGCCTCGGTGCTGGCGCCGTTCTCCTACACCCAGCTCCTGTGGGTCAGCATCCTCGGCTTCGTGGTGTTCGGCGAGGTGCCGGACGTCTGGACCATCGTCGGTGCCGCCTTCATCGTCTCCAGCGGCCTCTACACCGCCCATCGCGAGCGCGTCCGCCGCTCGCAACTGCTGCAGGTCGCCGGCGAGAGCTCGCCGAATCCGTGAGCCCTCGCTCGCGCATCCCTGGTGAATACGGGGGTGTGAATTTTTGGGCGGATGCGTTGCGCGATCGCCACAACCGGTACGAAACGCGTAATGATCTGAAATCATTGGAAAAACGCATTCGCATCCCGCCCCGACCACCAAGTCTGAGCTGCTAGGTCTTGGACTGCACGAGACCGTGCAGAGCAGGGCTTGGGAGTGTCGGAGTGGGGATGTCGAGCGACAACACGGCTGACCGGGCTGTCCGCTGGCGGGTTGGCGGATTGGTGCTCGTGGTCGGGCTCGGGCTGGCGACGGCCGCGCAGGCGCAAACCGACTACACCTGGGGCGGTCCCGGCGCCACGACGACGACCTCCGACTACAATCTCTCGACCAACTGGGAGACCCCGCCGGCCGGCGCGCCGCCCGCATCGGGCGGCCAGGAGGCGCTGTTCGGGGCCACCGGCGCATCGACCATCACGGTCACGGCGCCGATCAATCCGGATTCCTGGATCTTCCTCAGCAACGCCCAGTCCTATTCGATCGGCGGCGCCGACGTGAATTTCGGCGTCGCCGGCTCCGGCTGGGGCTTCATCAACAACGCCAATTCCGGCCAGACGATCACGATCGGCAACAATCTCGGCGAGACCGTTGCCGGCGTCCGTGCCGAGCTGCTCGGCAACAGCACCACCATCCTGCTCGGCACCAATTCCTACTCCGGCGGCACCTTCGTCGGCAGCGTCGCGACCCTGCAGCTCGGCGATGCCACCCACACCGCCCGGATCGTCGGCGACGTGTCGAATTTCGGCATCTTCAACATCGTCAGGGCCGACACGTCCGGCATCGTCTCGCTCACCAATGATGGCGGCACCACCAACTTCCTCGGTGCGAGCTCCGCCGGCACGATGACGATCGTGAACCAGTCGATCGCCACGACCGCGTTCGGTGTCGCCGGCGGCACGGACACGGCCACGGCCGGCAACGCCGTGATCACCAACCATCAGGGCCGCACGCTGTTCAACGCCAATACCAGCGCCGGCAACGCGACGATCACCAACGACACGTTCAGCATGCTGGCGTTCGTCAATGCCGCCACGGCCGCCAATGCGGTCATCACCAATGGCGGCAATTCCTACGTGATGTTCGGGATCGGCTTCGGCAGCGACACCCCGTCGGCCGGCAATGCCACCATCACCAACAACATGAACGGCCAGGTCCAGTTCAACGCCCATTCCACCGCGGCGAACGCGACCGTCACCACCAATGACGGCGGCTCGACGCTGTTCTTCGATCACGCCAGCGCCGGCTCCGCCACGATCATCACCAATGATGGCGGCCGCACCCGCTTCCTCGACAATACGACCGGCGGCACCGCCCAGTTCGTCACCAATGGCACCGGCGTGGTCGATTTCTCCGGTAGCACGGGTGTCAATGGCGACGGCCGCATCACCGCCGGCTCGCTGGCGGGCTCCGGCAACTACTACATCGGCGCCTTCAACACGCTGGTGGTCGGCGCCAACAATCTCTCCACCGAGGTCTCCGGCGTGATCGGCGACACCGATCCTTGCGGGTGCGGCACCATCGGCCCAGGCTCGCTGACCAAGGTTGGCAGCGGCAAGCTGACATTGTCCGGCGTCAATACCTACACCGGCACGACCACGATCGACGGCGGCATCCTCGCCGTGAACGGCTCGATCGCCGGTAGCAATGTCGTGGTGAATTCCGGCGGCGCGCTCGGCGGCAACGGCATCGTCGGCAGCACGCTCATCAACGGCGGCGCACTCGCGCCGGGCAATTCGATCGGGCTGCTCACCGTGCAGGGCAACCTCGTGTTCACGACGGCTGCGAGCTACATGGTCGAGGTATCCCCGGCCAGTGCCGACCGGGTCAACGTGACGGGAACGGCGACGCTCGGCGGCGCCACCGTGCAGGCGAGTTTCGCGCCCGGTAGCTACGTCAACAAGCAGTACACGATCGTCAATGCGACCGGCGGCGTCAGTGGCACCTTCAATGCGCTGGTCAACACCAACCTGCCGGCCAATTTCACTTCTCGTCTGAGCTACGACGCCAACAATGTCTATCTGAACCTGACGCTTGGCTCGACCGGCACCAACAACACCAACCAGCAGAACGTCACGGACACCACGACCGGCTATTTCAACCGCACCGGCGGCATTCCGCTCGCCTTCGGCGCGCTGACCCCGGCCGGCCTGACGCAGGTCTCCGGCGAGATCGCCACCGCTCCGCAGCAGGCGATGTTCGAATCGATGAAGATCTTTCTTGGCCTGATGACCGATCCTTTCGTCGCCGGTCGCAGCGCGAACGCATCTAGTCCGGCTGCGGCGTTCGCCGACGCAGGGCGGGGCGCCGCGCCGCGCGATGCCTTCGCGCGCATGCCGGTGAAGGCCACACCGGCCCAGCGCTTCGATGAGCGCTGGAGCACCTGGGCCGCGCCGTTCGGCGGCGGCTCGTTCACCGATGGCAACGCCGCGCTCGGATCGAACAACGTCACGATCCGCGAGGTCGGCTTGGCCGCTGGCGCCGATTACATCGTGTCGCCGAGCTGGCTGGCCGGCTTGGCGCTGTCGGGCGGCGGCACCAGCTTCGGCGTCAATGGCGGCGGCAGCGGCCGCTCCGACCTGTTCCAGGCCGGCGCCTTCGCCCGCTATCGCCATGGTCCGGACTATCTCTCGGCCGCGCTCGCCTATGGCTGGCACGACGTGACCACCGACCGCACCGTGACCGTCGCCGGCGTCGACCAGCTCCGCGCCCGCTTCAATGCGTCGGCCTATTCGGCCCGCCTCGAGGCCGGCCGCCGCTATGCCACGCCGTGGGGCGGGATCACGCCCTATCTCGGCGGCCAGGCGACGGCTTACGTGCTACCGTCCTATGCCGAGCAGGTGCTCTCCGGCGCCGGCACCTTCGCGCTGACCTATGCCGGCAAGACTGTCACCGATGCGCGCACCGAGCTCGGCGCGCGCGTCGATCGGTCGTTTGCGCTCGCCGATGGCGTGCTGTCGCTGCGCGGCCGCGCCGCCTGGGCGCACAATTTCAACCCGGATCGCACCATGACCGCCGGCTTCCAGGTGCTGCCGGGAATGAGTTTCGTCGTCAACGGCGCTGCGCAGTCGCGCGACCTTGCGCTGACCTCGGCCTCGGCCGAAATGGCCTGGCGCAACGGCTGGTCGGCGGCTGCGACCTTCGAGGGCGAGTTCTCGACCATTAGCCGCTCCTACGCCGGCAAGGGCGTGGTGCGCTACAGCTGGTGATTGCGCGACGTCGTGTGGCTTGGAGCCGGCGTGCACCGATGCTAGGGGTGCGCTGAGCAACAAGAACAACAGGGAGCACGACGCCATGATCAACCTGATGCCCGAGACCGTCCTGCCCGACGACGGCAGCAGCGGCACGCTGGTTGGCCGGGTCTGGCGCCCCGATGTGGACGGACCGGCCGTGGTCGCCGTGCGCGACGACGGCGTGTTCGACGTCACCTCGGCTTTCCCCACCGTCAGCGCCCTCTGCGAGCACGACGATCCGGCGGCGGCCCTGCGCGCGATGAAAGGCGAGCGCATCGGCGACCTCGCCGCCATCCTCGCCAACACGCCGCCGGATCGCCGCAATCCGGCCAAGCCGTGGCTGCTGGCGCCGGTCGACCTGCAGGTGCTGAAGGCGGCGGGCGTCACCTTCGCGATCTCGATGCTGGAGCGTGTCATCGAGGAGCGCGCGCGCGGCAACCCGGCCTCCGCCGAGGCGATCCGCAAGGAGGTGGTGCGTCTCGTCGGCGACGATTTCTCCAAGCTCAAGCCGGGCTCGGACCAGGCGATGCACCTGAAGCAGGTGCTGATCGAGCAGAATGCCTGGAGCCAGTATCTCGAGGTCGGCATCGGCCCCGATGCCGAGGTCTTCACCAAGGCGCCGACCTTGTCATCTGTCGGCACCGGCATGGATGCCGGGCTGCATCCGAAATCGACCTGGAACAACCCGGAGCCGGAGGTCGTGCTGGCGGTGTCGAGCCGCGGCCGGATCGTCGGCGCGATGCTCGGCAATGACGTCAACCTGCGCGACTTCGAGGGCCGCTCGGCGCTGCTGCTGTCAAAGGCCAAGGACAACAACGCCTCCTGCGCCATCGGACCGCTGCTGCGGCTGTTCGACAAGAGCTTTTCGCTCGATGACGTCAGGAAGATGGATGTCGCGCTGACCGTGACCGGCAGCGACGGCTTCGTGCTCGACGGTCATTCCTCCATCAGCAAGATCAGCCGCGATCCGACCGATCTCGTCGCCCAGACCATCGGCGCCGTGCACCAATATCCCGACGGTTTTGCGCTGTTCCTCGGCACGATGTTCGCGCCCGTCAAGGACCGCGACGCTCCAGGGCAGGGGTTCACCCACAAGCGCGACGACATCGTCACCATCTCGGCCCCGCAGCTCGGTCGCCTCGTCAACCGCATGCGCAACAGCGACGAATGCGAGCCCTGGACCTTCGGCGTCGGCGCCCTGATGCGGAGTTTGTCGCGGCGCAAGCTGATCTGAGGCTTGCTTAGTCGTTATTCCGTCATGTCCGGGCTTGTCCCGGGCATCCACGTCCTCCCACGTATGCCGAATGACGTGGATGGCCGGGACAAGCCCGGCCATGACGACGTGGAGATAGACGAGGAATGGCACTCTGGTCCTCGTATGCGGTCGCCCTGTTGCGGATACCCGGCCGCAGTCCTCACACGTGCCCCGACGCCATCTGCCCGGCGGCGCGGCGGGCGCGCTCCTGCAACTGCGTGGGATCGCCCAGCGCGGCACGCTCTCGCACCACCGACAATGCATGGTCGCGCTCGGCCGCCGCGCTGCGGCGCGGCTCGGGGCGGCGCAGGCCGAGATCATCCTCGATCGGATCCTTCGGCACCAGCGACAGCGCCCGCTCGAACGGATCGAGCGAGGCCTCGCGGCCCTTGCCGCTGTCGCGGCTTGGCTCCGGCTCGGCCGGCCGCCGCGCCACCAGGGTCTTGATGCGGCCGATCAGGCCGGACGGCGCTTCCGGCGGTGCTGAATCGAACGGATCGGCATAGAACGTCGCGCCGGCCTTCTCGACCATGCCTGCGAGCGCGCTGACCATGCGCGGCGAGCCGCAGGCATAGACGACGTCTGAGGCCGTCAGCGTCGGCATATGCGGCTCGATCCGGCCGGTGCGGATCGAGGGATGATCGATCGGGCCTTCCTCGACGGTCGGAATGATCGTGACGTTCGGCAGCCTTGCCAGCTGCGCCAGGATCGGCGTCATGTAGAGCTGCGGCAGCTTCTTGGCGCCGGCGATGATCACCATCGGCCGGTTGCGGGACTCGCGCAGCGCCATCGCGGCGATCGCCCAGATCGGCGCGAAGCCGGTGCCGCTGCCGGCGAGGACGAGACGGCCGGTGCCGCCCGGGCGCAGGAACGCATGCCCATACGGCCCCTGGATGCGCAGCCGATGGCCGGGACGGATGCCGCTGCCGAGCGCGGTCGTGACGCGGCCGCCACGCACGCGCTTGATGTTGAGATGGATGACGCGGCCGCCGATGCGGCCGTCGAACGAGGCGGTGGGGCTGTAGGCGCGCGCCGGATAGCCGTTGAAGGTGAACTTGAAGTACTGCCCCGGCAAATAGCTGATGCTCTTCTCCGGGGCGATCATCAGCTCCATGATGTCGGGCGCGACCTCGCGCAGGCCGACCAGGCGCGCCTTGGAGGTGTCGATCTCGGGCACGTCCTCCATCTCGACGTCGAGGTCGGAGACGACGCGCGCCTGGCACGCATAGATCATGCCCTGCGTATGCGTCTCGCCGCACACCGTCTGCCCCTTGGAGACATGAACCATGCAGGTGCCGCAGGTGCCGGCGCGGCAGTCGAACGGAATCTCGACGCCGTTGGCCAGCGCGCCATCGAGCAGCACGTCACCCGCGCGGACGCGGAACTGGCGGCCCTTGACGGTGACGGTCCTGAAGTTCGACATGGTTCACTCCTCGATCGAATACGCTGTGACAATGTGGGCTGAAGGACGCCGCGGGATCACGCCCTGTCGGGTGAGACGCGGATGAGGTTCTTGTTGGCCGTGCTCTCGAACCGGCTCGACCAGTAGTTCGACGCCATCACCGGCCGCTTCAGCCAGCTCACCTTCGGCGAGCGCAGCACCAGGAACCAGAAGAAGAACGGCGTCGTGACGAGGTGCGAGACCAGCGGAAACCAGTCCGGCAGCAGCGACGCCGGACCGGGCAGGCGATACCAATAGTAGGTGCTGACCGCCGTCGCGGCGAAGATGCGGTGCATCCGGGTGCGGGTGGCCGGCTTGTAGCGCAGCATGTGCTCGCCGATCCTGAACACGATGTAGCTGATGACGGCCGCGCCGAACGGCCAGACATAGGCAGTGATGATCTCGGCACTCCCGACCTGCTGCGGCGGATAATCCGGCACCTGGAACCAGCCCCAGACGAAGCCGGGAAAGCTGCCGATCAGGAAGTTGCCGAGGAACTGCTGCACCTTCGTCGGCACGCCCGCGGTCGGCGTCAGCTCCGGCGTCGAGTCCGGGCACGGATTGCTGCAGGCCTCGCAGATATTGCAGCGGGCGTTCTTGAAGGTGAGAGCGGGGTTGGTGCCGTACAGACGCTCGACGGGGTGGATCGGGCACAGCGAGGTGCACCAGCCCGAGCGCATCTCGAACACCGAGCCCATCGCGAACGCCATGACCGCAGCCGACAGCAGCATGAGCGCCGTCAACGGCCCGTCAACATTGAGTCCGATGCGCCGCATCGGCACGACGATGAAGAGCGAGGTTACGCTGATCACCGCTAAGGTCGCCGCGCCCCATTCCGGCATCCGGATGTTCTGCGAGATGCCCATCTTGTTCGGCAAGAGATGAAAGGTCGCCATCGGACAGATGTTGCGCCACAGGCCGGGCGAGATCGTCACCAGCGCCGGCGCGACCGGAATCAGCAGATTCCACATCAGGGCGATGCCGAGCGCAGGGAAGAACAGCAGCAGGTTCACCAGCAGCACGCCAACGACCAGCATGACGGTCTGCATGGTCAGCCAGAATCGCCGCTCGGCCCGGCCGGTGCTGCGGCTGCCGGGCTGCGCGGCCGGCTGATACCTGGCGGGAGCCACCTGCACGGCTACGTGGGTGAGTGGCCGGGCCTCTCGACGGTGCGAAGCGTAGTCGTATTGGGACGAACGTTGAGCGCTGTTGTTTCGCATTGCTTTCCAGGACGCTGGTTACTTGGCACGGCGCGCTGGTGTGACGAGGCCGGGCCAGACGTGCTCGTCCGCCAGGCCTGTTAGTTCGCGTCATCAGCGCATGCTGTGCCGCGGAATCTGCCGACGAGATGTGGCGCTTTTTGACGGCCAATATGGACGTGTCTGGGCCATGCTGCGGTGGGCCTGCGGCCGTTTGATCTGGATCAAATCGAGGAGCATCAAGCATTTGATCTGGATCGAGGTTTGTTTTCGAGTGCGTTTGATCTGGATCAATGACGGCCTTCACCGTGACAGATCGCAGGCGCAATGAAGGCGCGTGTGCGTGGGATGCGGCATGCGAAAGCTGCCCGTCGGGCAAATCGGGGCGTGCGCGAGAAATCCTGTCCAGCCCTGTGCGGAAAAATAAATCGCTTGTCTATTTCGTAAAATCAGCATTAGAGTCCCGCCCGTTCCGTTGCGTCGGAGGGGACGTATCGCGGTCGTCATGGACGTCGGCAGCGGAATGCGATGGGCGTGTGTCGTTGCAGCGTGATCATTCGCGCGGACGAACAGCGATGCACGCACGGTCAAGTCGCGCGGTCCTGGCACCCCGATGCTGGTGTCCCGCGGCGGAGCGCGCAAAGCGCATCGTCGCGCACGGTGGCCAAAAGCCGGCGCACCGGGGAGAACGCGAAGCAGCCGTCAAAACCATCGCGCAGGGAGGGCCGGGCGTGTTCGGCCAGACCTGTGGTACCTGCCGCCTGCATTTTTTTTTCGCAGGCGGGCCACGGGCGCGGCCAGCGCCCGGCCTTCCCTGCGCCCTCTGTTGTCGAGGAGGGTGAAGCGATCAGCATAGCTCGGGCGCAACCCGCCGCGGGACTGCGAACGCATGTGGCGATAGATCGCCGGCGTTGGGGGGACGAGCGCTCTCGCCCAGGATTCCAGTGTCGTCCCGGCGAACGCCGGGACCCATAACCCCAGGGAGATGTTGTTGCGCACGATGTCGACCCAGTCTTTCTTCACAATAACTGCCGCGGAGTATGGGTCCCGGCGTTCGCCGGGACGACAGCTGAGATTGCTGAGGCAGCTGGCCTCACACCGGCAGCGCGATCGAATACTTCACCTGGCTCAGCGCAAAGCTACTTTCGATCGAGGCGATGCCGTCGAGACGAGTCAGCTTGGTTTTCAGGAACGCCTCATACGACGAGAGATCGGTGGCGACGACGCGCAAGAGGTAGTCGCGATTCCCCGTCATCAGATAGCACTCCAGCACCTCGGGCCAGGCCGAGATCGCCTTCTCGAACCGCTTCAGATCCTCCTCCTTCTGCCGCGCCAGCTTGATGGAGATGAAGACGGAGACGTGCAGTCCGAGCGCCTTCTGGTCGACGGTGGCGAGATAGCGGGTGATGACGCCGCGCTCCTCCAGCAGCTTGACGCGGCGATGGCAGGGCGAGACCGACAGGCCGACCTTGTCGGCGAGCTCCTGCATGGTGATGCGGCCGTCGGCCTGGAGATGGCCGAGGATTTTGCGGTCGATGGCATCGAGGCCGGGCATTGGGATCAAATCGCTGAAAGTGGCTGTTGGATGGGAAAATATCCCAATAATGGTCCTCTGCACGCGAAAAATTGAGAATAATGGCCGCCCCAAGAGGATTAGAATCCAGCAATCCAACAAAACTCCCCGGGAGCCGCGCCATGGCCACGCCATCCGCACCGTCAGACCGTCTCGACATGCTGAGCGCGCTGGCCCGCAAGGCGCTGTGGCTGTCGTCCTGGACCATTCATCACGCCAACCACATCCGGCCGAATACTGACGGCCTCAAGGTCGGCGGCCACCAGGCCTCCTCGGCCTCGCTCGCGACCATCATGTCGGCGCTGTACTTCTCGGTGCTGCGCCCGGAGGACCGCGTCGCGGTGAAGCCGCATGCCAGCCCGGTGTTTCACGCCATCCAGTATCTGTTCGGCCGGCAGACCCGCGAGAAGCTGGAGAATTTCCGCGGCTTCAAGGGTGCGCAGTCCTATCCCTCGCGCACCAAGGACATCGACGACGTCGATTTCTCGACCGGCTCGGTCGGCCTCGGCGTCGCTCAGACGCTGTTCTCGTCGCTGGTGCAGGACTACGTCAAGGCGCATGGCTGGATGAAGGACCGCCGCGAAGGCCGCATGATCGCGCTGGTCGGCGATGCCGAGATGGACGAGGGCAACATCTTCGAGGCGCTGGCGGAGGGCTGGAAGCACGGCCTGCGCAACACCTGGTGGATCGTCGACTACAACCGCCAGAGTCTCGACGCAGTCGTGCGCGAAGGCCTGTGGGAGAAGTTCGAGACCATGTTCCGCAATTTCGGTTGGGACGTGGTGATCGTGAAATACGGTCGGCTGATGCGTGAGGCGTTTGCGGAAGCCGGCGGCGAGGCGTTGAAGCGCTGGATCGACAACTGCCCGAACGCGCTCTACGCGGCGCTGTGCTTCCAGGGCGGCGCCGCCTTCCGCAAGCACATCCAGGACGACATCGGCGATCAGGGCGACGTCACGCGGCTGCTCGACAAGCGCAGCGACGACGAGCTGCTGGCGCTGATGTCCAATCTCGGCGGCCACGACATGGCGAGCATGCTGGAGGCGTTCGAGTCCATCGATCACGACCGCCCGGTCTGCTTCATCGCCTACACGATCAAGGGTGTTGGCCTGCCGTTCCAGGGCCACAAGGACAATCACGCCGGCCTGATGACCGTCGCGCAGATGGAGAAATGGCGCGCCCTGCAGAACATCCGCCCCGGCCATGAGTGGGACAAGTTCGAAGGCCTGAAGCAGGACCCGGCAAAGCTGGAGGCGTTTCTCGCCGCCGTGCCGTTCAATCGCGACGGCCGCCGGCTTGACGATGCCGTGTTCGACGTGCCGGAGCGGCTGACCTTTACGGCCGCGGCGCAGATGTCGACGCAGCAGGGCTTTGGCCTGATCCTCAACGATCTCGCGCGCAGCGACACCGCGATGGCCTCGCGCATCGTGACGTCGTCGCCCGACGTCACCGTGTCGACCAATCTCGGCGCCTGGGTCAACCGCCGCGGCCTGTTCGCGCGCGCCGAGAAGGCCGACCTGTTCCGTAGCGAGAAGATCCCGTCGACCTTCAACTGGGCGGCATCGCCGAAGGGCCAGCACATCGAGCTCGGCATCGCCGAGATGAACCTGTTCATCATGGCCTCCGCGCTCGGCCTGTCGCACGCCATCAATGGCGCCCGGCTGCTGCCCGTGGTGACCTTGTACGATCCCTTCATCGAGCGCGGCCTCGATGCGCTGAACTACGCCTGCTATCAGGATGCGCGCTTCATGGTGGCGGCAACGCCGTCGGGCGTGACGCTGGCACCGGAAGGCGGCGCGCATCAGTCGATCGCAACGCCGCTGATCGGCATGGCGCAGGACGGGCTGTCGTCGTTCGAGCCGGCCTTCGTCGATGAGCTCGCCGCGATCATGAAATGGGGCTTTGCCCACATGCAGCGCGAGGCAGGCGAGGGCGGCTCGCTCTATCTGCGGCTATCGACGCGCACCATCGATCAGCCGCAGCGGATCATGACGCCGGAGCTGGAGTCCGACATCGCCGCCGGCGCCTATTGGCTGCGCAAGCCGGGGCCGAATGCGGAGGTGATCGTCGCCTATACCGGCGCCCTTGCTCCAGAGGCGATCGAGGCGACCGGCCTGATCGGCGAATCCCGGCGCGACGTCGGCCTGCTCGCGATCACCTCGGCAGACCGGCTGCATGCGGGATGGACGGCGGCGCGCAGCCTGCGGCGGCATCGCCGCGGCGTGCAGCATCTCAGTCATGTCGAGCAGCTGCTGGCGCCGCTGCCGCGCGATTGCGGCATCGTCACCGTGATCGACGGCCATCCGGCGACGCTCGGCTGGCTCGGCTCGGTGCGCGGCCATCGTGTCGAGGCGCTCGGCGTCGAAAAGTTCGGCCAGACCGGAACGATCGACGACCTCTATCGCCACAACGGCATGGATGCCAACGCGATCATCGATGCGGCCGAGAGCCTCACCGGCGCTCCGGTGCGGCATCGCAAGATGGCGGTGTGAGGGCGGGGGGAAGAGGGAGCTGAAAACAGCTGCGCCGTCTCCCCCACCTGGATGAAGGAGACGGCGTCGCAACTTGGAGCAAAAGGGCTAGGTGCTGAAAAGCCACGCAATAAAAACTGGCGAAGTCATTCGTTGTGAAATGTTTTCCAGCGTCCTTTCGAGATGCTGGGCTGTCTATGAAGGAGAGAGTAACCGGCACGACCGGGCCACGATGTGAAGCAGTTCACATGTTGAAAATGAATCTGCGGACTGGGAATTCTGCCATCCGGAATGATCGCCGCAATCGCATTTGCTGCGATGCAAAATGGAGCGGCGACGAAACGCAGGGCCGTCGGCTTGCGCCGGTCGCGGCCTTGCTCCTATATCCGCGGGACGCAACCCCGGTCCCCGCATGTGGCGGGTTCATCCCGCGGATCGCGCGTGCCAGGATGCCGGCCGCGTGCTGCCGCCCCCTCCAGATGCTTCCACGTGAAGAGGTTTTCCGATGGTCAATCGCCTGCAATTCTACATCGACGGCGCCTGGGTCGATCCGGTCGTCAAGAAGTCCACGCCGGTCGTGAATCCGGCGACTGAAGAGGCGATGTACGAGGTTGCGCTGGGCTCCAAGGTCGATGTCGACAAGGCGGTCGCCGCCGCCAAGCGCGCCTTCGAGACGTTCTCGCAGACCTCGCGCGAGGAGCGCGTCGCGCTGTTCGAGAAGATCATCGCCGTCTACAAGGGCCGCATGAAGGAAATCGGTGCTGCCATCTCCGACGAGATGGGCGCGCCGCTGCCGATGGCGGAGAAGCTGCAGGCGGGCGCCGGTCTCGGCCATCTGATGTCGACGCTCGATGTGCTGAAGAAATATGAGTTCGAGGAGACGCTGCCGGCGTCCGTGGTGGTGCGCGAGCCGGTCGGCGTTGTCGGCATGATCACGCCCTGGAACTGGCCGCTCAACCAGATCGCCTGCAAGGTCGCCCCGGCGCTGGCCGCGGGTTGCACCATGATCCTGAAGCCGTCGGAGTTCACCCCGACCTCGGCGCTGATCTTCGGCGAGATCCTGCACGAGGCCGGCGTGCCGAAGGGCGTGTTCAACCTGATCAACGGCCTCGGGCCGGAGGTCGGTGCCGCCATGAGCGAGCATCCGGACATCGACATGATCTCGTTCACCGGCTCGACCCGCGCCGGCATCGACGTCGCCAAGCGCGCCGCGCCGACCGTGAAGCGCGTCAGCCAGGAGCTTGGCGGCAAGTCGCCGAACGTGATCCTGGAGGGGGCCGATCTGGTCAAGGCGGTGACGGGCGGCGTCATGCACATGTTCAACAATTCCGGCCAGTCCTGCAACGCGCCGTCGCGCATGATCGTGCCGGCCGCACGGATGAAGGAAGTGGCTGCCATCGCGAAGGGCGTTGCCGACAAGACCAAGGCCGGCGATCCGCGTGGCGAAGGCACCACGATCGGCCCGGTCGTCAATCGCGGCCAGTGGGACAAGATCCAGGCCCTGATCAACAAGGGCATCGAGGAGGGCGCCACGCTCGTCGCCGGCGGTCCCGGCCTGCCCGAGGGCGTCAACAAGGGCTTCTACGTGCGGCCGACGATCTTCGCCGACGTCAAGCCCGAGATGACGATCTCGCGCGAGGAGATCTTCGGGCCGGTGCTGGTGATCATCGGGGCCAAGGACGAGAACGAGGCGGTGCGTATCGCCAACGACACGCCCTATGGTCTTGCCGGATACGTCACGGCCCCGACGATCGAGAAGGCCCGCGAGGTCGGCCGCAAGATCCGCGCCGGCAACGTCAACCTTCAAGGTGTCCCGAACGACCGCACCGCGCCGTTTGGCGGCTACAAGCAGTCCGGCAACGGCCGCGAATGGGGCCGCTTCGGTCTCGAGGAATATCTCGAGGTCAAGGCGGTCGCGGGCTACAACGCGGCTTGATCGCGTGAGGACGTGTAGGGTGGGCAAAGCGCAGCGTGCCCACCATTCACGCCAACAACAGAGCTGGTGGGCACGGCGCTCCGCGCCTTTGCCCACCCTACTCGGTGGAAGCTTAGCCCCCCAGCGCGCCTTGCGTATTCACGTAGAGCGCGTAGATCGACTGGCTGGCGGCCATGAACAGCCGGTTGCGCTTCAGCCCACCGAAGCAGAGATTGGCGCAGCGCTCGGGCAGAGCGATGCGGCCAATCGGCGCGCCGTCGGGCGCGAACACCATGACGCCGTCGAGCTCGGGTGTGCCCATGCCCCAGCCGCACCAGAGATTGCCGTCGATGTCGCAGCGCATGCCGTCCGGCGTGCCCGGGCCGGCATCGATGTGGATGCGCTTGTTAGTAAGGTTGGTACCGTCGCCGGAGACGTCGTAGGCGAGGATCTTGCGGGTCGGCGCGCCGCGGGATTCGACGACGTAGAGGATGCTCTCGTCGGGCGAGAAGCACAGCCCGTTCGGTCCCAGCACGCCCTCGGCGACGATGGTCGCCCGGCCGGTGGTGCCGTCGATGCGGTACACGTTGGCGTCGATCTCGGGCTCGGCCCTGTAGCCCTCGTAATTGCCGAGCAGTCCGAAGGTCGGATCGGTGAACCAGATCGAGCCGTCGGATTTGACCACGACGTCGTTCGGCGAATTCAACCGCTTGCCGTCGAAGCTGTCGATCAGCACCGTGATCGAGCCGTCATATTCGGTGCGGGTGACGCGGCGGCCGCCATGCTCGCAGGTGACCAGCCGGCCCTGCCGGTCGCGGGTGTTGCCGTTGGCGAAGTTGGAGGGCTTGCGGAACACCGAGACAGCCCCGGTCTCCTCCTCCCATTTGAGGATGCGCTGGTTGGGAATGTCGCTGCACAAGAGATAGCGGCCGTCGCCGAACCACACCGGCCCTTCGGCCCAGCGCAGGCCCGTCGCCAGCCGCTCGACGGCCGACAATTTGAGCCAGTATTTCTCGAAGCGCGGATCGAGCGTCTGGATCGCCGGATCGGGATAGAAGGTGGCAGGGCGAAAGCCCTGGGCGTGAGCGTTTCCGTCGGACATCTGGCCGGTCCTGTTATTGCACCGTTACGATCTCTGCTATCATCCGCAAGCAATGACCGCAAACCTGCGGGCCGAACACGAGGGATGAAATGCCACGTATCTTGATGACCGGAGCGAGCGGTGGAATCGGCACTTCCTTGCGGAAGCTGCTCCCGCCGATCTATCCGGACCTTCTGCTCAGCGATCTCCGACCGCCTGCCGATCTCTCCAGCCAGGAGACGTTCAAGGCGGCCGATCTTGCCGACCTCTCCCAGGTCGAAGCACTGTGCGATGGCATCGACGGCATCATCCATTTCGGCGGCTATTCGGTCGAAGGTCCATGGAATGACATCCTGCAGGCCAACATCATCGGCGGCTACAACCTGTTCGAGGCGGCTCGCCGCAAGGGCGTCAAGCGCGTGGTGTTCGCGTCGTCGAACCACGCGGTTGGTTTCTATCCGCGCCATCGCAAGATCGACAACGACGTGCAACCGCGTCCCGACGGCCGCTACGGCGTCAGCAAGGTGTTCGGCGAAGCGCTCGGCTCGCTCTATGCCGACAAGCACGGGCTGAAGGTGACGTGCATCCGCATCGGCAATTTCGGCGACAAGCCGCTCGACCGGCGCCGGCTGTCGATCTGGCTGAAGCCGGAGGATCTGGTCCAGCTCTGCCGCATCGGCCTCGAGCATCCGGACATTCATTTCGATGTGCTCTATGGCGCCTCGTTGAACGAGCGCGCCTGGTGGGACAATCAGCGCGCCTACGATCTCGGCTATCGCCCGACCGGCCGCGCCGAGGATTTCCGCGAGCATGCTTTTGCGGAGCAAGCCAAGCTGCCCGCCGATCCGATCGGCGACTACTTCCAGGGCGGCGCTTTCTGCACCACCGAGTTCGATGGCGACACCAGCCGGATCATCGACTGGGGGTAATTGGGCGTCGTCATTCCGGGGCGCGTCCGCAGGACGCGAACCCGGAATCTCGATGTGAGAGCGCAAGACAACTTCTGGATTCCTGGTTCGCGCTTCGCGCGCCCCGGAATGACGTTGAGAATGAAAGAAGAGAAGACCATGACCGATGGCCTGCGCAAGGGACTGACTGCCTACGGCGATGCCGGCTTCTCGCTGTTCCTGCGCAAGGCCTTCATCAAGGCCGCCGGCTATTCGGACGACGCGCTCGACCGGCCCATCGTCGGCATCACCAACACCTACAGCGACTACAACCCCTGCCATGGCAACGTGCCGCAGATCCTAGAAGCGGTGAAGCGCGGGGTCATGCTGTCCGGCGCGATGCCGTTCGTGTTTCCGACGATCTCGATCGCCGAGAGCTTCGCGCATCCGACCTCGATGTATCTGCGCAACCTGATGGCGATGGAAACCGAGGAGATGATCCGTGCCCAGCCGATGGATGCGGTTGTCGTCATCGGCGGCTGCGACAAGACCTTGCCGGCGCAGATCATGGCGGCGGTGTCGGCCGACCTGCCGACGGTGGTCATCCCCGTTGGTCCGATGGTGGTCGGTCATCACAAGGGCGAGGTGCTCGGCGCCTGCACCGATTGCCGCAGGCTGTGGGCGAAGTATCGCGCCGGCGAGATGGACGGCAGCGAGATCGAGGCGGTCAACGGCCGGCTGGCGCCGTCGGTCGGCACCTGCATGGTGATGGGAACGGCCTCGACGATGGCCTGCATCACCGAGGCCCTCGGATTGTCGCTGCCGATGAGCGCAACGATTCCCGCGCCGCATGCCGAGCGCTTCCGTTCGGCCGAAGCCAGCGGACGCGTCGCGGCCGAGATGGCCAAGGCCAAGGGGCCGAAACCGAGCGAGCTGCTGACGCCGTCCGCTTTCAAGAATGCGCAGGTGGTGCTGCAGGCAATCGGCGGCTCTACCAATGGCCTGGTGCATCTCACCGCGATCGCTGGCCGGACCCCGCACACAATCGATCTCGATGTATTCGACCACATCGGCCGCGAGGTGCCGGTGCTGGTCGATCTCAAGCCATCCGGCGATCACTACATGGAGCATTTCCACCACGCCGGCGGCGTGCCGAAGCTGATGAAGCAGCTCGGTGATCTCATCGATCTCGATTGCCGCTCGATCACCGGCCAACCGCTGCGCGACATCGTGGCCGCCGCCGAGGACGTGCCGGGGCAGGACGTGATCCGCTCGCGCGACGACGCGATCAAGCCGGAGGGCGGGCTCGCGGTGCTGCGCGGCAACCTGGCGCCGCGCGGCGCCGTCATCAAGCATTCGGCAGCGAGCCCCAAGCTGCTGCAGCATACCGGGCGCGCCGTCGTGTTCGAGTCGGTGGAGGACATGACCCTGCGGGTCGATGATCCCGCTCTCGATGTGTCGGCCGATGACGTGCTGGTGCTGCGCAATGCCGGCCCCAAAGGCGCCCCGGGCATGCCCGAGGCCGGCTATCTGCCGATCCCGAAGAAGCTCGCGCGCGGCGGCACCAAGGACATGGTGCGCATCTCCGATGCGCGCATGAGCGGCACCGCCTTTGGCACCATCGTCCTTCACATCACTCCGGAGTCCGCCGTCGGCGGGCCGCTGGCGCTGGTCCGGACCGGCGACATGATCCGGCTCGACGTCGCCAAGCGCAGCATTGACCTGCTGGTCGACGACGCCGAGCTGGACCGGCGCCGTGCTGCCCTGAAGCAAGCGCCGACGCCGGAATGGGCGGAGCGCGGCTATGCGCACCTCTTTCATGAGACGATCCTGCAGGCCGACGACGGCTGCGATTTCGACTTCATGCGCCGCAAAGGGAAGGGGTGAGCGCAGTCCTACTTTCCTTTGCTGGTGAACCGCTTCACGGCGGCGCGGAATTCATCCGTGTGCATGCAGTTGACGATGGCATCGCGTTCGGCGGCGAGCTGGTCCTCGACCGAGCTGGTCGGTGCGCGATGGATCAGCGCCTTGGTCGTAGCGATCCCCGCCGGCACGTTTTGCGCCAGCCGCGCGGCCAGCGCGTCGGTGGCTGCAGCAAGCTCCGAGGCGGGGACGATTTTCGCCACCAGTCCCCATTCGTAAGCCTGCGCCGCGGTGAAGCTGTCCTCGGCCAGGAAGATCTGCAGGGCGCGCCGCACACCCACGGTCGCAACGACGCCGACCGTCCCGCCGCCGTCGGGCGAGACACCGAGCTTGGCGTAGGCCGGCGTGAAGCGCGCATCCTCGGCCGCAATGCAGAGATCGGCCGCGAAGGCCAGCGACATTCCTGCACCGGCGGCGGAGCCGTGCACGCTGGCGAGCACGATCTTGGGCATGCGCCGCAGGCTCGCGATGAAGGCGTGGTAGTGGTGCAGCAGCTCGCTCACGACAGGCGTGATGGTGTCGGCCTCGGCGGCAGCGCCGATCGTCTGCAGGTCGCCGCCGGCGCAGAAGGCGCGGCCTTCGCCCT
This sequence comes from Bradyrhizobium sp. SZCCHNRI20481, assembly GCF_032485055.1. Lineage (NCBI taxonomy): Bacteria > Pseudomonadati > Pseudomonadota > Alphaproteobacteria > Hyphomicrobiales > Nitrobacteraceae > Bradyrhizobium > Bradyrhizobium sp. SZCCHNRI20481. The sequence goes on from NZ_JAUEUE010000010.1 coordinate 47,057, forward strand.
TGAGGACGAGCACCCGGATGGTCGGGTCCGCCTCGACCTGCGCCGCGAGCTGTTCCAGGCGCTGCGCGATGGCGAGGTTGATGGCGTTGAACGCTGCCGGTCGGTCCAGCGTGATGGTCGCGATCGGGCCGTCAATGCTCAGGCGAGCGGGGTCCGCGGCTGCGTCCGACATTCAATCCTCCCTTGCATGGTTGTTGCCGCATTTAAAGCGCACAGCAGGCCGGTGACAATGCCGGGGAAGTCTGCGACAACCCGGCTCGGCTGGCATGACGGGAGGTAAACCCGCAGCAGACAAGGCGTGCAAACACGGGATATGGACAGAATGGGGCAGGACGCAGTGACGAAGGGACCGGTTGTGATCGTGGGTGCGGGGCATGCGGGTTTCCAGCTCGCGACCTCGCTGCGTCAGGCAGGCTTTGCCGATCCCATTCACCTGATCAACGACGAGCCGCATCTGCCGTATCAGCGCCCGCCGCTGTCGAAGGCGTATCTCAAGGGAACGGGCGGCCCGGAGACCTTGATGTTCCGGCCGCAGAAATTCTACGCCGACCAGACCATCGATCTCGTCTACGACCGTGTGGTCGCGGTTCAGCGCGAAGCCCGCAAGGTGCTGCTCGCCTCGGGCAAGTCCCTGGACTACGGACACCTCGTATTTGCGACCGGTGCTCGCAACCGCCTGCTCGACATCCCCAACGCCCATCTTCCGGCGGTTCGTTACTTGCGCATCCTCGATGACAGCGAAGCGCTCAGGACCTTGCTGGGCGATGCCAAGCGGGTCGTCGTGATCGGCGCCGGCTTCATCGGTCTCGAATTCGCGGCGACCGCACGCATCAAAGGGCTCGAGGTCGACGTGCTCGAGCTCGGCGCGCGGGTGATGGCGCGGGCCGTGACCGCCGAGATCTCGGACTACTTCCAGAGGCAGCATGCGGAAGCCGGCGTGCGCATCCATCTCGGCGTGCAGGCCACCAGCATCGAGGCCGACGGCAACAAGGTCACCGGCGTCAGCCTCAGCGATGGTCGGCACATCCCCGCTGACCTCGTCGTGGTCGGCGTCGGCGTGCTGCCGAATGTTGAGCTCGCCGCCGAGGCTGGATTGCAGGTCGCCTCCGGCATCGTCGTCGACGAATATCTGCTCACCAGCGATCCGCACATCTCGGCCATCGGCGACTGCGCCCTGTTCGTCAGCCAGCGCTTCGGCGGGACGCTGCGGCTGGAGTCGGTGCAGAACGCCACCGATCACGCCCGCTGCGTCGCGGCGCGGCTGACGGGCGACGTCAAGCCCTATGACGGACAGCCGTGGTTCTGGAGCGACCAGGGCAATGACAAGCTCCAGATCGCGGGGCTCACCACCGGCTATGACCAGGTCGTGCTGCGCGGTGATCCCACGCAAAAGGCATTCTCCGCATTCTGTTACAAAGAGGGCAGGCTGGTCGGCATCGAGTCCGTCAACCGTGCCGGCGACCATATGTTCGGCCGCAAGTTGCTTGCTGCGGGCGGCACCTTGGATGCAGCCAACGCCGCTGATCCCAGCTTCGATCTGAAGAGCGCTCTCGCTTAGAGCAGCGCGCGCACCTCCTCTGCGGTCGGCATCGAAGGGCCGGCACCCATCCGCTGCACCGAGATCGATGCGGCGATGTTGGCATAGCCGATCGCATCCGCGATCGCCGCGCCCTGCGACAGCCGCGCGGCGAGCGCGCCGACGAAGCAGTCGCCGGCGCCGGTGGTGTCGACGGCCTTGACCGCGCGGCCTTCGACCAGCCGGGCCTCGGCGCCAGAAACCGCGACCGCGCCACGCGCGCCGAGCGTGACGCAGACCGTCTGGTCGTCGCGAGGCTTGAGCGCGCGAACCGCCTCATTCACCTGCTGCGGCGTCGGCGCGTTGCCGAGTTCGATCCCGGCCAGGAAACTGAGCTCGGTTTCGTTCAGCACGAGCACATCGACCAGCGCGAACAGCGTGCTGTCGAAGGCGCTCGCCGGGGCGGGGTTGAGGATCGTGGTGGCGCCGGCCGTTTTGGCACGCTGGAAGAACGCGGTAATGGTCGCCTGCGGAATTTCGAACTGGCTGACGGCCACGTCTCCCGAGCCAAGAGACACCTGCGCCACATCGTCGGCGCTGACCTCGGCGTTGGTGCCTGATATCACCACGATCGTGTTGTCGGCTTGTGCGAGCGTGATGATCGCCGTTCCGGTCGACGCGCCCGCGCTGTCCTTCACGGCGGTGAGATCGATGCCCTGAGCCGTGAGAAATGCGCGCAACTGCTCGCCGAAGGCGTCGCGACCGAGCCGGCCGATCAGCGCCGTCGGCGCGCCGAGCTTGGCTGCGGCGACCGCCTGGTTCGCTCCCTTGCCGCCGGGAAAGTACATCACCGACCGGCCGGCGACGGTCTCGCCGATGCGCGGATGGCGCTCGGCCGTCGCCACCACATCCATGTTGATGCTGCCGGCGACGACGATCCGCCCCATCCGCTTGCTCCCCACAACCGCTAGACGCGCGCCTCGAATTCCTGCCTGACCAGCTCGATGTCGGTGAGGGTCGGCAGGCCGGCCTCGTTGCCGAGCTTCTGGATCTTGAACGTCGAGGCCGCGCGCGCGAACTCGAAATGCTCCTTCCAGCCCTTCGCCGGATTGGCGAGGTACGAATACACATAGGCGCCGTGGAAGACGTCGCCGGCGCCGTTGGTGTCGATCACGCGCTCGCGCGGGATCGGATAGGCCGGCAGCGTATGCACGGCGCCGACCTCATCATACCAGAGCAGGCCCTTCTCGCCCTGGGTGACGCCGCCAATGCGGCAGCCGCGGCTCTTCAGGTAGTCGAGCATCTTCTCCGGCGTGAGATCCATCTGCTCGCACAGCCGCTCGGCCACGATCGCGACGTCGATATATTCCAGGAGCTCATGGGTGTTGGTGCGCAGGCCGCCGCCGTCGAGCGAGGTCAGGACGCCGGCCTCGCGGCACAGCCTGGCATAATGCAACGCGGCGTCGGGCTGGTGGCCGTCGACATGCAGCGCCCGGCAACTGCCGAGATTGAGCAGCGGGAACGGGTGGATATGCGCATCGTCGCGGCAACGCACGATGGCGCGCTTGCCGTCCTTCGGCATGATGAAGGACAGCGAGGAGGCATTGACCTTCCGGGGGTGGACGGAGATGCCGTATTTCGCGGTCATGTCCTGGAACATCCGCCCGAGCCAGTCATTCGCGACGGTGGCGATCAGGTCGGGCACGATGCCGAGCTTGGCGCAGCAAAATGCCGCAGTCACCGCATTGCCGCCGAACGAGACGGCATAGTCGGAGGCCACGTGCTTCTCGTCCCCCGTCGGCATGTGGTCGGTGATGAACGTAACGTCGATGTAGGTCTGTCCGATGAAGAGGGCCTGCATTGCCATTTCTGTCTCACTAAGGGGTGATTGCGGCCCCGGCGCCGCAGATTAGCAAGCGATCAAAGCGGATCAACGCTGAAATTCTTCGTCAAATCGTCACCATGGTGGTCGAGATCGGCCCTCTGCTACCGGTGGCCCCCTGCCGCCGGCGCTCGGGTCGCGCTATGGTTGCCGGCCTGCAGAAACGCAGATTCGGGAGTGGAATATGACTGTCTATGCGGGTCCGGTCTTCGAGATGGCCACCAATCAGTTCAACGTGATCGCCGACCATCTTGGCATCCCAGCCGACGAGCGGGACCGGCTTCTCTTGCCGAAGCGGGCGATCACCGTCTCGTGTCCGATCCACAAGGATGACGGCACGATCGCGGTCTATGAAGGCTACCGGGTCCAGCACCTCCTGACCATGGGACCGACCAAGGGCGGCACGCGCTTTGCTCCCACCGTCGACATCGGCGAGGTGGCGGCGCTGGCGATCTGGATGAGCTGGAAGTGCGCCCTCGTCGGGTTGCCTTATGGCGGCGCCAAGGGCGGCGTCAACGTCGATCTGTCCAAGCTGTCCCGGCGCGAGCTCGAATCGCTGTCCCGCCGCTACATGCAGGAGATGATCCCCTTCGTCGGGCCGCACACCGACGTGATGGCGCCCGACATGGGCACAAACGAGCAGGTGATGGCGTGGTTCATGGACACGTATTCCATGTACCAGGGGCAGACGGTGATGGAGATCGTGACCGGCAAGCCGGTGTTCTCCGGCGGCACCTTGGGTCGCCGCGAGGCGACCGGCCGCGGCGTCGCCCATGTGTCGAGGCGGGTGATGGATGAGCTGGGCATCGACCCGACCAAGTCCACCGCGGTCGTGCAGGGCTTTGGCAATGTCGGCTCCTATGCCGCGCTCGGCTTCCACCAGATGGGCATGAAGGTGATTGCGGTCAGCGATCACACCGGCGCCCTCCATGATCCGCGCGGTCTCGACATCCCGGCCTTGATGGCGCACGCCGCCAGGCACGGCAGCATTGCCGGCTTCTCCACCGAGCTCGCCTTCGATCCGCGGGAGATCCTGACCCTGGCCTGCGACATCCTCGTGCCGGCGGCTGTCGAGCGCGTGATCGACGCCAAGGTGGCGGCGAACCTGAAATGCCGCGTCATTGCGGAAGCCGCCAATGGCCCGACCACGCCGGATGCCGATCTGGTGCTCGACCAGCGCCGCAACGAGATCTTCCTCATTCCCGACATTCTCTGCAATTCCGGCGGCGTCATCGTCAGCTATTTCGAATGGGTGCAGGATCTGCAGCAGCTGTTCTGGGAGGAAGAGGAGGTAATGCGCAGGGAGTACCAGATCCTCGACCGTGCCTTCGAGCGCATGCTGACGCGCGGCAAGGCCGACGGCATCTCCCACCGGACCGCGGCGATGGCGATCGGAGTGGAGAAGGTGCGCGCCGCCAAGAACTCGCGAGGGCTGTTTCCGTGATCACCGGGCTCGACCACGTCGTCGTCCTGCTGCAGGACGTCCAGGCCGGCAGCGCCGCGTTCGAGACGCTGCTGGCGCGCAAGCCGTCCTGGCAGAATTCGGGCGAGGGCGCCGATCGCGTCCTGTTCACGCTCGACAATATGAGCCTGGAGCTGATGGCCCCGATGGGCCAGAGCGTGGCGGCCGACCGCATCCGCAACGTCATCAAGATCTGGGGCGAGGGGCTCGCCAGCATCTGCTTTGCCACCAACGACATCGCCAAGATGCATCGCAGATTGGAGCGCGTGGCGCTGAAGCCGGACCCGATCACCGAGGTCGAGAACACCGATCGCGTCTCGGGCCAGACGCTGCATTGGAAGCGCACCCGCGCCATGACCGATCTCACGCGTGGCGTGCGCATGTTCTTCCTCGAGCTTGCCGAGCCGCGCCCGCCGTCCGCCAAGACCGCCGATACGGCCGTGCTCGGCCTCGACCATATCGTGATCTCGACCGAGGATCCCGAACGCGCCGCCGCGCTCTACGGCGCGCGGCTCGGGCTCGACATGGCGCTCGACCGCAGCCATCAGGAATGGGGGCAGTTGATGTTCTTCCGCTGCGGCGACCTGATCGTCGAGGTGGTGAAGCGGCCGGTCGCCGGCAACGACAAGGCCCATGACAAGCTGTGGGGCCTGAGCTGGCGTGTCGCCGACATCGAGGCGACGCGCGCGCGGCTGCTCGCCGCCGGCCTGCAGGTCTCCGAGCCGCGCGCCGGCCGCAAGCCGGGCACGCGGGTGATGAGCCTCTACAGCGGCACCTGCGGCATCCACACGCTGATTTTGGAGAAGACGCCGCGCGCGGCGGCGTGAGGTCGAAGCCGAGCCGACGGATGCCCAGGCGATCGACTATCAAGCCCATGTGAACGCGCTGGATGCTGCACGGAGTGCTGGTGTGAGTCACTTCGTCCTGCTGTCCGCCATCTGCGTGCAGAAGCCGCTGCTGGCGTTCCAGAAGGCCAAGCTGGCGTTCGAAGCGCATCTGCTGGAGCAGGGGCTGACCTACTCGATCGTCCGCCCGACCGTTGAGTCCCGTCTGTCTCCCCGTCATTGCGAGGAGCGAAGCGACGAAGCAATCCAGAGTCGCGTGCGCGGCCCTGGATTGCTTCGCTTCGCTCGCAATGACGATGGTGAGAGTTGTGTCGGGGCGGTGAGACATGAGTTCACCATCTCGCGGCGCGTTTTCGCGTCCGAGCTTTGCTGATCGTCCTGCCCTCCTTGGGAAGAGGGCACGGGGAATGCCGGGCGCTGGCCGCACCCATGGCCCGCCTGCGGAAAAAATGCAGGCGGCAGGAACCACAGGTTCAGCCGAGAACACCCGGCATTCCCCGCGCGATGGTTTTCACGGCTGCTTCGCGTTCTCCCCGGTGCGCCGGGCTTTCTGGCCACCGTTGCCCGCGCGACGCGTGAGCGCCAACGCAGGCGTAATACCAGCATCGGGGTATCAGGACCACGCGACTTGACCGTGCGCATCGCTGCCGTTCGTCGGCGCAGGGATCACCCACGCTGCAGCACCAACACGCCCACCGCATCCCGCACTCGACGTTCGTGACGACCGCGAAGCGCCCCTCTTGTGAGGCGGGACGGGAGAACGTATACATCAATTCTGAAAAAAAGAAAGAGATTTTTTCGAGGAGTGGGTGTCGGCCGGAGCGGGCGAGTATCGCCTTCTTTATGTAGCCGGTCAGACTTTCCGACAGCAGCGCGTAGGGCGGATGAGCGAAGCGTAATCCGCCGCGCCGGCAGCAGTGAACATGCATGTCACAAGGCGTCGCTTGAGCGCTGGTTGTGACCGGCGAGGAGATATCGCTGATGAAATGCGGGTCTTTCGACAGCATCCGGCCGTGTCAGCGGCGGATTACGCTTCGCTCATCCGCCCTACAAATCACAGACTGAGGTGCTCCGGTCACTCCGCACAACGTGATCCTCGCCTCAGCCGACCACGCAAGGCACGTTCATGAATCCCCGAAACCGCACCCGTCCGCCGCGCACCGGGGCGCCGTCGAGCTGATAGTTCGGAAACCGCGCCAGAAACCGCGAGATCGCCACCGCGCCCTCCAGCCTTGCCAGCGCCATCCCTGCGCATTGATGGGCGCCGGTGCCGAAGGCGAGGTGGCGGTTGGCGAGGCGGGTGATGTCGAAGCGTTCGGGATCGTCGAACTGGGCGGGATCGCGGTTGGCAGCGCCGATGCACAGCGTAACGGAGGTGCCGGGCTCGAGCGTGATGTCGCCGAGCGTGACCGGCTCGGTGGTCATGCGGTTGCCGAGCTGGTTGGAGCTCTCGTAGCGCAGGATTTCCTCGACGGCGGTGCGGATCAGGTTGGGGGCCTCGATCAGCCTCTCGCGCTCGGCCGGATGCTGGCACAGCAGGACGAGGCCGTTGCCGATCAGATTGGTGGTGGTCTCGTGTCCGGCATTGAGCAGGAAGATGCAATTGTGCAGGAGCTCCTTTTCGCTCAGCCGCTCGCCGTCGGCCTCGCCCTGGATCAGGCGCGTCAGCACGTCGCGCTCCGGATTGCCGGGTGCCGCGCGGCGGCGTGCGACCAGCGTTTCCAGATAGGCGAGGAAATCGCCGACCGCCTGGTTGCCGCGGGCAAGCTGCTCGCGCGTCAGCACCGGCTCCAGCGCGCCGAGGATGGCAAGCGACCAGTCGCGCAAGGGGCCGCGCTCCTCGTGCGGCACGCCGAGCAGGTTGCCGATGACCTCGATCGGGATCGCCGCGGCGAAATCCTCGATCAGCTCGAATCTGTCCTTCGCTGCAATCCGGTCCAGGAGCCCATCGACGAGCGCAATCAGAGCGGGCTCCATCTCGGCGATCGCCCGCGGCGACAGCGCGCCCATGATCAGGCGGCGCACCCGCGTGTGCGCCGGGGGATCGTTGAACACGAGGCTCGTCGTGTGATGCTCGTAGAGCAGCGTGTCGCCATATTTCGGCGCGAACTCGCGCTTCTTGTCGGACGAGAACGTCTTCGTCGCCTTGTAGGCGGTGACGAGATCGTCGTAGCGGGTGAGGAAATAGGAGCCGCTGCGGAGGCGCTTGACCGGCGCATGCTGGCGCAGCGCGCGGTAGGTCGGGTAGGGATCGGCGTAGAACTCAGGCGTCAGGCGCTCGAGATCGAACTGGCTGGCGAGCGCTGCGTCGTCGGTCATCGATCGTCCTCCCGGCCGAGTCTCGTTTGTTGCTGCGACCGTCGCACGGCCGGCAGTAGAAGAAAATGCGCCACCCGGCAGTGCCGGGCACCGAGGGCAGGATCGGACCGCCCGCCCTGCCGCAGATCCGCCGCTTTCAGAGGTATAGAATTGCCTTTGGCGACGGTGAAATCCCGCCAGCGATTTCAGGGACTTGGCCGCCAAACCCTGCTGCGCCGCGGCATCTTTCTTGACATAGATCAAGTGAGTATTTACTCACGGCCGATGTCCACTTTGCGCATGACAAGCGATCTCCGCAGGCAGCTGATCCTCGGTGCAGCCAAGCGCTGCTTCGCGCGTCATGGCTATGCCGGCACCACGACCAAGAGCGTGGCTGCCGCGGCGGCGATCTCGGAAGCGCTGCTGTTCAAGCATTTCTCCTCCAAGGCGGCGCTGTATGCGGAGATCCTCACCGAGGAGTGCGAGACCGATCCGGATTTCGAGGTGCTGCTCAGCCAGGAACCTTCGACCGCGACGCTGGTCATGCTGATGGCCGGGATGGTCCGGCATTTCCTCGGCATTGCCGACGGCCCCAATGAGGAAGAAGAGCAGCGGCTGCGGCTGATGGCATCGAGCCATCTCGATGATGGCGAATTCGCAAGGCTGCTGTATGCGAAGATCGATGATCTGATCGGCGCCAAGTTCGTTGACTCGCTGGTGACAGCCGTTGCCTCCGGCGACGCCGTGCGCTTAGTGGCCGCGCCCCGCGACCTGTTCTGGTTCGCGCATCACACCGTGTTGATGGCGGCATTGACGCGGCTTCCATCCGTTCCATGTGTGCCGTATGGAACTGCGGCGAGCCTGGAGCGCCAGCTCAGCGAATTCATCCTGCGCGGCATCGGACTGACCGACGCCGCCATTGCGTGCTACCTCGATCACGAATTGTCGCAACCTCCGGCCCGGCCGGCGACGGCAGAAAGTGCATGACATGAACATTGCGACCGAACCCAAGCTCTCCGGAAAGCCGGTCGACGACAAGCCGCGCAAGCGCACCCGCCCGGTGCTGTGGTTCATCGTGATCGGCGGCCTGCTCGCGGCGCTGGTCGGCGGCCTCGTGTGGTTCAACATGTTCCGCGACAAGATGATCGCGCAGTTCTTCGCCAACATGAAGCCGCCGCCGATCAGCGTCACCGTCGCGACCGCGAGCCCGGAGACCGTGCCGAACCTGCTGACGGCCGTCGGCGATCTCGCCGCCGTGCACCAAGTCAACGTGACCTCGGACGTCAGCGGCCGCATCACCGACATCATGTTCACGCCGGGCTCCACGGTGAAGCAGGGCGCGCCGCTGGTGCAGCTCTATGACGCGCCGGATCAGGGCGATCTCGCCAACTACAAGGCCCAGGTGACCGTGGCGCAATTGTCGCTCGATCGCGCCAAGCAGCTGGCGTCGCGCCAGTTCGGGCCGCAGGCGACCGTCGACCAGGCCCAGGCCGCCTACGACCAGGCGCAGGCCGGCATCGCCAAGACCGAGGCGCTGATCGCGCAGAAGCTGGTGCGCGCGCCGTTCGACGGCGATCTCGGCGTCCGCAAGGTCGAGGTCGGCCAGTATCTCAGCGCCGGCACGCAGATCGTGTCGCTGACCGATCTGTCGGAGCTGTGGGTGAACTTCACCGTGACGGAGAAGGACAGCGGCCAGCTCAAGGTCGGCCAGACCGTCCGCATCGGCGTCGATGCCTATCCGGGCCGGACCTTCGAAGGCAAGATCACCACGATCGAGCCGCAGATCGCGACCGACACGCGCAACATCCGCGTGCAGGCGACGATCGCCAATCCGGAGCGCATCCTGAAGCCGGGCATGTTCGCCACCGCCACCGTGGTGCTGCCGGAGAAGCCGCCGGTGCTGACGGTGCCGGAGACCGCGGTCGACTACACGCTCTATGGCGACTCGGTGTTCGTGATCAACGAGAAGAAGACCGACGACGGCAAGACCGCGCTGACGGCCGACCGGATCTATGTGCAGACCGGAGATCGCATCAATGGCCGCGCGGTGATCCTGAAGGGCCTGAAGGAGGGCGATCGCGTCGTCGCCGTCGGCCAGCTCAAGATCCAGTCCGGCGCTGCCGTCGCGATCTCGACCGATCCGCCGCCGCCGGTGCCGGCGAAGCCGCCGCGCTACTGAGCGAGCCTCTGAGCCAATGTCGGGCCGCCGCCATGAGGCGGCCCGCCCGCACCTCACCCGCCTCCTGCTGACGAGATTGCCGCGATGCGTTTCACCGATATCTTCATCAAGCGCCCGGTGCTGTCGGTCGTCGTCAGCCTGCTCATCCTGCTGCTCGGCCTGCGCGCGGCGTTCGAGCTGCCGATCCGGCAATATCCGAAGCTGTCCAACACGGTCGTCAACGTCACGACCGTCTATCCCGGCGCCTCCGCCGACCTCATCCAGGGCTTCATCACGACGCCGCTGGAGCAGGCGGTCGCGTCCGCCGAGGGCGTCGACTACATCACCTCGTCCTCGGTGCAGGGCACCAGCACGATCCAGGTCTTCATCAAGCTCAACTTCGATCCGAACCAGGCGCTCACCGAGGTGCTCGCCAAGGTCAACTCGGTCCGCTACCTCATCCCGAAGGAATCCAACGATCCGATCGTGACCAAGACCACGGGGCAGACGACGTCGGTGATGTATCTCGGCTTCTCCAGCGAGGAGCTGTCGGGATCGGCGATCTCGGACTATCTGACGCGCGTGGTGCAGCCGGTGCTGTCGACGGTCGACGGCGTCGCTGCGGCCAACATTCTGGGCGGCCAGACCTTCGCGATGCGGATCTGGCTGAACCCCGAGAAGATGGCCGGCCGCAACGTGTCGCCGACGGATGTCGCGGCGGCGATCGCGGCCAACAACTTCCAGTCCGCGGCCGGCCAGGCCAAGGGCTACTTCATCGTTTCCAACATCACGACGAATACCGGCCTGACCGACGTCAACCAGTTCAAGCGGATGATCGTCAAGGCCAAGGACGGCGGCTTCGTCCGCATGGAGGACATCGCCACCGTCGAGCTCGCGGCGCAGAGCACCGATGCCAGTGTCGCCTTCAGCGGCGAGCGCGCGATCTTCATCGGCGTCGACGCGACGCCGCAGGGCAACCCGCTCAACATCGTCAAGGGTGTGCGCGCGCTGTTCCCCGACCTCGAGCGCAACCTGCCGCCATCGATGAAGATGAAGGTGGCCTATGATTCCACCAAGTTCATCCAGTCCTCGATCGACGAGGTCGAGCATACGCTCGGCGAAGCCGTCCTGATCGTCATCGTCGTCATCTTCCTGTTCCTGGCGTCGCTGCGCTCGGTCATCATCCCGGTGGTGACGATCCCGCTGTCGCTGATCGGCGTCTGCACGATGATGCTCGCGTTCGGCTTCAGCATCAATCTGCTGACGCTGCTGGCGATGGTGCTGGCGATCGGCCTCGTCGTCGACGACGCCATCGTCGTGGTGGAGAACATCCACCGCCATCTGGAGGAGGGCAAGGCGCCGGTCCAGGCTGCCCTGCAGGGCGCGCGCGAGATCGTCGGTCCGGTCATCTCGATGACCATCACGCTGGCGGCGGTGTATGCGCCGATCGGCTTCCTCGGCGGTCTGACCGGCTCGCTGTTCCGTGAGTTCGCCTTCACGCTCGCCGGCTCCGTCATCGTGTCGGGAGTCATTGCTTTGACGCTGTCGCCGATGATGTGCTCGGTGCTGCTGAAGAGCGCCGATGAGGGCCGCTTCGCGCGCCTCGTCAACCGGGTGTTCGGCGCGATGACGCGCTGGTACGGCCGCCGGCTCGACCGCTCGCTCGACTACCGGCCGGTGACCGCGCTGTTCGCGCTGACGATCCTCGGCCTGGTCGGCTTCCTCTACATGCACACCTCGAAGGAGCTGGCGCCGGAGGAGGATCAGGGCATCGTGTTCTCGATCACCAAGGCGCCGAAATACGCCAACATCGACTACATCAACTTCTACACCGACAAGGTCGACAAGGCGTTCGCGAAGTTCCCCGAGACCGACCTTCGCTTCGTTCTGAACGGCATCCTCGGCCCGCAGGGCGGCTTTGCCGGCATGCTGCTCAAGCCCTGGGACGAGCGCACGCGCTCCTCGATCAAGCTGAAGCCGCTGGTGCAGGCGGAGCTGTCGAAGATCGAGGGCATCAACGCCTTCGCCTTCAACCTGCCGGCGCTGCCGGGCGGCCCCGGCGGTCTGCCGGTGCAGATGGTGATCAGCTCGACCAGCGGCTTCCAGGCGGTCTATGAGCAGATGGCCAAGCTGAAGGACGCCGCGCGCAAGAGCGGAATGTTCATCGTCTCCGACAGCGACCTCGAGTTCAACCAGCCGGTGGTCAAGGTCTGGATCAATCGCAGCAAGGCGAGCGATCTCGGCATCACCATGCAGTCGATCGGCAACACGCTCGCGGTGCTGCTCGGCGGCAACTACATCAACCGCTTCAACCTCGAAGGCCGCTCCTATCAGGTGATCCCGCAGGTGCCGCGCGACAAGCGGCTGTCGCCGGAATCGCTGTCGGGCTACTATGTCGCGACCGCCGCCGGCCAGCAGGTGCCGCTGTCGACGGTGGTCAACATCGAGACCGCGACCGACCCGAACTCGCTGACGCATTTCAACCAGCTCAACTCGGCGACCTTCTCCGCCGTGCCGATGCCCGGCGTCACGGTCGGGCAGGCGGTCGACTTCCTGGAGAAGCAGGCCAAGAACCTGCCGTCCGGCTTCAGCCACGATTATCTCGCCGACGCCCGTCAATACGTCCAGGAAGGCAACCAGCTCGCCATCACCTTCGGCTTCGCGCTGATCATCATCTTCCTGGTGCTGGCGGCGCAGTTCGAGAGCCTGCGCGATCCGTTCGTGATCATGATCAGCGTGCCCATGGCGATCGTCGGCGCCTTGATCCCGCTGTTCTTCGGCCTCGCGACCATGAACATCTACACCCAGGTCGGCCTGCTGACGCTGGTCGGCCTGATCACCAAGCACGGCATCCTGATGGTGGAGTTCGCCAACGAGCTGCAGCTCAACGAGGGGATGGACCGCCGCACCGCCATCGAGACGTCCGCGCGCATCCGTCTGCGGCCGATCCTGATGACGACGGCGGCGATGGTCACCGGCTTGATCCCGCTCTTGACCGCGACCGGTGCCGGCGCCGCCAGCCGCTTCTCGATCGGCCTCGTCGTCGTCGCCGGCATGTCGATCGGCACTTTGTTCACGCTGTTCGTGCTGCCGGCCGTCTACACCGTCATCGCCACCGACCACCAGGCCGCCGCCAAGTCGCAGCGCGCCCGGCAGATCGCCCAGTTCGACGCCGAGACCGACCACGCGCTGAAGGTGACGTGAGCGGGCGCTCTGGTCTCACGACATCAACGGCGGCTGCATCGGCAGCCGCCGTTTTGTTTGGGGCGGTCTCTCGACGCCCCCCGCTGTCGTCCCGGCGAACGCCGGGACCCATAGCCACCGGCGGTCGTTGTTGTGCGAGAGGGTCACTCCGCGCGTGCCTCAAACCACGGCCTGTGGCTATGGGTCCCGGCTCGAGGCCGGGACGACAGCGGAGGATGAAGCGCCGGCGATGGCCTACGGCTTGCTCCTAAGCGAGATGGCTCACTGCTCCTGCTGCGGATCGAGCGCGTCGCGCAGGCCGTCGCCGAGGAGGTTGAGCGACAGCACGACCAGGAAGATCGCAAGCCCCGGCCAGATCGCCATCCATGGCGCGTTGGTGAGGAAGCGCTGGGCGGCGTTGAGCATGCTGCCCCAGGACGGCGCCGGCGGCTGCTGGCCCAACCCCAGGAACGAGAGCGCGGCCTCGGCTATGATGGCGGCGGCGACCGATAAGGTCGCCTGCACCAGCAGCGCCGGCATGATGTTCGGCAGGATGTGCCTGACCGCGATCTGCAGGTCGGTGTCGCCGACGCTGCGGGCGGCCTCGACATACTCCTCGACCTTGACGCTCATCACCTCGCCGCGGGTCAGCCGGACGAAGATCGGCGTCGCCGAGACGCCGATCGCGATCATCGCATTGCCGAGGCTCGGCCCCAGGAACGCCGCCAGCGCGATCGCCAGAATCAGGAACGGGCAGGCCAGCATCGCGTCGGTGATGCGGCTGATCAGGGCATCGATGAAGCCGCCGCGATAGCCTGCGAGCATGCCGATGGGGACGCCGATCGCCAGCGCGATGGCGACGGAGATCGCTCCGGCCAGCAGCGAGGCCCGCGCGCCGTAGATGACGCGGGCCAGCACGTCGCGGCCGAGATCGTCGGTGCCGAACCAATGCGCCGCCGACGGGGCTTTGCGGACCAGCGCCCAGCTCGTCTTGAGGGGATCGTAGGGCGCCAACAGCGGCGCGAGCACGGCGAGCAGGATGACGACCGTGATCAGGCCGAGCCCGACCATGGCACCCTTGCGCTTGACGAGGCGACGCAGGGTGCGCTGCATCGGCCGTTCGAGCGGGGCGAGGGCGCGGGCTCCGTGCGGAGCTGACAGCGTCGTCTCGACCATGTCAGCTCCTCAGCCGCGGGTTGACGAGGACATAGGCGAGATCGGCGATCAGGTTCAGCATGATATACACGGTGGCGGTGACCAGCACGACACCCTGCACCACCGCGTAGTCGCGATTGAACACGGCATCGACGATCAGCTTGCCGAAGCCGGGGATCGAGAAGATCTGCTCGGTCAGCACCGCACCGGACAACAGCGTGCCGAGCTCGAGTGCGCCCAGCGTGATGACCGGCGTCAAGGCGTTGCGCAGCGCATGGCCGAGGATGACTTGGCGTTCGGAGATGCCCTTGGCACGTGCGGTGCGGATGTAGTCGCTGCTCAGAACCTGCAGCATCGCGCTGCGGGTGTGGCGCATCAGGATCGCGGCGATGGCATTGCCGAGCACGAAGGCCGGCATGATGGTGGCGGCGAGGCTGGCCCGCCAGTCCTCGGCGGGCGAGACGTAACCGGAGGCGGGGAGCCAGCCGAGCTGGATCGAGAACAGGAAGATCAGCATGATGCCGAGCCAGAAGTTCGGCGTCGAGATGCCCCACAGCGCAAACAAGTTTGCGGCATAGTCCCAGGCCGTCCCGCGCTTCACGGCGGAAATGATGCCGGCGGGAATGCCGATCAGGAACGCGATCACGATCGCCATCGACGCGAGCTGCAGGGTCACCGGCAGCTTTTGCAGGATGAGATCGCGCACCGGCATCTTGATGCGCAGCGACTCGCCGAAATCGCCCGAGAGCACGCCCTTGATCCAGTAGCCGTACTGAACGGGCAGCGGCTGGTCGAGGCGATACTGCTTGCGGATCTGCTCGATCACCGCCGGATCGCGCTCCTCGCCGGCCATCACCAGGGCGGGATCGCCGGGCAGGAGTTGCTGCAGCGAGAAGATGAGGATGGAGACGAAGATCAGCGTCGGGATGATCTGGCCGAGGCGGCGCGCGAGGAAGGTCAGCATGATCAGCTCTTCCTGCGGCGCTGAAGATGTCGGCCGTCGGATGCAGGTCGCGCCTCCTGCGTTCCCTCCCCCCTTGTGGGGGAGGGACAGGGAGGGGGGTGCCCCAAGCGGGATCGGAGTGCGTGGCACTCCCCACCCCAGTCCTCCCCCACAAGGGGGGAGGGAGCAGAGGGAGTTCGCCGCGTCGGCTGCGCGTCCCGGCGAACAGAGGCCACCTGACCGCTCATTTCAGCTTCAGCCCGACCACGCGCACCAGGCCGTCCGGCATCTGCTTGTAGCCTTCGAGCTTCTTGGTGTGCGCGATCAGGATACGGCGGTGATAGAGGTAGAGGATCGGCTCGTCCTCGATCTCGAGCTTCGTCAGCTTCTCGTAGAGCGCCTTGCGCTGGGCCATGTCGGTCACGAGCCGCGCGTCGCTGAGCGCCTTGTCGGCCTCGGCGTTGGCCCAGACGCTGTAGTTCTGCGGCGCGTTGCGGTGCAGGAACACGTAGCTGTTGCCGTCGGGATCGATGCGGCCGCTCCATGACAGCATGAAGGCCTGATAGTCGCCGGCCTCGGCCTGCTTCAGCGAGGTCGCCAACTCGGTGACCCGGATCTTCAGGTCAAAGCCGGCCTCGGCAGCCATCGACTGCACGACCTGGGCGGCGGCCTCGGTCTCGGCGCCCTTCGGCACCATGAAATCGACCGCGACAGGCGGCGTGACGCCGGCCTCCTTCAGCAGCGCCTTTGCCTTCTCGACATCGCGAGCACGGACAGGGAAGGCCTTCTGATAGTAGGGATGCGAGGGATTGACCCACTGGTTACCCGGCATGAACTCGCCGTTGAAGACGACTTGGTTGAGCGCCTCACGATCGATCGCGAGATCCAGCGCCTGCCGCACCTTGGCGGACTGGCTGAGCGGACCCTTGGCCTTGTCCTTGCCGATGTTGAGCGTGATGCCCTGATAGCCGAGCTCGATCGCCGTCGACAGCGCGAGCCTGGAATCGGCGCGCACGTCCTTGATGTCGGTGGCGAGCACGCGCTCGATCAGGTCGAGCGCGCCGGATTTCAGGTTCGCCAGCCGCACCGTGGCGTCGACGATCGGCTGGTAGACGATCCTGTCGATGAAGACGTTGTCCTTGTTCCAGTAGTCGGCGAACTTCTCGAATACGATCTTGTCCTGCTGGACACGTTCGACGAACTTGTACGGACCGGCGCACACCGGATGCAGGCCGAACTTGTCGCCGGCCTCTTTCGCGGCCTTCGGCGACACCATCATGCCGGCGCGGTCGGTGAGCTGGGCGATCAGCGGCGAGAATGGCGCCTTCAGGACGAGCTTGATCGTCAGGGGATCGACGACGTCGACATGATCGAGCGACGCCAGCTCGGGCTTGCGGAACGAGCCGGGGAAGGTGAGGTGGCGGTCGAGCGAGAATTTCGCGGCCTCAGCGTCGAACGGCTCGCCGTCGTGGAATTTCACGCCGGGCCGCAGCTTGATGATGACCTCCTTGCCGTCGGCCGAGGTCTCCTGCGACAGCGCCAGCTGCGGCACGATGTTCAGCTTCTCGTCGATGTCGAACAGCTTGTCGCAGGTCGCGGCGAAGACGATGCGGCCGACATAGGTGCGGGCCATGGTCGGATCGAGAACGTCGGGGTCCTCGGCAAGGCCGATGCGCAAGGTGGTCTGCGCCTGCGCGACCGGCCCCCAAGAGGCCACGACAACGGCCGCGACCGCGGCCAAGCACCAGTTCCTCATCATCCGATGTCCCTCACGCGAATGCAGCCTGCGTTGTTGCACTATCAATACCAACCCCGATCACGTGCCATGCTTCCGGCTTGGTCATGTCTGGTTCGCGAGCGCGGCGGCGATGCCGGCATCAATCGTGGCGCGATCCGTGATCCCTGCAGGATTGTCGCGCGTCGGCATGAACTGCCGGAACACGGCCCAATGCTTGCGGCTGACGCTCTCCAGTCGTTCGAGCTCTGCCAGCGGATCGGGGTGATCATCGACACGCAGATCGAGCTCGGACCATTCCTCCTTGCCGTGGACCAGAAGGGCGGCCGACTGTTTGCCGCGCTTGTCACCGCCGGCGGCCTCACCGGCCTTCATGGCCGCGATCAGACGCTCCGCGAAGGGCAGGGCGTGGCTGGCGAGAAAGGCGTTTGCGGTCTCGTTCAGCACCTGCGGGCCGGCCAGCATGTTGCCGGCAATTGAAAAGCCCCGGCCTTCGAGATGGCCGCACCAGTCGATGCAGTCGCGGCCGGTGTGGGCGGCAATCTGGCCGTTGCAATCGAGGATGTGGAGCTGGCGGCTCTCGCGGCCGGGATCGGCAGATGTCAGCAGTTGCACGATCTCGCGCGGATGCCGGCCGTCGCGCAGCAGCGTGACGCCGTCGATGCCGTAATAGGGATTGACCAGCGCCTGGGTGGCGATGCCGCCGTGGCCGGCGACGATGAAGGGCACGCGCGCGCCGACGGCGAAGAAGCGGGTGGCGACGGCGATGCCGATCTGGCCGGTGAGATCGTCCTTGGCAATGATCGACCAGGTCATCGTCGCGTCGCTCTCTTATCGTCCGGCCGCGTAACCCTGCATGCCCCGCGGATTGGCCGCGGCGCGGCGGCGGCGGCCCACGCGGGAGGCCGCGGTGAGGCGGCCCTCCGACCAGTCGGGGCCGACTTCGACCACATGGCCGCGGCGGCGCAGCT
This sequence comes from Bradyrhizobium sp. SZCCHNRI20481, assembly GCF_032485055.1. NCBI lineage: Bacteria > Pseudomonadati > Pseudomonadota > Alphaproteobacteria > Hyphomicrobiales > Nitrobacteraceae > Bradyrhizobium > Bradyrhizobium sp. SZCCHNRI20481. Next base: position 65,205 of record NZ_JAUEUE010000010.1, read on the forward strand.
CCTCGACGGTCGCCTTGGGCACGCGGCCCTCGACCACGAGCACGCCGGGGCGCGCGGTGCGCGGCCAGAATGAGATCGGGAAATGCTCGGAGTGCCACGCCGGCGCGTCGATCGACTCTTGCAGGTTCGTGCCGGCATGGACGTGGCGCAGGAAGAACTGCGTGTTCCACTGGTCCTGCTGGTCGCCGCCGGGCGAGCCCCAGGCGACGTAGGGTTCGCCGTCGCGCAGCGCCATGGTCGGCGACAGCGTGGTGCGCGGACGCTTGCCCGGCACCAGCGCGGCCGGATGATCCTCCTCCAGCCAGAACATCTGCGCGCGCGTCCCCAGGCAGAAGCCGAGCTCGGGGATGACCGGCGATGATTGCAGCCAGCCGCCGGAGGGCGTCGCCGAGATCATGTTGCCTTGGGAATCGATGATGTCGAAATGCACGGTGTCGCCGCGCACCTCGCCGAAGCGGCCGACGGTCGGCTCGCCCGAGCCCATTGCGCCGACGGCCTCGCGGTGGCCTTGGGCCTCGCGCAGCTTCACCTTGGCGCCGTAGCCGTCGAGCGTGCCGGGACGCAGCTCGAGCGAGGCCTTGTCGGTGATCAGCTTGCGCCGCTCGTCGTTGTAGGCATCGGACAGCAGCGTGCCGATCGGGATGTCGGCAAACTTCGGATCGCCGTAGAATGCCTCGCGGTCAGCGAACGCAAGCTTCGCCGCTTCGATCTGCCAATGGATGAAGTCGGGTCCGGTCGGATCGAGGCCGTCGAGCGCAAAGCCCTTGAGCAGTGCGAGCTGCTGCAGCAGCACCGGGCCCTGGCTCCAGACGCCGGCCTTGCACACGGTGTAGCGGCCGTAGTCGTAGGTCAGCGGCGCCTCGATGGTCGGCTGCCAGCGCGCCATGTCGTCGGCCGTGAGCACGCCCTTATGGCGCGAACCCGAGACGTCCATCACTTCCTGCGTCCGGCAGAAGCGGTCGATCGCCTCGGCGACGAAGCCCTGCGACCAGGCCTTGCGCGCGCGCTCGATCTGCGCGTCGCGATCACCACCCGCGCTTTCGCCTTCGCTCAGGATGCGCGCGTAGGTTTCCGCAAGCTGTGGATTGGTGAACAGCGTGCCCGGCCTCGGCACCTCGCCATTGGGCAGATAGAGCGCGGCCGAGGTCGGCCAATGCGTCTTGAACAGTTGCTCGACGGTCTGGATCGTCGCGGAGACGCGCTCGACCAGCGGATAGCCGTCGCGCGCGTAGGAAATTGCCGGCTCCAGCACGTCGCGCAGCCGCATCGTGCCATAGTCGCGCAGCAGCAGCATCCAGGACTCGAAGGTGCCGGGCACGCAGGCCGCGAGCAGGCCGGTGCCGGGCACCATGTCGAGGCCCTCGCGCTTGTAGTGCGCAATGGTGGCGCCTGATGGCGCCGGGCCCTGGCCGCAGATGACCTCGGTGCGTCCGCGTCTGACGTCGTGCAGGATGATCGGCACGTCGCCGCCGGGACCGTTCAGATGCGGCTCCACCACCTGCAGGGTGAAGGCCGCCGCGACGCCGGCATCGAAGGCGTTGCCGCCGCGCTCCAGCATCGCCATGCCGACGGCGGTGGCCAGCCAGTGCGTCGAGGTGACGACGCCGAAGGTGCCGTCGATCTCGGGGCGGGTCGTGAAGGGATCGGGGTTGATGAAGCTCATTGCCGGCTTTGCCTATCCTATCGAGTCGCCGTCATTGCGAGCGAAAGCGAAGCAATCCAGGACCGTGGACGACGCCCTGGATTGCTTCGTCGCTTCGCTCCTCGCAATGACGATCCATTCAAATTTCGCCTCATCGCTCATCACAACTCAGGCCGGCACAGCGGCCGCAGCCGGCTGGTTCACCGCATGGCAGGCAACGCCGCCGATCAGCTCGGGCGCCTGCTGCCGGCACAGATCGAATGCAAGGGGACAGCGTGGGTTGAAGGTGCAGCCCGGAGGCGGGTTGATCGGGTTCGGGATCTCGCCTTTGACCGGAATGCGCTGGCGGCCCGACATCGACAGGTCCGGCACCGCGCCGAGCAGCATCTTGGTGTAGGGCATGCGCGGATCGCTGAACAGCGTGCGGCCGTCCGCGATCTCGACGATGCGGCCGAGATACATCACGCCGATGCGGCTCGCCATGTGGCGCACGACCGCGAGATTGTGGCTGATGAACAGATAGGTCAGGCCGAACTTGTCCTGCAGGTCGCGCATCAGATTGAGGATCTGCGCCTGCACGGAGACGTCGAGCGCCGAGGTCGGCTCGTCGCAGACGATGAACTCGGCCTCCGAGGCGAGCGCGCGCGCGATGGCGATACGCTGGCGCTGCCCGCCAGAGAATTCGTGCGGAAACTTCTGGCCGTCGTCGGGATGCAGGCCGACCAGGGTCAGCAGCTCGCCGACGCGGTCCTTGATCTGGCGCTCACCCTCGATGATGTCAAAGGCGCGGATCGGCTCGGCGATGATGCTATCGACGCGGAAGCGCGGATTGAGGCTCGCGTAAGGATCCTGAAACACCATCTGGATGCGGCGGCGCAGCGTGCGCCGCACCTGGGCCTGGCGCGCATCGCTCATCGACACGCCGTCGATGATGACCTCGCCCGACGTCGGCGCCAGCAGCCCGACCACCATGCGCGCGACCGTGGTCTTGCCCGAGCCGGATTCGCCGACCAGCGCGAAAGTCTCGCCCTTCCTGATGCCGAAGCTGACGCCGTCGACGGCTTTCAGGAACTCCTGCGGCTGACGCTCGATCACGCGGTTGAGCCAGGGTTTCGAGACATCGAAGACCCGGCGCAGGTTCTTGACCTCGACGAAATCGGTCATGCCGCGGTCTCCGTGGCGCGATCGTACAGATGACAGGCGACCGCCTGCGTGCCCTGGCGCAGCGGCTCCGGCCGATCGACGCGGCAGCGGTCGAAGGCGAAGCTGCAGCGCGGATTGAACGAGCAGCCGGGCGGGATCGCGGACAGCCGCGGCATCGAGCCTGGGATCTGCACCAGCCGCTTCTCCTCGCCCGCGAGCGTCGGGATCGCACCCATCAGGCCCTTGGCGTAGGGGTGCAGCGGGTTATTGATCACCTCCTGCACCGGGCCGATCTCGGCCACGCGGCCGGCATACATCACCGCGACGCGGTCGCAGGTCTCGGCGATCACGCCCATGTCGTGGGTCACCAGCATCACGGCGGTGCCGTGGTCGCGGCCGAGCCGCTTGATCAGCGAGATGATCTGCGCCTGCACGGAAACGTCGAGCGCGGTGGTCGGCTCGTCGGCGATGATCAGCTCCGGCTCGGCGCACAGCGCCAGCGCGATCACGACGCGCTGGCGCATGCCGCCGGAGAATTCGTGCGGATAGCCGTCGATGCGCTTCTCGGGCGCCGATATGCCGACCTCAGCGAGCAGGTCGATGGCTCGCTTGCGCGCCTGCTGCTCGGTGAGGTTGGTATGGGTCCTGATGGTCTCGATGATCTGGTCGCCGACGCGATACAGCGGATTGAGCGAGGTCAGCGGATCCTGGAAGATCATGCCGATGCGCTTGCCGCGCACCTTGCGCATCTCCTCCGGTGGCAGATTGTCGACACGCAATCCCGAGAGCAGGATCTCGCCGCCGGAGATGCGGCCGGGAGGATCGATCAGCCCGATCACGGCAAGGCCGGTGACGGACTTTCCGGCGCCGGATTCGCCGACGACGCCGAGCACCTCGCCCTTGGCGATGTCGTAGGAGACGCCGTCGATCGCGCGCAGGGTGCCGCGCCGGGTCGCGAACTCGACCTGCAGGTTACGCACGGACAGAACGGGGGCGGTCATGAGCTCAAGCCTCGGAAGGACGCAATCACGCGGGTCATCGCAGTTTCGGGTTGAGGGCGTCGCGCAGCCAGTCGCCGAGCAGGTTGATGGCGAGGATCAGTCCGGCCAAAGCGATGCCGGGGAAGGCGACGATCCACCATTCGCCGGCGAACAGATAGTTGTTGCCGATCCGGATCAGGGTCCCGAGCGAGGGCATCGTTTCGGGCATGCCCGAGCCGAGGAACGACAAGGTCGCCTCGGTGATGATCGCCAGCGCCAGGTTGATGGTGGCGATGACCAGCACGGGACCGGTGGTGTTGGGCAGCACGTGGCGCAGCATGATGACGGGCGCGGGCAGGCCGATCAGCTGAGCTGCGGCGACGTAGTCCTTGTTCTTCTCGACCAGCACTGAGCTCCGCACCGTGCGCGCATATTGCACCCAGAAGGAGAGGCCGATCGCCAGCACGAGCACGACCAGCATGCTGAGCCAGTCCAGTCGGTTGCCGGACACCGACTTGGCGATGCCGTTGACCAGCAGAGCGATCAGGATCGGCGGAAAGGTGAGCTGGACGTCGGCGATGCGCATGATCACGGTGTCGACCCGGCCGCCGAAATAGCCCGCGATCAGGCCGAGGCCGATGCCAAGCGCGCCGGAAAAGGCGACGCCGAGAATGCCGACCAGGAGCGAAATCCGCAGGCCGTAGAGGATGGCCGAGAGCACGTCGCGACCCTGCTCGTCGGTGCCGAGCAAAAACGGGCTCTGTCCGTCGGCGGTCCATAGCGGCGAAATCCGCGAGTTCAACAGCTGCAATTGGGCCGGGTCGAACGGGTTCTGCGGCGACAGCAGCGGCGCGAAGATCGCCAGCAGGAAGAACAACAGCGTGATCACGGCCGCGGCGACCGTCAGCTTGGAGCGGCGGAAGGAATAGAACAGGTCGCTCGCAAGCGCACGCTTCAGCCATCCGTCGGTGGCGCGCGGCGTCTCGACGGGAGTGGGATGAGGAAGGGCTGCGTCGCTCATGATCAGGCCGGCCGGCTGATGGTCGCGCGCAGGCGCGGATCGACCACGGTGTAGAGGATATCAACCACGAGATTGATGGTGACGAAGATCAGCGACACCATCATCAGGTAGGCCGCCATGATCGGAATGTCGACGTTCTGCACCGCCTGCACGAACAACAGGCCCATTCCCGGCCATTGGAACACCTGCTCGGTGATGATCGAGAACGCGATCACCGAGCCGAACTGCAGGCCGACCACGGTGATCACCGGCACCAGCGTGTTGCGCAGCGCGTGGCCGAAATGAATCGCGCGCGTGGTCAGCCCACGGGCGCGGGCGAAGCGGATGTAGTCGGTGCGCAGCACCTCGAGCATCTCGGCGCGGACCAGCCGCATGATCAAGGTCATCTGGAACAGGCCGAGCGTGATCGAGGGCATGATCAGCGCCTTCCAGCCTGAGACGGTGAACAGGCCTGATGTCCACCAGCCGAGCCTGACGGTGTCGCCGCGGCCGAACGACGGCAGCCAGCCCAGCGTGACCGAGAACAGATAGATCAGGAGGATGCCGATCAGGAAGGTCGGCAAGGAGATGCCGATTAGCGATACCATCTGGAACAGCTTGGCGAGCAGGGAGTCGCGGTGCAGCGCCGAGAACACGCCCATCAGGATGCCGAAGAACAGCGCCAGGATCGTCGCGCAGATCGCAAGCTCCAGCGTCGCCGGCATGCGCTCCTTGAGCAGATCGGAAACCGGCTGCCGGAACTGATACGAGACGCCGAACTTGAACTGCGCCGCGTCGAACAGATAACGGCCGAATTGCACGATGAACGGATCGTCGAGGCCGAGCGACTGGCGGATGCTGGCCCGTTCCGCGGCCGACGCGTCGATCGGCACGATCTGGCTCACCGGATCTCCGGCGAAGCGGAACATGGCGAACGCGATGATTCCGACGGCGATCATGACGCCGATGGCCTGAATTGCTCGGCGAAGCGCGAAGGCGAGCATCTGATCCTTTCAGATCCTTCGAGATGCGGCGGCGCGTAGCACTTGCCGCAGGAAATGAAAAGTCCCGAAAAGCAGTTCTGCTTTCCGGGACTAGTCGTTGCGTGTGGACTACTCGGTCTTGGTGGCGAGGAACAGCAGCACGGCGTTGTCGGCGCGCAGCGGGATCTTCACCTTCTTCGAGACGCCCCAGGCCACCGCCTGCTGATGCAGCGGGATGTAGCCGTAATCCTTGGTGCCGATCTCGAAGGCCTGCTTGATCAACTGATCGCGCTTGGCGGTATCGGTCTCGACCAGGACCTTGTCGGTCAGAGCGTCGAACTCCTTGTTGCAGTAATTGCCGAGATTGGCTTCGCCGCGGGTGGCGTCCTTGGCGTCGTCACGGCAGCCCATGATGTCGTGCATCACGTTGTGGGCGTCCATCGACGACGGCGTCCAGCCGAGCAGGAAGAACGACGTGTTGTAGCCGCCGGGCTTCAGCACCTTGGCGAAGTACTGCGCCTTGGGCTGCGCATTCAGGTTCACCTTGACCCCGATGCGCGCGAGCATGCCGACGACGGCCTGGCAGATCGCGGCGTCGTTGACGTAGCGGTCGTTGGGGCAGTCCATGCCGACCTCGAAGCCGTCGGGATAGCCGGCCTCCGTCAGCAGCTTCTTGGCCGCGTCGGGATCGTATTTCGGCCGCGTGAACTCCTTCGACAGCGCATAGAGCTGCGGCGCGATCATCAGCGCCGACGGCGTCGACAGGCCGCGCATGACGCGGGTCTTGATCAGCTCGATGTCGATGGCCTTGTAGAAGGCCTCGCGGACGCGGATGTCCTTGAACGGGTTCTTGCCCTTGACGTTGGAGTAGAGCAGCTCGTCACGGGTCTCGTCCATGCCGAGAAAGATCGTGCGCAGCTCGGGCCCCTTCAGGACCTGGGCGTTCGGGCTCGAATCGACGCGGCCGATGTCCTGCACCGGAACCGGCTCGATGATGTCGACCTCGCCGGACAGCAGCGCGGCGACGCGCGTGGCGTCGGAGGCGATGGTGGTGAACACGATCTCCTTCAGATTGTGCTCGGGCTTGCCCCACCAGTTCGGATTGACCTTGAACACGGTCTTCACACCGGGCTGATGGCTCTCGATGATGAAGGGGCCGGTGCCGTTCTCATGCAGCGCGGCGTAGCTCGGCGTGGTTGCCGACACCGGCGTCGGCGCGACCGAGTTGTTGTCCTCGCACCACTTCTTGCTCATGATGTACCACGTATCCCATTGCGAGATCAGGATGGGATTGGGGGCATCGAGCTTCACGTCGACCGTGTAGTCGTCGACCTTGATGAATTTTGCGTCCGGCGGAACGTTGGACAGGAAGTTGGAGCCGGTGGCGCGGACGCGATCGGCGGAGAAGATCACGTCATCGGCAGTGAAGGGTTCGCCATTGTGGAACTTGACGCCCTTGCGCAGATGGAAGCGCCAGCGGGTCGGCTCGGGCGTTTCCCAGCTCTCGGCCAGCGCGGGGACGATCTTCAGGTCCTTGTCGCGCGCGGTCAGTCCCTCATAGACGTGGGCATGGTGCGCAATCGTGGTCGATTCCTTGAAGGTATAGGGATCGAGCGACTTCAGGGTGCCCTGGTTGGCGTAGCGCAGGGTCTGGGCCGAGGCCGGCATGACGGCGAGGCCGAATGCGACCGCTGCCGCGATGAGCAGGGATTTGCGTCCCGACATATGTTCAAATTCTCCGCGTTTGACGCTTGTTTTCTCGGCAGGCGCGATTGTGTCCGGCCTGCCTTGCTTCGAAGTTCGTGATTTCTGCAGCGCCTCTTGCACGAACTTCAAGAAGCAACAAGACGCCGGGCGATATGCTTGCAAGTCTGATGCCGCGCCGGAATGAACTGATCCCGTTGGCTCTGGCCTGGCGGTGCGCCGTACGACCCGCGGCAGATCGATCAGAATATGTTGCCAGAGTTCAGCGGCGGCACACAAGTGCAGTTTGTTTAAGCCTAAACGATAAGGTTATCCCCCGCCGCCGCTGTGCGGCGCACGCGGGAGGCGGCGTCCGGGATGGGCGGAAGGCTCCCGGATTGACCATGTCCCAGGAATTGCGCACCTGCAGCAAGGCGCCGCTTGCTAGAAGGGGGGCGGCGCGGTGATACTGGACACCCCCTGCCGCGAGTCCGGGATCGGCGTTCCTGGTGAAGGGAGCCCGGCCCGGGGCTGGCGTCGGGATGGTTCGAACAGCGGAGCGGACATGAAAGTCAATATCGAGATCGATTGCACACCGCTCGAAGCGCGGCAGTTTTTCGGACTTCCCGATGTCGGTCCGATGCAGGCCGCGGTCATGGACCGGCTGCAGAACCAGATGACGAGCAACATCGACAAGCTGACGCCCGAAGCCATCATGCAGAGCTGGTTCACCTTCGATCCCCGCCTGGCCGAACGGTTTCAGGACCTGATGCTGACCATGACGGGCCTCGGCGGCAGCCGCTCGAACGACAAGAAGTCGGCCTGACGCGGCCGACGGCTGCACGGATTTCGCTTGCGCGGAACTCCGAAGAGAAGCGGCGTGACGTCACGGCATGGAGCAGGCTCCACGCCGACGCCGAAGACCGGTCGAAAAAGGCCGGCTGAACAGCTTCAGGGGAGGATGCATGACCGATCCGTCTTGGATGCCGGCGCTGCAGTTCGCGACGACCAACGGCATTCGCATGGGCTATTACGAGGCGGGCCCCGTCAGCGACCGGCCGCCGATGATCCTCTGTCACGGCTGGCCGGAACTGGCCTTTTCCTGGCGGCATCAGATCAAGGCGCTGGCCGAGGCCGGCATCCGCGTCATCGCACCCGATCAGCGCGGCTATGGCGCGACCGACCGGCCGGAGCCGGTCGAGGCCTATGATCTCGAGCATCTCACCGCCGACCTCGTCGGTCTGCTCGATCACCTGAAGATCGACAAGGCGATCTTCGTCGGTCACGACTGGGGCGGCTTCGTCGTCTGGCAGATGCCGCTGCGCTATCCGCAGCGTGTCGCCGGCGTCGTCGGCATCAACACGCCGCATCTGCCACGCGCGCCCGCTGATCCCATTGCCATCATGCGTAAGCGGTTCGGCGACATGATGTACATCGTGCAGTTCCAGGATCCCGCACGCGAGCCGGATCGCATCTTCGGTAGCCGCGTCGCGGAGACCTTCGATGCCTTCATGCGCAAGCCGCTGCCGCGCAGCGATGCGCCGCCGACGGAGCCGCCGGCCGGCGGGATCGCAGCCTCGCCATCGCTCAACCTGGCGTTCCCACAGATGATCGCGGCCTATGACGCCGCCAAGGACATGCGGCAGCCGATCCTGTCGGAGGCGGAGAAGCAGGTGTTCGTCGACACCTTCACACGCACCGGCTTCACCGGCGGCATCAACTGGTATCGCAACATGACGCGGAACTGGCAGCGCTCGGAAGGGCTCGATCATACGGTGCGGGTGCCGGCACTGATGATCATGGCGGAGAACGACGCCGTGCTGCCGCCCTCGGCCGCTGACGGCATGGAGAAGCTGGTGCCGGACCTGGAGAAACATCTCGTCCGCGACAGCGGCCATTGGACGCAGCAGGAGCAGCCCGCGGAGGTCAGCGCCAAGCTGATCGAATGGCGGCGGCGACGGTTCGGTTGAAGAACGGCCGAGGCAGATTGCACGTCCGAGTGAGAGGCTGCGGCCGAGCCAAACAACAACAAACAACAACAGGTGTCGTCAAGCCTGCCGACGCAGCGCGTCGGCTCTCCTAAGCCGCCTGCGCATTCGCGCCGTGCGCGTGCTCGGCGATCGCGTCGATGATCTGCGGCCACATCGGCCGCGGAGTGGCGTGGCCCATGCCGTCGATCATCAGGAGCTTGGCATTTGGAATCGACTCCGCGGTGTCCTTGCCGGCGGTGGGATGGACCAGCGGGTCGACCTTGCCGTGGATCACGAGTGTCGGCGCCGTCACCAGATGCAGCCGCGGCTTGCGGCTGCCCGAGGCCAGGATCGCGCGCAACTGACGTCCGACGCCGGCGGGATTGATGCCGCGCGCGAAGCAGCGTTCGGCGAGCGCCACGTCACTTGCCTCGTCCTCGGGAAATGAGCCGACGCGCAGCGCCTTCCAGGTCTTCTGGAAGCGCTTGATGTACTCGTCCTTGGTCTTCGGCGGCGGCGCCATCAGCAGCATCGCGACCTCGCGCGTCGGCGGCGGGATGCGCGGATTGCCGGTCGTCGACATGATCGACGTCAGCGAGCGCACGCGATGCGGAAAGGAGATCGCGATCTCCTGCGCGATCATGCCGCCCATCGAGGCGCCGACCAGATGCGCCGACTTGATGTCGAGCGCGTCCATCAGGCCGACCGTGTCCTTGGCCATGTCGAGCAGCTTGTAGGGCGCGGAGACCGGAATGTTGAAGAAGCGCAGCTTGATCAGCTCGAACGGCGTCAACCGGCGACCGCCATGCAGCTTGCTCGACTGGCCGATGTCGCGGTTGTCGAAGCGGATCACGCGGAAGCCGCGGCTTGCGAGCTGTTCGCAGAACTCATCATACCAGATGATCATCTGCCCGCCGAGGCCCATGATCAACACGAGGGGAGGGGCAGCCGGGTCGCCGAAGATCTCATAGCAGATGTCGATACCGTTGGCGCGCACAGTCTGCGGCAGCTGATGAGCAGTTGCAGTCACTTGATCCCTCGTTCAAAGCCTTGGAACCCTCTATGGCATGGGTCTGTTGCTTGAGAGAAGCAAGCTACAAGTTCTCCCGCACCGCAACGAAGGCGTGCTATGAGAGGTTGTGTTTGAGTCTTGTGTTGGTCTGAAGGAGCGTGCCGATGGCGAACAAATCCGGCGACCCGATCGCATTCTGGCAGCAGATGGTCGGTGAGATGCAGAGGAGCTTCAGCGCCTTCACGCGGCTGCGCCCGATGGGCGTGACGCCCCGTCCATCCTCCAATGATCCCGCAACTGGTTCAGGAAACGGACAGAAGCCCATGGTCGATCTGATGGAAAACTACTTCGCCGGCATGAACGTGCCGAGCCGTGGTCAGCTCACCGCCTTGAATGAGCGGCTCGCCTCCATCGAGGGCGAGCTGGCGGAGACGCGGGCGCTGTTGAAGGAGCTGCTGGCTTCCACACAGGTGCCTGCGAAGGCGCTCGCCGATCCCGCTCCGCAGTTGAACGAGATCAAGAGCATGCTCGATTCGCTTCTCTCCGCGTCCAAGGCGGCCGCGCCAGTTGTGGCGCCGCCGCGCGACGTCACGCCGGACTTGAAGGGGATCAAGGACTTGCTCAACGAGCTTCTTGCCGCAACCAAGGCTCCGCAACCGGCGGCAAAACCCGCCGTCGACGTCACGCCTCAGTTGAGCGAGATCAAAGCATTGCTCGACCAGACGCTGAACGCTGCCAAAGCACCCGATCCGTCACCGACAGTCGCGATCGAGGCAGAGTTGCGCGAAATCCGGGCCATGCTCGACACGATGAAGCCGTCGCAGCCGGTCGACGCCGCGCCCAAGGCTGATGATGCGGCTCCAAAGCCGGCCGAGCCGGCCCGGTCGGGGAAGAACCGCAACAAGAAGCACGGCGGCGCCCCTGCCGAGCACTGAGGGTCGCCCGAACGCCCCGACTTGCGCGGGGGCGCTCTGAGGTGGCGAGTCCTTACCTCTTATCCCAAGATGGTGCATTGCAACATTTATGTTGCGGCGCACCATTCGGAATGATATAGCTGAGTCACTCCGGTTTCATAAGGGACGGAGTGAGCCCATAGCTCAGAACCATTGAGGATGGAGACAGCCATGACCACCGAGACCAATACCGTGTTCGACACCGTCAAGGATGCCTTTGCACCGGTGACCGACGCGTTCAAGAATCTGCAGACGATGGAAGTGCCGGAGTCCGCGCGGGAGTTCGTCAAGAAGACCGCGTCGACCGCCAAGGAGCGCGCTGCGGAGGCCCTCGCTGGCTCCGAGAAGGTGACGTCGGCGATCGAGACCGCAGTGTTCGACGGCGTGACCGAGGCCGGCAAGATCAGCCGGAACATTCAGCAGGCGCTGTATCAGGACACCGAGGCCTTCTTCGACGGCATCGACCGGCTGGCGTCCGCCAAGTCGATCAGCGAGGCCGTTCAGATCCAGGGTGAGCTGGCCCGTGCCCGTGGTGAGGCGCTGGTCGCGCGCGCCAAGTCGACCAGCGAGTATGTCGGCAAGCTCGTCACCGAGGGTGCCAAGCTCGCCCAGGAGAACATGGCCAAGGCCTACAACAAGACCGCCTGAGCGCGTCTCGCGCGTCAGACGATCGACCTGCAAGGCCGGCATCGTGCGGGCCTTTTCTTTTGCGATCGGGTGAAACCGGCTAAAGCCTTCGCCATGCCGCAGCCGCTGTCCCGGATCGTCCATCAGCTCAAGAGCGAGCCGTCGCGCACGGGGTCGCTGATCATCACCGTGTTCGGCGACGCCATCGTGCCGCGGGGCGGCAGCGTTTGGCTCGGCACCTTGCTCGCCTTCTTCGAAGGGCTCGCCATCGACGGCAGCGTGGTGCGCACGGCGATGTCGCGGCTGACGGCGGAAGGCTGGTTCGAGCGCACCAGAATAGGCCGCAACAGCTTCTATCGCCTGACCCGGCGCGGCGAGCAGACCTTCGCCGGTGCCACCCGCCACATCTACGATTCGCCGCCGGCGGAATGGAACGGCAGCTTCGAATTGCTGCTCATCGGCAGCGCCGAGGATCGCGAGCAGGCGCGCGCCGCCCTGCGCGATGCCGGTTTCGGCAGCCCGCTGCCCGGCGTGTTCGTGGCCCCCGCGAGCATCGCCGTCCCTGACGCTGTGGAGGGGGCCATCCGCCTGCAGGCGTCGGCCGGCTCCGATATGGCACGGCGGCTGGTGGCCGAGAGTTGGGCGCTGGAGCGGACGGCGGAGGCGTACCGCAAGTTCACCGCCTCCTTTGCGCCGCTCAAGGACAGCATCGCGCGCGGCGAGGCGCTCTCCGCCGGCCAGGCCTTCACCGCGCGGATCCTGCTGATCCACCACTACCGGCGCATCGTGCTGCGCGATCCGCTGCTGCCGGCTGAGTTGCTGCCGGGGAATTGGCCGGGACGGCAGGCCCGGGCGCTGTGTGGCGAGATCTATCGGTTGCTGCTGCCGGGTTCCGAGCGCTGGCTCGACGCCCATGCGACCAACGATCAGGGCCCGTTGCCGGAGGCCGGCGCGGCGCTGCAGCGGCGTTTCGCCGACGTGCATGAGGCACCCTGATATATTACAGAATTCGATTGCACGGATAAAATATCGTTATATATTGGCGGCAACCAAGTCCTGGGAGGACGCCGCCGCATGTACACGCAGGCGCTCAATTCGCCCGAGGAGGGCAGCTTCGCCGAGGACGCTGGACGCGCCTCGCGCTTTCAGGCCCGCATCGATGCCGAGGAGCGCATCGAGCCCAATGACTGGATGCCGTCGGCCTATCGCAAGACGCTGATCCGGCAGATCTCCCAACACGCCCATTCCGAAATCGTCGGCATGCTGCCCGAGGGCAACTGGATCACGCGCGCGCCGAGCCTGCGCCGCAAGGCGGCGTTGCTCGCCAAGGTCCAGGACGAATGCGGCCATGGGCTGTATCTCTACGCCGCAGCCGAGACGCTCGGCGCCTCGCGAGAGGAGCTGGTCGATGCGATGCTGGCCGGCAAGGCGAAGTACTCCTCGATCTTCAACTATCCCACCCTGACCTGGGCGGATATCGGTGTGATCGGCTGGCTGGTCGACGGCGCCGCGATCATGAACCAGATTCCGTTGTGCCGCTGCTCCTATGGTCCCTATGCGCGCGCGATGATCCGCGTCTGCAAGGAGGAATCGTTCCATCAGCGGCAGGGCTACGAGATCATGCTGACGCTCTGCCGCGGCACCGCCGAGCAGAAGGCGATGGCGCAGGATGCGCTGAACAGGTGGTGGTGGCCGGTGCTGATGATGTTCGGCCCGCCCGACCAGGCCAGCCAGCACAGCGACACCTCGACGAAGTGGAAGATCAAGCGCTTCTCGAATGACGAGCTGCGCCAGAAGTTCATCGATGCCACCGTGCCGCAGGCGCAGTATCTCGGCCTGACGATTCCTGATCCCGAGATGAAACAGGACGAGCAGGGCCATTGGCGGCACGGCCCGATCGACTGGAACGAGTTCAAGCAGGTGCTGGCCGGCAACGGCCCGTGCAACCGCGACCGGATGGCGGCGCGCCGCAAGGCGCATGCCGACGGCGCCTGGGTGCGCGAGGCCGCCGCGGCCTATGCAGAGAAGCGCGCGCGGCGCCAGATGGCGCAAGCGGCCGAATAGCAGGGAGATCGAAATGGCGACGCCGAACACGCCGTTGTGGGAGGTCTTCATCCGCAGCCGCAACGGGCTCGCGCACAAGCATTGCGGCTCGCTGCATGCGCCGGATGCGACCATGGCGCTGCAGGCCGCGCGCGACATCTACACCCGCCGCGGCGAGGGTCTGTCGATCTGGGTGGTGCCGTCGAGCGCGATCACCGCGTCCGATCCCGCCGACAAGGGCATGATGTTCGAGCCGGCGGAGTCGAAGATCTATCGCCACCCGACGTTCTACGAGGTGCCCGAGGAAGTCGGGCATATGTGATCGGCTGAGGATCTCAGTCGTCGTCATTGCGAGCGCAGCGAAGCAATCCAGACTGCCTGCTCGGATGAATCCCTGGATTGCTTCGCCGCGCCCGCAATGACGGAGTTCGTGGCGGGCTGATCGGATCACAACCATGACCGCACCCTCGATCACCGTCTCCGAAACGCCGCTGGTGCTCTACACCTTGCGCCGCGCCGACGATGCGCTGATCCTCGGCCATCGCCTCTCCGAATGGTGCGGCCATGCGCCGATGCTGGAAGAGGACATGGCGCTGTCCAACATGGCGCTCGACCTGATCGGCCAGGCGCGCGAGCTCTATGGCTACGCCGCCAAGGTCGAGGGCTGCGACAACGACGAGGACAAGCTCGCCTATCTTCGTGATATCAGGCAGTACCGCAACCTGCTGCTGGTCGAGCGTCCCAATGGCGATTTCGCGCATACGATGGTGCGCCAGCTCTTCTACGCGGCGTTCGCCGATCTCTATTGGCGGGGCATGATGGGCTCCACCGACGCGACCCTGGCGGCGATCGCGGCCAAGTCTGAGAAGGAATGCGCCTATCATCTGCGCCATGCCAGCGAATGGGTGATCCGGCTCGGTGACGGCACCGACGAGAGCCACCGCCGCGCGCAAGCTGCGATCGATGACCTCTGGGCCTATACCGGCGAGATGTTCAGTGTCGACGATGCGGAGCGCGGCCTGATCGATGCCGGCATCGCGATCGATCCGACGATGCTGCTGCCGGAATGGCTGTCGATCGTCTCGCATGTCGCGCGTGAGGCGACATTGGTGCTGCCGGAGAAGGACTGGATGCAGCAGGGCGGCCGCGACGGGCGTCACAGCGAGCATCTCGGCCATCTCCTCAGCGAGCTGCAATACATGCAGCGCAGCTTCCCCGGTGCGTCGTGGTAGTCGCCGAATTGAGCCCGGCTGAGCTGCGCCAGCGTGCCTGGGAGGCGGCGGCGTCGGTGGTCGATCCGGAAATCCCGGTGCTGACGATCGACGATCTCGGCGTGCTGCGCGAGGTCGAGGTGGTCGGGGAACGGGTCGACGTCGCGATCACGCCGACCTATTCCGGTTGCCCGGCGATGAACATGATCGCGCTCGAGATCGAGCTGGCGCTGGAGCGAGCCGGCTTCCGCGAGGCCAGCGTGCGCACTGTGCTGTCGCCGGCCTGGACCACGGACTGGATGAGCGAGCAGGGTCGCCGCAAGTTGCGGGAGTACGGCATCGCGCCGCCGCAGCCGTCGAGCGGCCGGCGCGCGCTGTTTGGCGTGGCCGAGGTTGCGTGTCCGCAATGCGGATCCGTCGACACCGAGCAACTCGCCGAGTTCGGCTCGACCTCGTGCAAGGCGCTGTGGCGCTGCAGATCGTGCCGCGAGCCGTTCGATTATTTCAAGTGCCACTGATGCCACAGCCGTCATTGCGAGCGAAGCGAGGCAATCCAGGGCCACGCCCGGAGCCCTGGATTGCTTCGTCGCTTCGCTCCTCGCAATGACGGGAGGATGAACCCGATGTCGACAACGCCACGCTTCCATCGTCTCGCCGTCCGTGACCTGCGCCGGGAGGCGCCCGATGCGGTGTCGCTGACCTTTGCGATTCCGAACGAGCTTGCCGATGACTATCGCTTCGCGCCAGGGCAATACCTCACGCTCAAGACCACGCTCGGCGGCGAGGAGGTCCGGCGCTCCTATTCGATCTGCTCCGGTCCCGATGACGACGAGATCCGGATCGCCGTGAAGCGTGTCGATGGCGGCGCATTCTCCAGCTTTGTCACCGACGAATTGAGGCGCGGCGACGAGATCGACGTCATGACGCCGACCGGCCGTTTTGGCGTGGCACTGCAGCCTGAGGCCGCGCGTACTCACGTCGGCCTTGCCGCCGGCTCCGGGATCACGCCGATCCTCTCGATCGTGAAAGCCGTGCTGGCGCGGGAGCCGCACAGCCGCTTCTTCCTGTTCTACGGCAACCGCACCACCGCAGGCATGCTGTTCCGCGAACAGCTCGAGGAGCTGAAGGATCGCTTCCTCGACCGCTTCTCGGTGTTCCACGTCATCTCCGGTGAGGAGCAGGATCTGCCGATCCTGCACGGCCGGCTCGACGGCGAGAAGGTGCGCGTGCTGCTGCGTTCGCTGGTGCCGGCCGAGAGCATCGATCATATCTTCATCTGCGGCCCCACCGGCATGAGCGAGGACATCGCGGCCACCTGCCGCGCGCTCGGCATCGCTGACGAGCGCGTCCATGTCGAGCGCTTCGTCTCGGGCGCCGGCGGCAAGCCGCGGCCGAAAGCTGTTGTGCCTGATACGGCGCCCCCCAAGGCGATCGCCGCGCTGATCATCGACGGCAAGCGCCGCGAGGTCCCGGTCGCCGACGGCGAGGCCATTCTCGACGCCGCGCTTCGCGCCGGTGTGGACTTGCCCTTCGCCTGCAAGGGCGGCATGTGCTCGACCTGCCGCGCCAAGCTGGTGGAGGGGAGAGCGGAGATGGAGCTGAACTACTCGCTGGAGCCATGGGAGCTGCAGGCTGGCTTTGTGCTCACGTGTCAGGCCAGGCCGGTGACGGAGCGCGTGGTGGTGGACTACGATCATGTGTGAGGTAGTGGCCGCGAAATTTCGACCGCTGATCGAGGCTGATGTGAGCACGCTCGCTCGGCTCGCTCGCTGCACCTCGCCCCGCAGGCGGGGCGAGGTCGGATTGCATCGTTAGATGCAATCCGGGTGAGGGGGACTCTCCGCGAGTTCGGTGCGTGGAGAGTCTCCCTCACCCCAACCCTCTCCCCGCAGGCGGGGCGAGGGAGTTCGCCGTCATCGGCGCTCAATCTCGATTTCATCTCTGAACGGCTACCCCACCGGCCGCTTGTCCTTGATCCGTTTCGCCTTGCCGGCCGAGCGCTCCAGCGTGTCGGGCGGGACGACTTTCACCTTTGCCGTGAGGCCGATGGTGTTCTTGATGTGGATGGAGATGCGCTCGGCGTGCGCGCCGAGGCCGGTCTCGTCCCAATGCTCCGGTCGCGACTCCGCGTAGATCGTCAGCTCGTCCATGCGGCCCTCGCGCGTCAGCTCCAGCATGAAATGGCCGCCGCACCATTCGGTCGAGAGCAGGATCTCCTCGATCTGTGACGGGAACAGGTTGACGCCGCGCAGGATGATCATGTCATCGGAGCGACCCGTGACCTTCTCCATCCGTCGCATGCCCGGCCGCGCGGTGCCCGGCAGCAGCCGGGTCAGATCGCGGGTGCGATAGCGGATGACGGGGAAGGCCTCCTTGGTCAACGAGGTGAACACCAGTTCGCCCATCTCGCCGTCGGGCAGCACCTTGCCGGTGTCGGGATCGACGATCTCCGGATAGAAGTGATCCTCCCAGATGTGCAGTCCGTCCTTGGTTTCCAGGCATTCCTGCGCCACGCCAGGGCCGATCACCTCGGACAGGCCGTAGATGTCGGTGGCATCCATCGCAAATGCGTCCTCGATCTCGGCGCGCATTGCATTGGTCCATGGCTCGGCGCCGAAGATGCCGATCCTGAGCGAACTCTGCCGCGGATCGAGGCCCTGACGCTTGAACTCGTCGAGGATTGCCAGCATGTAGCTTGGCGTCACGGTGATGATGTCAGGGCGGAAATCATTGATCAGCTGCACCTGCCGCTCGGTCATGCCGCCGGAGATCGGCACCACCGTGCAGCCGAGCTGCTCGGCGCCGTAGTGGACGCCGAGGCCGCCGGTGAACAGGCCGTAGCCATAGGCGTTGTGGATGATCATGCCGCTGCGGCCGCCGGCGGCGCGGATCGAGCGTGCCATCACGGCCGACCAGGTCGCGATGTCGTTGCGGGTATAGCCGACCACGATCGGCTTGCCGGTCGTGCCCGAGGAGGCGTGCACCCGTACCAGTTGCTCGCGCGGCACGGCGAACATGTTGAACGGGTAATTGTCGCGCAGGTCGGTCTTCACCGTGAACGGAAACTTGCCCAGATCGGCAAGCTCGCGGAAATCCGACGGATGCACGCCGGCCTTGTCGAAAGCCTGGCGGTAATGGGCGACGTTGTCGTAGGCGTGCTCGAGCGACCAGGCGAGCCGGCGGGTCTGCAGCGCCATGATCTCGTCGCGCGAGGCCCGCTCGGTTTCGTCCATCTCGGGAACGTAGCTGGCGGTCGATTGAAGCTTGGTCGATGTCATGGTCAGGTCCTCCGGCGGCGGCGCGGGGCGATAGGGAAGCGGATCAGCTCGCGGCGGCCGGGACCAGCGTGCCGCCGATGCTGCGCGAATGGCCGCGGAATTCGGCGATCACCGTGTCGCCTGCCGTAACGCGGACATCATAGATGCCGGAGCGCCCGCTGCGCGACACCTCGTGCGCGCGGGCAAGCAGAACGTCGCCGAGCTTGCCGGGGCGGATGAAGCTGATGCTGCCCTGTGCGGCCACGGTGCGGTCGTTGTGCGAGTTGCAGGCGAATGCGAAGGCGGAATCGGCCAGCGTGAAGATGAAGCCGCCATGGGCGATGCCATGGCCGTTGACCATGTGAGGCTGCACTTGCATCTGCAGGGTGGCGCGTCCGGGGCCGATCTCGACGATGTGCATGCCGAGCCCCTGGCTGGCGCGATCATCCTGCCACATCGCGTCGGCGCAGGCGCGGGCGAGAGCGTCGGGGGAAAGTGTCGCCACGCCGCTCACCGTGCGGCCTCCATGCATGCGCGATGCGTCGGCCACCCCTGAGGATGCGTTTCTGAAATCACGGCGTTCTCTCCCGTCGATGCTTGTTGGAACAAGCATTCTCATCTAGTTAGGTGCGACATCGTGGCAAATATTCTGCGCGCGTCAAGCGAAAGCGCTGCCTGCGCAACGCGCGTGTTGTCCGCAACCGGAAGGATTCCTGAACGTGCCCGAAGCCGCCAATCTGGCCGTGATGGCCGGTCTCATGATCGGCCTGATCTATGGCGTGGTCGGGCTGCTCAGCGGCTTCTGCATGATGAGCAGCCTGCGCGGCTGGTGGGCCGACGGCGACCGCCGGCTGGTGCGAACTTTCGCCCTGGCGATGGGCATCGCCATCGTCGCCACACAGCTGCTCGCGGCCAACGGGGCCGTCGATCTCGGCAAGTCGATCTATCTGCAGCCGACCTTCTCGGTGCCGCTGATGCTCTTGGGCGGTGTCCTGTTCGGCTACGGCATGGTGCTCGCCAACGGTTGCGGCTCGCGCGCGCTGGTGCTGCTCGGTCGCGGCAATCTGCGCTCCTTCGTCGTGGTGACGGTGCTGGCGATCGCAGCGGAGATGACGTTGAAGGGCCTGATCGCGCCGTTGCGCATCGCGCTGATGCAGGCCTCGCAGACCACGGCCGCGGCGACATCGCTTCCTGCGCTGCTGTCGGCCGGCGGCCTGCACGGTGCGCCAGCGCGCCTCTTGCCGGCGCTCGCGCTCGGCAGCGTGTTGATCGTGTTCGCCTTCGCGCATGCGCCGTTCCGGCGCGCACCGGGGCAGATGCTCGCGGGCCTCGTCGTCGGCCTGCTGATCGCGGCCGGCTGGTTCGCGACCGGCTATCTCGGCGCCGATGAGTTCAATCCGGTGCCGGTGGCGTCCCTGACCTTCGTCGCGCCGATCGCCGACGGCCTGCAATATGTGATGCTGTCGACCGGCTCGACGGTGAACTTCGGCATCGCAACGGTCGCCGGCGTGCTGGCGGGGAGTCTCGTGACGGCGCTGGTCACGCGCCGCTTCAAGCTCGAAGGTTTTCACTCGCCGAATCACATGCTGCGCTCGGTTGGCGGCGCCGCGCTGATGGGCATCGGCGGCGTGATGGCGCTGGGCTGCTCGGTCGGGCAGGGGCTCACGGGACTCTCCACTTTGGCGCTGCCATCGTTCGTTGCCATCACCGGCATTTTCATCGGCACGGCCGCAGGCCTGCGCGGCGCCTTGCGCGTGCGGCCGCTGAAGATGGAGCCGGAAGCGGCGCGTTAGCTCAGTCCGTCGCGCGCGTGACGATGCGGATCTCCGACGTCAGCGTCCGGTGCACCGGGCACTTGTCGGCGATCTCCATCAGCTTCCTGCGCTGCTCCTCATCGAGCGCGCCGTCCATGTGGATCTCGCGCTCGAGCTGATCGATCAGCCCGACCTTGGTCTCGCACGCCGCGCAGTCCTCCGCATGGATCTTGTTGTGACGCAGGGTCACGGTGATCAGGTCGAGCGGCAGCAATTTGCGGTCGGCATAGAGCCGCATCGTCATCGAGGTGCAGGCGCCGAGCGCCGCGAGCAGAAGGTCGTAGGGGCCCGGACCGGAGTCCTGGCCGCCGACGGAGAGCGGCTCGTCTGCGGTGAGATGGTGGGGCCCGAGCGCGATGCTCTGCTGCAGCTTGCTCGCCCGCGTCTCGCGCACGACGACGTCGCGCGGGCCATCGGTGGCCGCAAGCTCGACCGGCGCCGGTGCGGCGTAGCGGCCGGCCCAGCTCGCGATCACCTCGGCGATATAGGCGGCATCTAGCTTGCTGCTGATGAGATGATCGGCGTGATCGAGCGAGATGAAGCTCTTCGGATGCTTGGCAGCGACGAAGATGTGGGTCGCGTTGTCGATGCCGACGGTCTCGTCGACAGGCGAGTGCATCACCAGCAGTGCCTTGTGCAGATGCTTGACCTTGTCGAGCAGGCGCTGCTCGGCGATGTCGTCGAGGAAGGAGCTGCTGATCCGGAACGGGCGCCCCGCGAGCGAGACCTCGGCCGAGCCGTCGCGGCGGATCGCCTCGAGGCTGTCCTTGAACATGTTGGTGACATGGCCCGGATCCGAAGGCGCGGCGATCGTCACGACGGCTTTGGCATCGGGAATGGCGCCGGCGGCCGCCAGCACAGCGGCGCCGCCGAGGCTGTGGCCGATCAGGATCGCCGGCGCCTGTCGGGTCTCGCGCAGATGATTGGCGGCGCGGACAAGATCGGCGACGTTGGAGGAGAACGTCGTGTTGGCGAAGTCGCCTTCGCTGGAGCCGAGGCCGGTGAAGTCGAACCGCAGCACGGCGATGCCATGCGCCGTCAGCGCCATGGCGATGCGCCGCGCCGCATGCGTGTCCTTGCCGCAGGAGAAGCAATGCGCGAACAGCGCGTAAGCGCGCGGCGAACCGTTGGGCAGGTCGAGCGCAGCGGCAAGCTGCTCGCCGCTTGCGCCTTCAAACTGGAAACGTTCGGTCGGCATATCGTGCCCCATTCGTTGCGTCTTCACTACCGCTCGAGGCGATGACACCGCATCGTCTCACATCGTCATACAACAGATAGGGCCATACCAGCAGACATGATGGCGCATTCTCGCGGCCTGTACGGCCCGAGCTTTGCGGCTATTCGCCCTCTGCAATCGAGAGGGCGCAGGGAAGGTCGGGAGCCTGCCGCCCCCATGGCCCGCCTGCGGAAAAAATGCAGGCGGCAGAACCACAGGTACGGCTGAGGACATCCCGGCCTTCCCTGCGCAATGGTTGGAACGGCTTATACGTGCTCTCTCCGGGGAACGGCTGTCTTGCCCCCGTCATCGCGATGCGCGTCATCCGCACCACGACTTGACGCCAGCACCGCGGCGCCGAGACCACACGATTTCGCCGTGCGCACCGGATCGTTCGTCCGCATGGAAGACCACGCTGCAACCCGTTGCGCCCACCGCATCCCGCGCTCCACGTCCGTGACGATCGCGATACCCCCCTCTGCAACGAGGCGGGATGGCGGTTAATAAATCACGATTTTCAGAAATATGCAAGGGGGATATTTCTGGGCCGGGGGGCCGGGCAAGCATCAATCGCGCACGCGACGCAGCAATGATCAGTCTCGCGGAGGCAGAAGCTCGATCTCCTGTTCGCCGTGCCGGATCGCTGTCGGCAGGTCTTGCGCGACGAGGTCGGAAATCCATTGGACGAGCGCGGGCAGGGCTTCGTCCTTCGCGCGCCGACGAAGTCCAGGCAAGTCCCGCTCGTGCGCGGTGCCGACTTTGATGTTGAGACGCTCATAAGGAATGTCGCCGTCCGGCGGCCGATATCGCGCATCGAACAGACGCCTGCCGTGGCTGCGAACGAGGTGGATGCGAATGCCGCCGAGATCTCTTGCGGTCAGTGCGGCGAGGATGACGCTCGGCTTGAGAAGATACCCGTAGCCCTTGGGGATCTTGCCGGTTTCTGAGGTGAACTCCATGCGATATCTCTGGCAGGTTCGGAAACTGAGCCCGTAGGGTGGGCAAAGCGGAGCGTGCCCACCATTCTTTTCTTTTCAGCTTCATTTCAGTGGCGACGGCGGTGGGCACGACGCTTCGCGTCTTTGCCCACCCTACGGCTCCGCTCGCTCGGCGCCACGGAAGCCCGTCAGTCCGAATAGCGCTGCTCGGCCCAGGGATCGCCGCGGTTGTGATAGCCGCGCACCTCCCAATAGCCGGGCGCATCCTTGTCTAGGAATTCGATCGCCTTCAGCCATTTTGCGCTCTTCCAGAAATACAGATGCGGCACGACGATGCGGACCGGGCCGCCATGCTCCTGGGTGAGCGGCGCGCCGGACCAGCTATGCGCGAGCAGGGCGTCCTCGGCGGCGAAGTCCTCCAGTGCGAGATTGGTCGTGTAGCCGTCGTAGGAATGCAGCACGACGAAATCGGTTGTGTCGCGCGGCCGGCAGGCGGCAAGCAGGTCGCGCGTCGCAAGCCCTTCCCATTGATTGTCGTAGCGCGACCAGGTCGTCACGCAATGAATGTCGGATGTGAACTGGCGCTGCTCCTGGGAGAGGAAGGCGGAGAAATCCCAGAACAGAGGATTTTCCACCGCGCCATAGACGTCGAGCCGCCAGCGCTCTGATGTGACCGAGGGCGTCAGGCCGAGATCGAGCACCGGCCAGTCGCGGGTCAGATGCTGGCCCGGCGGCAGGCGCTGGTCCTCGGGCCGCACGATCCGGCCGGTCAGGAATTTGCCCTCGTGAGCCCAGCGCTCCTTGCTGCGGGTCAGCTTGCTCTCGGGCGGTAGCCCGGACTCGTCAGCCATGACGGCACCTCATCCGTGGTGGCAGCTCATTCATGGCGGTGCATCGCCGACGCATGCTTGGTGTCACGCATGGTCGCATAGATCAATAGCGACGTGAAGATCACGCCCGTGAGATAATAATAGAACCAGGTCTCGTGCCCAATGCTCTTGAAGTAGAGCGCGATAGCCGGTGCGGTGCCGCCGAACAGCGAGACGGTGATCGCGTAGGGCAGGCCGACACCGAGCGCACGGACATTGGTCGGAAACAGCTCGGCCTTCACCACCGCGTTGATCGAGGTGTAGCCGGCCGTGAAGATCCAGGCGCCGCAGATCAGCAGGAAAGCTGTGAACGGCTCCTTGGTGCCCTGCAGCACGGTCAGAATCGGGATCGTCGCCAGCGTGCCGGCGACGCCGAAGAAGATCAGCAGCGGCTTGCGGCCGATGCGATCGGAGATCGCGCCATAGAGCGGCTGTAGCACGCAGGCAAACAGCAGCGAGCCGAAGATCACCATCGTGGTCTGGTCCTCGGTGAGGCCGACCGACAGCTTGACGAAAGTCTGCATGTAGGTCGTGAAGGTGTAGAATGCCGCCGTGCCACCCGCGGTCAGGCCGACCACCAGCAGCAGCTCTCTCGGATATTTGAGCAGCGTGGTGATCGATCCCGACGGACTGACCGTCTTCTTTGCTTCCACGAAGGCCTCGGTTTCATGCAGGTTCCGCCGCATGACGGCGGTGAAGATGGCGAGGCCGGCGCCGATCGCAAATGGAATGCGCCAGCCCCATGCCTTGAGCTCCTCGGTTGTCAAGAACACCTTCTGCAGGAGCAGCAGCACGATGATCGCGGTGAGCTGGCCGCCGATCAGGGTGACGTATTGGAAGCTCGAATAGAAGCCGCGATGCTTGGCGTCGGCGACCTCGGACAGGTAGGTGGCGCTGGCGCCATACTCGCCGCCGAGGCTGAGGCCCTCGATGACGCGGGCGAGCGCCAGGATGATCGGCGCGGCGATGCCGATGGTGGCATAGGTCGGCGTCACCGCAATGATCAGCGAGCCGAAGCACATGCAGAGGACCGAGACGGTCAGCGACAGCCGCCGGCCATGGTGATCGGCGAGATAGCCGAACAGCCAGCCGCCGAGCGGGCGCATCAGGAAGGTCGCGGCGAACACGACCGCGGCGTTGAGCTGCTCGACGACCGGGTCCTTCGAGGGAAAGAAGGCCGGCGCGAAATACAGCGCGAATGCCGTGTAGGCATAGAAATCGTACCATTCGACCAGGTTGCCGGCCGAGCCGATCAGGATCGCCTTGATGCGGCGCTCGACATCGCTGAACGTCGTGGCTTCTTCGGCAGGCTCGATCACCTGGTCAGTCATATCCGGTCTCCGGCAAGCGTGATTTGCGGCCCTTCTACGGCAGCAGCCCCGATTGCCACAGACGATAACGGACATGGGTCCCATGTTCAGCGCATGGAACTCTGCGCGCGTGCCACAAGCAGTGTCGAGGCGGGGGCGCATCACGCTGCGGCCCATCCTTCGAGACGCCCGCCTTCGGCGGGCTCCTCAGGATGAGGGGAATCACTTAGCCCTTCGGCGCGCGCGGATCGATCGGGGTCGAGCCGGCAACGCCGAGGACGTCCTCCAGCGCCTTGGCGCCTGCGAGCAGCTTGGCGTCGGCGTGCGGTGCCGCGACCATTTGCAGTCCGACCGGAAGACCCGACGCCGTGAAGCCGCAGGGCAGCGACAGGGCTGGGCAGCAGGCCAGCGTGATCGCGTAGACGATGCCGAGCCATTGCACGTAGTTGTCGAACTTATGTCCGGCGCATTCGGCGACGTAGCGGTTCTCGACCGGGAAGGGCGGTACGATGGTGGCCGGCGCCAGCAGCAGATCATAGGTCTCGAAGAACTTGACGGCGCGCGCGGTGATCGCCACGCGCTGCGCCTCGGCGCGCGCGATCTGCGCGACCGTGAGCTTCAGCCCTTCCTCGATGTTCCAGATCACTTCCGGCTTCAACAGGTCGCGCTTGGTGCGCAACAGCTCAGCCTTGCTCATCGCGAAGTCGAGCGCGCGCAGCACGTGGAAGCATTCATGCGCCTCGCTGAAATCGGGATGCGCCTCCTCGACGATCACGCCCAACTCGGCGAAGCGCTGCGCCGCCTTGCGCGTGACCGCCGCGACTTCCGGATCGACGGGCGTGATGCCAAGATCCGGAGAGTAGGCAACGCGAACCGGCCTCTTGCCGGAGCGCGCCGCGGCCAGGAACGACGTCGCAGGCGAGGGCAGCGAGATCGGATCGGCGGCGTGCTCGCCGCTCATCGCGTCGAGCAGCAGCGCGAGATCCTCGACGTTGCGGGCCATCGGGCCCTGGACGCCGAGATTGCGGTCGACGGCCACGGCCGGCGTATGGGCGACGCGGCCGAAGCTCGGGCGCAGGCCGACGATGCCGCAGAAGCTCGCGGGATTGCGCAGCGAGCCGCCCATGTCGGAGCCATGCGCGAGCCAGGCCATGCCGGTCGCGAGCGCGACTGCAGCGCCGCCCGAGGAGCCTGCCGCCGAGCGGGACGTGTCCCAGGGATTGAGCGTCGCGCCGAACACCTCGTTGAACGTGTTGGCGCCGGCGCCGAACTCCGGCGTGTTCGACTTGGCATAGATCACGCCGCCATTGGCTTCGAGATGCTCGACCAGGAGATCGGAGCGTTCCGAAATCCGGTCCTTGAAGATCGGCGACCCTTGCGTGGTGAGCACGCCGGCGACGTCGGTGAGGTCCTTGATCGGGACGGGCAGCCCGGCCAGCACCCCGCGCTCGGCAACCGGCTTCTGCATCAGCGCCTTGGCGTGCTCGCGGGCGCGGTCGAAGCACAGGATCGGCAGCGCGTTGACCTTGTCGTCGACGGCTTTGATGCGCGCTTCCAGTGCGTCGAGGCAATCGAGCGGCGTGACCTCGCCGGCCTTCAACCTGTCGACGACGGCGCAGGCGGTCTCACGGATCAGTCCCTGGTCGGCCAAAGTGCAGTTCTCCTGATGGCAAGCGTCCCGGCGCCATGTTGTAGATCACGTTTCGTGTGGGGTGGAAAGGTCGCGGCGATCAACCCCACCCTGCGCTGATGCCGCCATCGACGGTATAGATCACGCCGGAGGTGTAGCCGGCACGGTCCGAGGCCAGGAACGCCATCAGGTCGGCGATCTCGCGCGGATGCGCGGGACGGCCGAGCGGCAGGCTCTTCTGGAATTCGGTGTAGCGGCTCTCGTCGCCGAACTGATGCTTGGCGCGGGTCTTGAGCAGAGTGACGTGGCGATCGGTGCCGACCGGCCCGGGATTGATGCCGACCACACGGATGTTGTCGGCGAGGCTCTTGGAGCCGAGCGCGCGGGTGAAGGCCATCAGCGCCGCATTGCCGGCGCTGCCGCAGATGTAGTTGGCGTCGAACTTCTCGCCGGCCGCGCCGATGTCGTTGATGATGACGCCGCCACCGCGCGCCTTCATCTGCGCATAGACCAGGCGCGTCAGATTGATGAAGCCGAACACCTTCAGGTCCCAGGCATGCCGCCAGGCCGCCTCGTCGATCTTGTCGATCGCGCCGCCCGGGATGTCGCCGGCATTGTTGACGAGGATGTCGATATCGGAAGCAGCTTCGGCCAGCCGCGCGACGTCCTCGCTCTTGCGCAGGTCCACGACATGCGCGGCCGCATCGATCTGATGCTTCGATCGCAGCTGCTCGACCAGGGCCGCGAGCCGGTCGCCACTGCGCGCTGCAAGCCTGACGTGACAGCCTTCCTCGGCGAAGGCTTCGGCGGCTGCGGCACCGATCCCCTTGGACGCGCCGGTGATGAGAACGCGCTTGCCGCGCAGATGAAGGTCCATGGACGTGCTCGCTGGGATGGGTGAGGAGATAGGATTGTCTGGCGCGTCAGCCATGCGGTCAATCTTGCACCGCAGCGTTGCGCTTGGGCGTGGTTTGGTTCATTCAGGCATTCGCCATTTCAGCCGGGCGTACCGGCGTAAACGACCAAGGATCCGCTCGATGAGCAAGAAGCCCTATCGCATCGCAGTCATTCCCGGCGACGGCATCGGCAAGGAGGTCATGCCCGAGGGCATTCGCGTGATCGAGACGGCGGCCAAGAAGCACGGCGTCGCGGTGCAGTTCGATCATTTCGACTTCTCGAGCTACGACTATTACGAGAAGCACGGCCAGATGATGCCGGACGACTGGAAGGCGCAGATCGGCGGCCATGACGCGATCTATTTCGGCGCCGTCGGCTGGCCCGCCAAGATCGCAGACCACGTGTCGCTGTGGGGCTCGCTCATCAAGTTCCGCCGCGAGTTCGATCAGTACGTCAATCTGCGCCCCGTGCGGCTGATGCCCGGCGTGCCGTCGCCGCTGGCGGGTCGCAAGCCCGGCGACATCGATTTCTGGGTGGTGCGCGAGAACACCGAAGGCGAATACTCCTCGGTCGGCGGCCGCATGTTCCCGGACACCGATCGCGAGTTCGTCACCCAGCAGACGGTGATGACGCGCACCGGCGTCGACCGCATCCTGAAGTTCGCCTTCGAGCTCGCTCAATCCCGGCCGAAGAAGCACCTGACCTCGGCGACGAAGTCCAACGGCATTTCGATCACGATGCCTTACTGGGACGAGCGCGTCGAGGCGATGGCGAAGAACTATCCGGGCGTGAAGTGGGACAAGTACCACATCGACATCCTCACCGCGAACTTCGTGCTGCACCCGGACTGGTTCGACGTCGTCGTCGGCTCCAACCTGTTCGGCGACATCCTGTCCGATTTGGGACCTGCCTGCACCGGCACGATCGGCATCGCGCCGTCGGGCAACATCAATCCCGAGCGCAATTTCCCGTCGGTGTTCGAGCCGGTGCACGGCTCGGCGCCCGATATCGCAGGGCAGGGGATTGCCAACCCGATCGGCATGATCTGGTCGGGCGCGATGATGCTGGAGCATCTGGGAGAGAAGACTGCAGCGCAGTCGATCGTCGGCGCGATCGAGCGGACGCTGGCCGAGCGGACGCTGCGCACGCGGGATCTGGGCGGCAACGCTGATACGGTGGCGTGCGGCAAGGCCGTCGCAGACATGGTGGACTAGTCGCCGCTATTTGCTCGATGTCGCCCCGGCGAACGCCGGGGCCCATAACCACCGGCCGTCATTGTAGCCGCCGATATCTGCCACCGCGCGCCACAGATAAATCACGCGGTATGGGTCCCGGCGTTCGCCGGGACGACGGTGAGGGGGGCGGTAGCTCGATCAACATCGTCATTGCGAGGAGCGTAGCGACGAAGCAATCCAGGGTCGCCGCGGGACTCTGGATTGCTTCGCTTCGCTCGCAATGACGAAGGAGAGAGCCGTAGGGTGGGCAAAGGCGCGGCTCTGCTGCATCCCCGCATGAGATCGCGGTGGCGCCGTGCCCACCGTCTTGCCGCGTACGCGCTGATCGACGGTGGGCACGCTGCCGCCTAGCGGCGGCCGCTTTGCCCACCCTACGCGTCAACAACTACTTCTTCGCCACCCTGCGGCAGTGCTCCCACGCCGCGTGAATCAGGTTCTCGCTCGCCTCCGGCGTGCGGAACGCCGAGTGCGCCGACAGCGTGACGTTGGGAATCGTCGTCAGCACGTGATCTGCCGGCAGCGGCTCGGCGTTGAAGACGTCGAGGCCGGCGTGGCGGATGTGGCCGGAGCGCAGGGCGTCGATCATCGCTGCTTCGTCGACGATGGCCGCGCGGGCGGTGTTCACGAAGATCACGCCCGGCCGCATCTGCGCGATGCGGTCGCGGGACAGGAAGCCGCGGGTCTCGTCGTTGAGCAGGAGATGCAGCGAGACGACGTGGCTCTCCTTGAGCAGCGTGTCGAGATCGACGAACGCCACGCCCGGATGACTCTTCGGCGAGCGGTTCCAGGCGATCACCTTCATGCCGCTGCCCGACGCGATGCGCGCGACCTCCGCGGCGATGCCGCCGAAGCCGATCAGGCCGAGCGTCTTGCCGGTCAACTGCATGCCGTCGTCGCGCAGCCAGTTGCCGGCGCGCATCTCGCGGTCCATCTGCGCGATGCCGCGGGCCGAGGCCCACATCAGCGCGATCGCTGCTTCTGCAACTGCCGTATCGCCATAGCCCTTGATCAGGTGCACGGTGATGTCGAGCTCGGCCAGCTCCTCCGGATTCATGTAGCTGCGCGCGCCGGTGCCGAGGAACACGACGTGCTTGAGCCCCTTGCACTGCTTCGCGACCTCGGTGGGCAGGGCGGTGTGATCGACCACGCCGATCTCGGCGCCATCGAGAATGGCGGGCCAGTCGTCCGGCTTGATGTCCGGATCGAGATGCACGCGCATCTCGGGATCGCCCGATTTGCGCTGCCGCTCGAAGATCTCGGCAAGCGACTCGTTGGCGTCGATGAAAACTCCGCGCACGTGAGGATCTCCTCTAGGAAGTAGGCAAAATGGTCGCGCAGGACGAGGTCTGCTCCCTCCCCCCTTGTGGGGGAGGGTTGGGGAGGGGGGTGGCTCCGGGCGAGACCGCCGTTGTGGACCCCCATCCCCGACCCCTCCCCGCAGGGGGAGGGGAGCTCAGTGTGCCTGCGCGACTTCGATCGGAGAATGTTAACTTAAAGTAGGAGCGAGTGAGAGCAATCAGCCCGTCACGACGCCACGCCCGCCAGCGACAGCACGGTGTGCAGCAGCACGTTGGCGCCGGCGGCGCAGTCGGATTGCGTGGCATCCTCGAGCTCGTTGTGGCTGATGCCATCCTTGCAGGGCACGAACACCATCGCGGCCGGCATGATCGTGTTGAGATTGCAGGCGTCGTGGCCCGCTCCCGACGTGATGCGCCGGTGCGAATAGCCGAGCGTGCCGGCAGCGCGCTCGACGGCATCGACCAGCTTGGGATCGAAGTGCGTCGGCGGCTTGCGCCAGACCTGGTCGATCGCAATCTCGACTTTGCGCTTCTTGGAAATCTCGCTCGCCGCCGCACGCAGGCTGGTATCGAGCGCGTCCAGCGTCTCGGCGTTGGCGCTGCGGCAGTCGATGGTGAAGGCGATCTCGCCGGGGATCACGTTGCGCGAGGGATTGGCGATCACGGCCTCGCCGATGGTGGCGACCGCGTTCGGTCCGAGCTTGAGCGCGATCTGCTCCAGGGTGAGCGCGAACTCCGACAGCGCCAGCAGCGCGTCGCGGCGCAGCGGCATCGGCGTCGAGCCGGCATGGCTCTCGAAGCCGGTGACCTTGCCGTCGTACCAGAACACGCCCTGGCCGTGATCGACCACGCCGATGGTCTTGTTCTCGGCCTCCAGGATCGGACCCTGCTCGATGTGCAGCTCGACGAAGCCCGAGAATGTCTGCGTGCCGACCTTGGTCTCGCCGCGATAGCCGATCTCGTCCAGCGCCGCGCCCACGGTCATGCCTGCGGCATCTGTCCGCGACAAAATGTCCTCGACCGTGAAGTCGCCGACATAGGCGGCCGACGCCATCATCGCCGGCGCGAAGCGCGAGCCTTCCTCGTTGGTCCAGTTGACGATGCAGAGCGGCGCGTCGGTCTCGATGCCGGCGTCGTTGAGCGTGCGGATCACCTCCAGCGCGCCGAGCGTGCCGAGAATGCCGTCGAACTTGCCGCCCGTCGGCTGGGTGTCGAGATGCGAGCCGAGCCCGACCGGCGGCTTCGACATGTCGCGGCCCTTGCGAAGTGCGAACATCGAGCCGAGCGTGTCGACGTGCACGTCGAGCCCGGCATCCTCGCAGGCTTTGCGGAACCAGTCGCGGACCTGCTTGTCCTCCTGGCTCAAGGTCAGCCGCCGCACGCCGCCCTTCGGCGTCGCGCCAAACCTGGCGGTCTCGTGAATGCTGTCCCAGAGGCGGGCGGAATCGATCTGCAGATTGGTTACGGCGCGGCTCATGCTTGAAGTCCCTGTACTCCGGCGTCCTGTCCATCGCGCGCCGCGACGATGGCGTCAACCGATGTGGCCGGATGGCTGGCCGTCTGCGCGGTTCTGGCTGCGAGCTCGGCAACGCGCTCGATCGCGACCATCTCGGGGGACGACAGCCAGCTCGCCGTGAAGGTCAGCGGCGGAATCCGCAAATCCGTTTTCAACTCCTGCAGGCGTCCGCGCTCGATCTCGTTGGCGACGATCGCCGCGGGAATGACGGCGACGCCGAGGCCCTCGACGGCCATGTGGATCACGGTCGCCAGCGAGGCGCTGGCGTGCAGACGCATCGGCGGCAGATGCGGGCGATTGAAGAGCGAGCGCACATTGTCGTAGGGCTGGGTGTTGCGCGGGAAGGTAATGATTGGAAACCGTGCCATCTGCTCCGCCGTGATCAGACCTTTGCCGAAACCCAAAGAGGGGCTGGCCAGGAAGCTGATCGGATAGTCGCACAGCACGCGACTGCGGATGCCCGACGCGGACGGCGAGCCGAGCGCGAAGGCGAGCTCGATCTCCTGCGCCAGCAGCCGCGCATGCAGGTTCGGCGTGACGTCGACCTCGATCTCCAGCGACAGGTTCGGATAGCTCTCATTGACGCTCTTGATCAGCCGCGGCAGCCAGTCGTGCACGATGGTCTCGGCGACGCCGAGCCGGAGCACGCCGCGCATCGCGGAGCGGTCGCCGACCTCGGCCAGCATCTCCGCGCGCAGGCCGATCAGCTTCTCGGCATACACCAGCATCTGCCGTCCGCTCGCAGTCGGCGACGCCACGCGGTGGTCGCGGTTCAGCAGCTTGACGCCGAGCTCGCGCTCGAGCTGGGCGATCCGCTGGGAAATGGCCGGCTGAGTGGTGTTCAGGCGCTGCGCCGCGCCGCGAAAGCTGCCAAGCTTCACCACCCAGAGGAAGGTCTCGATGGAACGGAAATCCAACATCGCGCCCCGCTCGGATCAATTTGTCTTATCGATCCCGATTAAAAACGAAGATTAGACTTTATAGCATGGCTGATGTTCAGTGAGTTTGTCGAGATATTAGGCAAGTGGCACAAATGACTGTTTCTGCGGCACTGCAGCAATCAGCGGGTGGGAGTGAACTTCTCCCGAGCCATCAAGCCCGCCTGGATTATCGTGCCGGCAGGGGCTGGAGCACGGCGGGGGTCGCAAACGGCTTCGTCCAGGGCAATCTGGCTGTTATCCCCGAGACGTACGCTGGCGCCTTCCACCGCTTCTGCCAGCTCAATCCAAAACCGTGTCCGATCATCGGCATGTCCGAACCGGGCAATCCTTTCATTCCGGCGCTCGGCGCCGACCTCGACATCCGCACCGATGTGCCGCGCTATCGCGTCTGGCGCGATGGCGAGATGGTCGAGGAGCCGACCGATCTGCTTGCGCACTGGCGCGACGACCTCGTCACCTTCGTGCTCGGCTGCTCGTTCTCGTTCGAGGAGGCGCTGATGGCGGACGGTCTGCCGATCCGCCACATCGAGCAGGGCTGTCGCGTGCCGATGTACCGCACCAACATCGCCTGCACGCCGTCGGGGCCGTTCGCGGGGCCGATGGTGGTGTCGATGCGCCCGTTCAAGCCGGCGCAGGCGATCCGCGCCGTGCAGATCACGACGCGCTTTCCCGCGGTGCACGGCGCGCCGGTGCATCTCGGTCATCCTGAGCAGATCGGTATCGCTGATCTCAACACGCCGGACTACGGCGATCCGGTGCCCGTCGCCGCGGACGAAATCCCTGTGTTCTGGGCCTGCGGCGTCACACCGCAGGCGGTCATCGCCGCGGCCAAGCTGCCCTTCGCCATTACCCACGCGCCGGGCCTGATGCTGATCACTGATCTCAGGAACAAGGATCTCGCCGTCCTCTAATCAGCCAGCTTGTGCTGCTTTTTGAGCCTTTACCACCGACGTCAACCGCTTCATCGATGCGCTTTCATCAGAGGATCTTGCCATGACCATTACGCGCCGTAACGTCCTGCTTGGAGCCACCGCTGCCGCTGCTCTCGGTCCGATCGCCGCCCGCGCCCAGACGTCGGAAGTGAAGATCGGCGTCATCTATCCGTTCTCGGGCGCCAGCGCCCAGATCGGCGTCGACGCGCAGCGCGCGTTCGAGACGGCGGCCGAGATCATCAACGGCAAATACGACTACGACCTGCCGCTGGCCCGTACCGAGGGGCTGCCGGGTCTCGGCGGCGCCAAGATCAAGCTGGTGTTCGCCGATCATCAGGCGGATCCGCAGAAGGGCCGCGCCGAGGCCGAGCGCCTGATCACGCAGGAGAAGGTCGCAGCCGTCATCGGCTCCTATCAGAGTGCCGTCGCGGTCACCGCGAGCCAGATCTGCGAGCGCTACCAGATCCCATATCTCTCCGCCGACAACTCCTCGCCGAGCCTGCATCGCCGCGGCTTGAAATACTATTTCCGCGCCGCGCCGCATGACGAGATGTTCTCGCAGGCGATGTTCGACTTCTTCGATGCGATGAAGAAGAAGGGCACCAAGATCGAGACGCTCGCGCTGTTCCACGAGGACACGATCTTCGGCACGGATTCGAGCAACGCCCAGCTCAAGCTCGCCAACGAGCGCGGCTACAAGATCGTCGCCGACATCAAGTACCGCGCCAACTCGCCGTCGCTGTCGGCCGAGGTGCAGCAGCTCAAGGCGGCCAATGCCGACGTGCTGATGCCGTCGAGCTACACCACCGACGGCATCCTGCTGGTCAAGACCATGGCCGAGCTCGGCTACAAGCCGAATGCGATCGTGGCGCAGGACGCCGGCTTCTCGGAGAAGGCGCTGTATGACGCGGTCGGCGACAAGCTCGAAGGCGTGATCTCGCGCGGCTCGTTCTCGCTCGATCTCGCCGCCAAGCGGCCGATGGTCGGCAAGATCAACGACATGTTCAAGGCCAAGTCGGGCAAGGATTTCAACGACTACTCCTCGCGGCAGTTCATGGGCCTGATCGTGATGGCCGATGCCATCAACCGCGCCAAGTCTGTTGACGGCGAGAAGATCCGCGACGCGCTGGCCGCGACCGACATGCCGGGCGAGCAGACCATCATGCCGTGGAAGCGCGTGAAGTTCGACGAGAGCGGCCAGAACAACGACGCGGATCCGGTGCTGCTGCAATATGTCGGCGGCAAGTTCGTCACCATCTTCCCGACCCAGGCCGCGGTGGCCCAAGCCACCTGGCCGATGAAGTAGCAACCTCGAGTGTCGTCCCGGGCAAGCCGCGACGCGCGTCAGCGCGTGGCGGCGCCGACCCGGGACCCATACTCCGAGGCCGTGGTTGGACGATGATTGGTCGTCGTCGTGCCCCACAAAAACAGTCGTGGTTATGGGTCCTGGCTTTCGCCAGGACGACACCAAGTGTCACATCGAGAGTGGGGCAAGATCTGTGACAGCAGAAACAATCATCCAAAGTCTCGCCAGCGGCCTCTTGATGGGCCTGCTCTACGGCCTGATCGCCGTGGGGCTGGCGCTCATCTTCGGGCTGATGGACGTCGTGAACTTCGCCCATGGCGAGTTCCTGATGATCGCGATGTACGCGACCTTCTTCCTGTTCGCGTTCTTTGCGCTCGACCCGTTGCTTGCGGCGCCGCTGGTCGCCGCCGCTCTGTTCGTGTTCGGGGCCGTGGTCTATCTGCTGATCGTCAGATTCGCGGTCCGTGCCAAGGCCAATACCGGCATGGTGCAGATCTTCTCCACCTTCGGGCTCGCGGTGCTGATGCGCGGGGTCGCGCAGTATTTCTTCACGCCGGACTATCGCAGCATTCCGCACTCCTGGCTCGGCGGCAAGACGATCTCGATCGCGGGGATCTACCTGCCGCAGCCGCAACTGGTCGGTGCGCTGATCGCGATCGCGGCCTTCGCCGGGCTCTATTTCTTCATCCACCGCACCGATTTCGGCCGGGCGCTGGAGGCGACGCGAGAGGATGCCGGCGCGGTGGCGCTGGTCGGCATCGACAAGAACAAGGTGTTCGCGCTCGGCTGGGGCCTTGGAGCTGCGCTGGTCGGTCTTGCCGGCGCGGTCATGGCGATCTTCTTCTACGTCTTCCCCGATGTCGGCGCGTCGTTCGCGACCATCGCCTATGTGACGGTCGCGCTCGGCGGCTTCGGCAGCGTATTCGGCGCCTTTGCCGGCGGCATCGTCGTCGGCCTGGTCGAGGCCATCACCACGCTGATCCTGCCGCCGTCACTCAAGACCGTCGGTATCTACGGCGTCTATCTCCTCGTCGTCTTCATCCGCCCGCGCGGCCTGTTCGGATCGATCTGATGGACAAGGCATTCATCCAACGCCGCCGGCGCGACCTCGTCCTCGCCGCCTTCCTCGCCGCGGTCGCGGCCGCGGTGCCGCTGTTCGTCAAGGACGTCTACGTCCAGAACATCATGGTGTTGACCCTGATGTATGCGGCGCTGTCGCAGAGCTGGAACATTCTGTCCGGCTATTGCGGCCAGATCTCGCTGGGACACGCGCTGTATTTCGGGCTTGGCGCCTACACCACCGCGATCCTGTTCACCAAGTTCGGCGTGCTGCCGTGGTTCGGCATGCTCGCCGGCGGTCTCATCTCAGCCGTCATTGCGATGGCGCTCGGCTATCCCTGCTTCCGGCTCGGCGGCCATTACTTCGTGATCGCGACCATCGTCATCGCCGAGATCACGCTGCTGCTGTTTCAGAACTGGGACTGGGCGGGTGCGGCGCTCGGCATCGACATTCCGGTGCGGCGCGACTCCTGGCTGACGTTCCAGTTCACACGCTCCAAGCTGCCATACTTCTACTTCGCGCTGGCGCTGGCCTGCGTCGCCTGGTTCGTGACTTGGTGGCTCGAGGATTCCAAGTGGGGCTATTGGTGGCGCGCGGTGAAGGACAATCCGGTCGCGGCGGAGAGCCTCGGCGTCGACGTGTTCAACTCCAAGATGGGGGCGGCGGCCGTTTCGGCCTTCCTGGTCGCCATCGGCGGCAGCTTCTATGCGCAGTTCGTCTCCTATATCGACCCCGAGAGCGTCATGGGCTTCCAGTTCTCGTTGCTGATGGCGCTGCCTGCCGTGCTCGGAGGCATCGGCACCTTGTGGGGCCCGATGCTCGGTGCCGTCATCCTGATCCCGCTGACCGAGCTGACCCGCTCCTATATCGGCGGCTCGGGCCGCGGCGTCGACCTGATCGTCTATGGCGGCCTGATCATCGCGATCTCCCTGGCGCGGCCGCAGGGGCTGGTCAGTCTGTTCTCCCGCAAGCCGAGGCCGGCCGCCCAGCCGGCGAGAGAGGCGGTGGCGTCATGACCGCGCTGCTGGAAACCCGCAACATCACCCAGCGCTTCTCCGGCCTGACCGCGAACTCTGACGTCTCGATTTCGGTCGGGCGCGGCGAGATCGTCGGCCTGATCGGGCCGAACGGCGCCGGCAAGTCGACCTTGTTCAACCTGATTGCCGGCGCGTTCAAGCCGACTGAAGGCGCGATCATCTTCGACGGCGAGGACGTCACGGCGCTGCCGGCAGCCGAGCGCTGCCAGCGTGGCATCGGCCGCACCTTCCAGGTCGTGAAGAGCTTTGAGAGCATGACGGTGATCGAGAACGTCATCGTCGGCGCGCTGGTGCGCACCACTGTCATGCGCGAGGCGCGGCGGAAGGCGCATGACGTGCTGGCCTTCTGCGGGCTCGATACGCGTGCCGACGTGCTGGCGAGCGACCTCGTGCCGTCGGAGAAGCGGCGGCTGGAAGTGGCCCGCGCGCTCGCGACCGAGCCGAAGCTGCTGCTGCTCGACGAGGTGCTGACCGGCCTGACGCCGGTCGAGTCACAAAAGGGCGTCGAGCTCGTGCGTCGCGTGCGCGACACCGGCATCACGGTGCTGATGGTCGAGCACGTCATGGAGATCGTGATGCCGCTGGTCGACCGCGCCATCGTGCTCGATCTCGGCAAGGTGCTGATCGAAGGCAAGCCCAAGGATGTCGTCCGCGATCCCAAAGTCATTTCCGCCTATCTTGGAGACCGCCATGCTGTCGGTGCGTGACGTCACCACCGCCTATCAGGGCCTGGTCGCGATCTCGAATGTCTCGATCGACGTCAACAAGGGCGAGATCGTCTGCGTCGCCGGCGCCAATGGCGCCGGCAAGTCGACGCTTCTGAAGTCGATCGCCGGCGCCGAGCGGCCGCGTGCCGGCGCCGTCACCTTCGACGGCAATCGCATCGACGGCATGGCGCAGCATCTGATCACGGCCAAGGGCATTGCCTATGTGCCGGAGAACCGGCGGCTGTTTCCGCGGCTCTCGGTACGCGACAACTTGAGGCTCGGCAGCTATCTGTATCGCGGTGAGGCCAACCGCGAGGAGCCGCTCGACTTCGTATTCACACTGTTTCCGCGGCTGTCCGAGCGGCTCGAGCAGCGCGCCGAGACCTTGTCCGGCGGCGAGCAGCAGATGCTGGCGATCGGCCGCGCTTTGATGACCCGGCCGCGGCTTCTGATGCTCGACGAGCCGTCGCAGGGCATCATGCCGAAGCTGGTCGACGAGATCTTCCAGGCCGTCAAGCGCATCCGCGATGCCGGCATGACCGTGCTGATCGTCGAGCAGCGCATGGCCGAATGCCTGGAGATCGCCGACCGCGCCTACATCCTCCAGACCGGCCGCGTCCTGATGCAGGGCACGGCGGCTGAGATCAGCGGCAACAAGGATGTGCGGAAGGCGTATCTGGGGCTGTGATCGACTGTGTGCTTCGCAGCCGCCGAGCCGCTGCAAAGCAAGGGTAATACAGGGTTCTTGCTGCGGCCCCCTGGATCGCTTTGCTCGGTATGACGGAGTATGTGGGGGCTCCCGTGCCCACCACGACCGTCATTGCGAGCGGAGCGAAGCAATCCAGAATGCCAGACCAGTAGGAGGTCTGGCATTTGTTCTCTCGGTATTTCGAAATCACGATCGGAAGAATCAGGTCAGAGCATCGTACAAGTCATTCCATTGCGGATTGATCGCCTCGATCAGTGCCAATTTCTTCTTTCGGCTGCCTGCCTTGATCTGTTTCTCGCGTTCGATCGCGGCTACCATCGTTTCATGGACTTCGTACCAGACGAGCAGCTTGCACCCGTATGTCTTGGTGAATCCCGGAACGAGACCTTCACGATGTTGGTACGCGCGTTTAGGCAGGTCGCTGGTCACACCAACATAGAGCGCTCCATTGCGCCTGTTCGCCATGATGTAGACGCAGGGTTGTTTCATCGGATCGGCTACGAGGTCCGGGGCGACCGGAGTGGAGCGAGGTTATCCAGAGTCTTTTCCGCTGCCCCTGGATCGCTTCGCTGCGCTCGCGATGACGGAGTATGAGGAGGAGACGGCGCCCACCACAGCCGTCATTGCGAGCGCAGCGAAGCAATCCGGGGATTCCAGCCGATTAGAAGGTATGGATTGTTTCAGCGCAAGACCGCCTCGCAATGACCGAGGCCGCGTTATGATCCGTCGTAGCTTACACCATGCCCTTACCAGCGTCGGAGCCCTGGCGGCGCTGGCGGGCCTGCAGCACCAGGATCACGGACAGCGCGGCGAAGATCACCACGAACGACACCGCCGAGGTCAGCGTGCCCAGCGCGTAGATGTCGGGCTTCGTCACCGTCGTTGTCAGGCCCTGCAGCTCCAGCGGCAGGGTGTTGACGGAGCCGATGGCCTGGCTGGAGCGGGCGAGCTCGTCCCAGGAGAGCGTAAAGCCGAACAGGCCGATGCCGACCACGCTGGGCAGGATGATCGGCAGCACGACGTGGCGGAAGGTCTGCCAGGGCGTGGCGCCGAGGTCGCGTGCGGCTTCCTCCAGCCGGCCGTCGAAGCGGTTGAAGATCGCGAACATGATCAGGAGGCCGAACGGCAAGGTCCAGGTCAGGTGTGCACCTAAGCCCGAGGTGAACAGGCCCATGGCGGTGGTCCAACCGTCCGCCAGCCAGCCCAGGCCGACATCGGCGCCGTGCTTATTGATGAAGTCGTCGATCAGCCGGAACTCGAGCGCTATGCCGAGCGAGGTGATGATCGACGGCATGATCAGGCTCGCGATCGCCGTGTAGAACAGTACCGAGGCGCCGCGGAACGGCTTGCGGAAGGCCATGCCTGCGGCGACCGACAGCACCACTGTGATCACCATCACGACGAGCCCGAGCGCCAGCGACCGCTTGAACGCCGCGCCAATATCGACGATGCCTCCGCCGGAAAACACTTTGCCGAACCAGGTCAGCGACACCCCGTTCATCGGAAAGGTGAGGCCGCCGTCAGGCCCCTGGAATGACAGGATGTAGATCGCGATCATCGGCCCATACAGGAACAGCACATAGGCCGAAAAGAACAAGGCGAGGATGTAGAACGAGCGCGGCCGCTTGTCGCCCATGGCTCACAGCTCCTTGCGCACGTCGACGATCCGCGTCAGCGCGGAGATGATGATGATGGTGATGCCGAGCAGGATCACGGCATTGGCGGCGGCGGCCGGGAATTGCAGCGCGGAGAGGCGCGCTTCGATGATCTTGCCGGCGGAGGCAATCTGCTGGCCGCCCATCACGCCGATGGTGACGAAGTCGCCCATGACGATCGTGATCACGAAGATCGAGCCGATCACGATGCCGGGCTTCGACAGCGGAATGACGATGTTGACCAGTGTCTGCCAGCCCGACGCGCCGGCATCATAGGCGGCCTCGATCAGCCGCTTGTCGATGCGGATCATCGAATTGAAGATCGGCACCACCATGAAGAACGTGAACAGGTGCACCAGCGCCAGCACCACCGAAAATTCGGAGAACAGCAGCCATTCGATCGGCTTGTTGACGAGGCCCACACCTTGCAGGCCCTGATTGACGAGGCCGTTGCGTCCCAGCAGCGGGATCCAGGCGATCATCCGGATCACGTTGGAGGTCCAGAACGGGATCGTGCACAACAGCGACAGCACGATCTGCCAGGTCTTGCTGCGAACGTGGAAGGCGAGGAAATAGGCGACCCAGAAGCCGATCATCAGCGTCAGGCCCCAGGTCAGCAGGCAGAGCTTCAAGGTCTTGAGATAGGTCTTCAGGATGGTGCACAGCTCGGGCAGGTTGGCGACGCAGCCCTCGAACGTGTCGGTGTAGCCGCGGAAGCTGAACGCCGGGATCATCTCATATTCGTTGTAGTCCCAGGCGCTGACGACGACGACGAGCACGAGCGGCAACAGGAAGAACAGCGCGAACACCAGCATCATCGGGCCGGCCTGCAGCCAGGCGATCGAGCGCATGGTGATCTTGCGCAAAGCGCTCTCCGCCGGCGCCACGCTGTCAGGCGAATTGTCGATCGTCACGGCCACGGATGCAACCTGTCGTCCTGTGTGTGCGGGGAGAGAGACAAGGAGACCTGCCGCGCGGGAAAGCACGGCACGGCAGGCCGGGATCGTCACATCAGGCGGCGATGAACTCGTTCCACTTGCGGACCATGTAGTCGTTCTCGTCCATGACCGCGTTCCAGCACACGACG
This sequence comes from Bradyrhizobium sp. SZCCHNRI20481, assembly GCF_032485055.1. NCBI lineage: Bacteria > Pseudomonadati > Pseudomonadota > Alphaproteobacteria > Hyphomicrobiales > Nitrobacteraceae > Bradyrhizobium > Bradyrhizobium sp. SZCCHNRI20481. Next base: position 105,866 of record NZ_JAUEUE010000010.1, read on the forward strand.
TTGCCCATGCGGTCCTCGTAGGAGCCGCCGTCGCGCACGGCGCCGGCCTTCTCCATCAGGGTGCCGTCCGGCGCCTTGATGTCGGCCTTCGCCGGCTTGCCTTCCATCCAATAGCCCCACTCGTCCTCGGTCATGTTGGCCTTGGCGGTGGAGAGCACGGCCGAGTAGTAACCCTGGCGGTTGAGATAGGCGCCGGCCCAGCCGGACAAGTACCAGTTGACGAACTCATAGGCCCAGTCGAGCTTCGGGCCGCCGGCCACCGCCTTGGAGACGCAGAAGCCCGAGGCCCATGAGCGGTAGCCTTCCTTGAGCGGCTGGAAGGTGCAGGGGATGCCCATCGACCGCACCTTGGTGACCGCCGGCGACCACATCGACTGGATCACGGTCTCGCCCGAGGCCATCAGGTTGACGGACTCGTTGAAGTCCTTCCAGAACGCGCGGAACTGGCCGGCCTTCTTGGCCTCGGTCAGGACCTTCATCGTCAGGTCGATCTCGGCCTTGGTCATGTTGCCCTTGTCGGCATATTTGTACTGGCCGGTCGCCTCGACGACGAGGGCGGCGTCCATGATGCCGATCGAGGGGATGTTGAGGATCGAGGCCTTGCCCTTGAATTCGGGGTTGAGCAGCTCGGCCCAGGAGTCGATCGGGCGCTTGATCAGGTCGGGACGGATGCCGAGCGTGTCGGCATTGTACACGGTCGGGATCAAGGTGACGAACTCGGTCGGCGTCGCCGAGAACGTCTTGGAGTTCGGACCGTCGAGATAGAGCACCTTCCACGGCGCGGTGCCCTGGCCGCCGATCTTCTTGCCGTTCGGCAGCTCGCCCTTGGTGAAGACGGGCGTGATGTTGTCGAACTCCTTGATCTTGCGCGCGTCGAGCGGAAAGATGTTGCCGGACGGCACCAGCTTCTTCAGCGAGAAGTATTCGGTGTCGAGCACGTCGAAGGAGTTCGGCTGGGTGATGACGCGCTTGGTCACGTCGTCGGTCGTCGCCGTGATGTATTCGATCTTGATGCCGGTGTCGGCGAGGCATTTCTTCGAGATCTCGTCGCCCTCGTTCACGGCGGTGCCGAGATAGCGCAGCACCTTGGCGTCGGCTGCGTGGACATAGGGCGCGCTGAGCAGCGTGCCCGAGCCGGCGAGACCGGCGACGCCCGCCGCGCCCTTGAGCAGCGCGCGGCGGCTGATGGATGTTGTCTTCGATCGGTCGGTCATGATCATCTCCTTGGGAAAACGAGCAAACGAAATCAGGCGACCAGCTCAGCGGCCGGTGCGGCTGCTGCTGCGGGACGGGTCGTCAGCGCATCGGCGAGCGCCGGATTCCAGGTGACGACGACGCGCTCGCCGATGCTGTGGGTCTGTGCATCGAACTGATCGTCGCTGAGCTGCGCCGAGATCTCGGGGCCGCCATCGGTCGCCACCGCGACCAGCACATAGGTGCCCTGATATTCGATCTTGCTGATCGTGCCCGGCACGGCCGGACCGTCGACCGCCGCATTCGGCGCCTTGAGCTGGATGCGGTCGACGCGTACGGCAAAGGTCTCGCCGTTCAGCGGGATCACGTTGTGACCGCCGATGAAGCGGGCGGCGAATTCGGTGCGTGGATGATTGAAGATCTCGCGCGGGCTGCCCTGCTGCTCGATGCGGCCGCCATTCATCAGCACCACGAGGTCGGACAGCGCCATGGCCTCGTCCTGGCCATGGGTGACATGGACGAAGGTGAGGCCGAGCTCGCGCTGCAGCCGCTTCAGCTCGGCGCGCATGCGCAGGCGCAGGAACGGGTCGAGCGCCGACAGCGGCTCGTCGAGCAGCAGGATCTGCGGCGAGGTGATCAGCGCGCGGGCCAGTGCCACGCGCTGCTGCTGGCCGCCGGAAAGTTGCGCCGGAAGTCGGGCTGCATAGCTCTGCATGTCCACCAGCTCGAGCAGCTCGCGTGCCTTGGCGTGGCGCTCGGGCTTGGACACGCCTTTCATCTTCAACGCAAACGCGACGTTGTCGATGACCGACAGATGCGGAAACAGCGCGTAGGACTGGAACATCATCGCGGTGCCGCGCCCGGCAGGCGGCAGCTCGGTCACGTTCTTGGCGCCGACGATGATGTCGCCCGATGTCGCCGATTCATGGCCGGCGATCATGCGCAGGGTGGAGGTCTTGCCGCAGCCGGACGGACCGAGCAGGCAGCAATAGGAGCCGGCGGGAATCCGCAGATCGATCGCGTCGACGGCGGTGACGTGACCGTACATCTTCGTCACCCTCACCAGTTCCAAGCTCGCGCCCGCCGCCATCCGCCCTCCGTCGTCCTGTCGCGTGTCGGTCATGATCGCGGCTCGCTCCATCGGGCGGCTGCGATCCGATCCGTCTGATGTCTGCAACGGATATGCCAAGGGTCGCCGTGGGGGCGGGGCAGTGCGCGAAGATTGCGCGTTGGGCGAGATGCGTATGCAACGCTCGAAAGGGCATTCCCCGGTCCCGGCGGCAGCCCGCTCAGATCGGGCGCCGATCCGGCCAAACAGCCGCGCCCACGCCGATGTGGAGGCATTTTGCCCTTGTCCTTTCGTGCTCCGGGCGTGCTGCGCGATGGGCTGCAATCGATGGTGGAAGAGCGGGGCGCATCCTCGCGCCGCGGCAGTGGTGTGCTGCCGGTGCCGTCCTTGTTCGACCGATCCGCCCGTGATTGCTGCCGCAGCCTTATCTTGCCTCAATATTAGGCATCGTTGCCGTCTGGAGGCAAGGCAGCTTGATCAGTGACAAGGCGGCGCAGGCTCCGCGGCATGCAGGCAGGTCGGCGGGACGCTAGACCCGCCGTGCCCGCGATCTGGCCTGCGCGGCGGCCACCAGCATGCGCTCGGCGATGTCGCGCAGCTCGCTGACCGCGATTGGATCGGAGGCGGCGAACGCGTCATAGGAGTCGGTTGCGATCGGAAACCAGCGATAGAAGCGGGCCTCCTCATAGAGCACCCGGACAGCGGCATCGATCTCGGCTGGCGTTGTTGCGGGATATTGCATGCCCATCCATCCGGACCGGTGGGATCAGTGATGATCGCTGTGATCGGGCAGGCCGAGGCCGAACACTTTCACCAGATCGTCGACCTGCTGCGGCGAGAGGTGACGCGGGTTGAGCCCGCGCAGCAGCAGATACAACTTTGCGGTCTCCTCGAGCTCCTCCATCGCGAATACGGCGGCTTCCAACGTATCGCCGGACACCACCGGCCCGTGATTGGCGAGCAGCACCGAGGCGTATTTGCCGGCGAGACCCTTGATGGCATCGGCTACCGCGGGATCGCCGGGACGATGATAGGGCACCAGCGCGGTCTGACCGCAGCGCATTAAATAATAAGGTGTCAGCGGCGGCAGCGCGGCGCGCGGATCGATGTCCGGCAGCATCGAGATCGCGACCGAATGGGTCGAGTGCAGATGCACCACGGCGCGGGCAGCATCGCGCGTCTGGTACAGCGCGGTGTGCAGCGGCACCTCCTTGGTCGGCGCGTCGCCCGAGACCAGCTTTCCCGCGGCATCGAGCCGCGACAAACGGGCCGGATCGAGGAAGCCGAGCGAGGCATTGGTCGGCGTGACCAGCCAGCCGCCATCATCGAGCCGCACGCTGATGTTGCCGGAAGAGCCCGGCGTCAGCCCGCGCTCGAACAGCGAGCGGCCGAACCGGCAGATGGCCTCGCGAATCGCAGTTTCCGCCACGGGACTTTCCTCGCATTTCGCTCTTTGGCCGCTTTGTCTCACGCTTTGGCAACGCGGCCAAGCCGTGATACCCAGAGTGCAGTCCGGGGCAACCGGACGTCACCAGGAAACGCTTCAGGGATCTGCCGCATGCCGTCGCCATCGCAATTGAAAGTCGCCGTGATCGGGCTCGGCTCGATGGGGTTCGGCATGGCGACCTCGCTGAAACGCGCAGGCTTCGAGGTGACCGGATGCGATGTCTCGGCGGATGCCGTGGCGCGCCTCGTCGCCGACGGCGGCAAGGGCGCGGCGAGCCCGGCCGAGGCGGCGCGAGGTGCCGACATCGTGGTCAGTGTCGTCGTCAACGCGGCGCAGACGGAAGCCATCCTGTTCGGCCCCGGCGGTGCTGCCGAAACCATGCCGAAGGACTCCGTGTTCGTCTCCTCCGCGACCATGGACCCTGACGTCGCGCGGCGGCTCGCGAAGCAGCTCGAAGCCACCGGCCGGCACTACCTCGACGCGCCGATCTCCGGCGGCGCGCAGCGCGCCGCGCAAGGCGAGCTGACGATCCTGGCCTCGGGCAGCGCGGCTGCGTTTGCCAAGGCGCGGCCGGCGCTCGATGCGATGGCGGCCAAGCTCTATGAGCTCGGCGATGCGGCCGGGCAGGGCGCCGCGTTCAAGATGATCAACCAGCTGCTCGCCGGCGTACACATCGCAGCCGCCAGCGAGGCCATCGCCTTCGCCGCCAAGCAGGGCCTCGACATCCGCAAGGTCTACGAGGTCATCACCGCCTCGGCCGGCAATTCCTGGATGTTCGAGAACCGCATGCCGCACGTCCTCGACGGCGACTACACGCCGCGCAGTGCGGTCGAGATCTTCGTCAAGGATCTCGGCATCATCCAGGACATGGCGCGCAGCCATCGTTTTCCGGTGCCAGTCTCGGCCGCCGCGCTGCAGATGTTCCTGATGACGTCGGCCGCCGGCATGGGCCGCGACGACGACGCCTCGGTGGCGCGGATGTACGCGCAGGTCACCGGCACGACGCTGCCGGGCTCCTCCAAGTAGCAAGCAGTACGACGAGTTTTCACGCCATGCCCCGTTTCGCAGCCAATCTCTCGATGATGTTCACCGAGCATCCGTTCCTCGACCGTTTTGCGGCCGCCGCGACGGCGGGCTTCACCGCGGTGGAATTCCTGTTTCCCTATGATCACCCGGCCGAGGAGGTCGGCAACAGGCTGCGCGGCAACGGCCTGACGCAGGCGCTGTTCAACCTGCCGCCGGGCAACTGGGACGCCGGCGAGAAGGGCTTTGCGGCGCTGCCTCAGCGCTTCGACGATCTCAAGGCCAGCCTGGAGACGGCGCTGCCCTATGCCAAGGCGACCGGCGTGAAGCGGCTGCACCTGATGGCCGGCATCGCGAACCGGGCGGATACGAAGGCGGTGGAGGCGTACTACAAGTCGGTGGCCTGGGCGGCGGAGTTCTTCGCGCCCCATGGCCTCGACGTCGTGATCGAGCCGATCAATGCGCGCAACGTGCCCGGCTACTTCCTCAACGATTTCGGCTTCGCCCGCGATCTCATCCGCGAGCTGAAGATTCCCAATCTCAAGCTGCAGTTCGACATCTATCACTGCCAGATCATCCATGGCGACGTCACCATGCGGCTGCGCGAGATGATGGACATCATCGGCCACATCCAGATCGCCAGCATTCCCTCGCGCAACGAGCCCGACGGCGAGGAGCTGAACTATCCGTTCCTGTTCGCCGAGCTCGACCGGCTGGGCTATGCCGGCTTCGTCGGCTGCGAGTACAATCCGCGCGGTCGCACCGAGGACGGGCTCGGCTGGTTTGCGCCCTACAAGGGAGTGAAGCCGTGACCTTGAAGCTCGGCTGCATCGCCGATGACTACACCGGCGCCTCCGACCTCGCCAACACCTTGACTCGCGCCGGCCTGCGCACGGTGCAGACGATCGGCGTGCCGGCTGATGACCTCACGCTGCCGGAGGTCGATGCCGTCGTGGTGTCGCTGAAGAGCCGGTCGATCGAGGCTTCGCTCGCCGTGGCCCGCTCACGCGAGGCCGACAAATGGCTGCGCGCACGGGGTGCCGACCACGTGCTGTTCAAGATCTGCTCGACGTTCGATTCCACCGATGCCGGCAATATCGGCCCTGTCATGGACGCGCTCGCCGGTGATGCGGGCGACGGCATCGTGCTGGTGACCCCGGCCTTCCCGGAAACCAGGCGGACCGTCTATCAAGGCAACCTCTTCGTCGGCAGCGTGCCGCTCAACGAGAGCCCGCTCAAGGATCATCCGCTCAACCCGATGCACGACGCCAATCTGGTGCGCGTGCTGGCGCGCCAGAGCCGCAGGAAAATCGGCTTGGTCGACCTCGCCGCCGTCGTGCACGGGCCGGAGGCGATCGGCCACAGGCTGCAGGAATTGGCCGCGCAGAGCATTGGTGCGGCGATCGTCGATGCCGTGTTCGACGCCGACCTGATTGCGATCGGCGCGGCCGCCTTGAAGAACCGGGTCTCTGTCGGCGCGTCCGGCATCGGGCTCGGGCTGGCGCGCGCTCTGGTCGAGGCCGGGCACGTGCATGCCCACGGCTTGGCGCATCACGCGGATGCACCCGTCGGCGGCATGGCCGCCTGCCTCGCCGGAAGCTGCTCGCAGGCGACGCTGCAGCAGATCGCGCAGGCCGAGACCATCATGCCGGTGCTGCATCTCGATGCGGCGGGCCTGGTCGCCGGTCCGGACGAGGCGCAGCGAGCGCTGGCCTGGGCGCGTGAGCGCATTGCCAAGGGGCCTGTCCTGATTGCCTCCAGCGCGACGCCGGATCAGGTCAGCGCGCTGCAATCCAGGCACGGCCGCGAAGTGGCGGGGCACGCCATCGAGCAGGCGATGGCCGATCTCGCCGAGGGGCTGATTGAGGCCGGCGTGCGGCGGTTGATCGTCGCCGGCGGCGAGACCTCGGGCGCCGTCGTTGACCGGCTGGGGATTCCCGGCTTCCTCGTTGGTCCAGAGATCGCGGCCGGTGTGCCGGTGCTTCGCGCAATCGGCGCGCAGGGCGGCGACATGCTGCTGGCGCTGAAGTCCGGCAATTTCGGCGGGCCGCAGTTCTTCGCCGACGCGCTCGGGCTGATGCGCTAACTGCGCGTCAGCCGACTGCCGGCTGCGTCGGCCTGTGCCGGATTTTGGAACGACGTGCTGGGCCTCGGTCCCGATCTCATCATCTGCTTAGTTTGTGAGCCGTCGCTCGGCACGGCAGCGCCGCCGTGCCGCCATAAGCATCGGGACGCACACTGAAAAAGCAGAAGTTTTTTGCGTGTAATGCCCGATAACTCCCGTAAATTAACGGTCTCTAGGGACCTCACCGCTATACCTCCGGTACGGACCGTCGCGTGACGCGTCCATCTGTGGGTAGGGCAATGAAACTGAATCGGATCGGCTACAAACTCGGGCTTGCTGGCGCCATCGGCGCATCTCTCGCGGTCGGCATGATCGCAAATCAGATGATTGCCGAGAGAGCGGTCAACGAAGCCAATCAGCGGGCGGAGAGCTCCCGGCGCGTGGTCGAGAGCGTCATGTCGGCCAGCATCAACATGCAGCAGACCCAGCTCGCGGGCCGCTCGGCCCGGCTGGCGCGGGTGCCGGCCGATGCCGAGAAGGCCGCTGCCGACATTCAGCAGTTCTCGGCCGCGATGGTCACGGACATCGACGGCGCCCTTGCGAACGTGGCGACGGCCGAAAATCGGTCTCGGCTGAGCCGGCTCAAGGAGCTGATGACGAACTACGCCGCCGGCGCGGTGGAGCTTGCCCAGGCGCAGAAGGCGCTGCTGCTGCAGATCGACAAGCGGAGCGCGGTCTCCAACGAGTGGACCAACGGTCTCAAGGCGCTGCTCGCCTCGCCGGCGCTGCCGAAACTTGCCTTCCGCGAGCGCGTCGAGCGGCAGCTTCATGCGGCCGATGCCAAGCTGAACTACATGCGGTCCCAGGCCTGGCGGTTCGGCATGACCGGGGATGCCGTGACGATCGCGCATCTGAAGCAGACGGTGCCGATCCTGAAGAGCTCGCTGACCGATGCCCGCATGCTGGCCGATGACCGCGAGATCCAGGCGACGATCAGCAAGCTCAACGGCATTGCGTCGGACTTCGTCGCTGCGAACGACGAGGTGGTCAAGATCGAAGGAATCAAGGAAGCGGTGCTGCGCGACCGTACGCTGGTCTATCTCGGCGAGGCCGACGAACTCATGACGGCAGCGATCCAGGATGCCCGCGCGCGCAACGCCAGCGCAAGATATGATGCCGACGAGGTGGCCGCGCAGGCGAGCCGCATCATGCTGATCGTCGGACTGGCCGTCCTGGCATCCGTGCTCAGCTCGGTCGTCTTCTCGTTCCTGGGAATCGCCCGTCCGTTGACCCGGCTCAATGCTGCGCTCGGCGAGATGGCGCGCGGCCGGCTCGACATCGTCATCCCCGGTGCATCGCGCGGCGACGAGATCGGCGATCTTGCCAAGACCGTGACGGTGATCCGGGGCAACGCGGAGGAGAAGGCGCGTGCCGAGGCCGAAACGAAGAATGCACAGGACGCGATCGCGGCGCGCCAGCGCAAGGCCGACATGCAGCGGCTGGCCGAGCAGTTCGAAGCCGCGGTCGGCGAAATCGTGAACACCGTCTCGTCGGCCTCGAGCCAGCTCGAGCAGTCCGCCACCACGCTGACCCAGGCCGCGACGCGCTCGCAGGGCTTGACGACGGCGGTTGCGTCCGCCTCGGAGGAAGCCACGACCAACGTTCAGTCGGTGGCGTCTGCGACCGAGCAGATGGCCTCTTCGGTTACCGAGATCAGCCGCCAGGTGCAGGAATCGGCGCGCATCGCCAACGACGCCGTCGGCCAGGCCCGCACCACGACCGGGCGTGTCAGCGAGCTGTCCAAGGCGGCCACCCGCATCGGCGATGTCGTCGAACTGATCAACACGATTGCCGGCCAGACCAACCTGCTGGCGCTCAACGCCACCATCGAGGCGGCGCGCGCCGGCGACGCCGGCCGCGGCTTCGCGGTCGTCGCCTCCGAGGTCAAGGCGCTGGCGGAGCAGACCGCGAAGGCAACCGGCGAGATCGGCCAGCAGATCTCGAGCATCCAGGTCGCGACGCAGGAGTCGGTCAGCGCCATCAAGGAGATCTCCTCCACGATCGAGAAGCTGTCGGAAATCTCCTCGACCATCGCAGCGGCCGTCGAAGAGCAGGGTGCGGCGACGCAGGAGATCTCACGCAACGTTCAGCAGGCCGCGCATGGCACGCAGCAGGTCTCGTCCAACATCGCCGATGTCGAGCGCGGCGCGGCCGAGACCGGGTCGGCCTCGGCCCAGGTGCTCTCAGCGGCACAGGCGCTGTCCGGCGACAGCAATCGCCTCAAGCAGGAGGTCGCGAGCTTCCTCGGCTCGGTGCGGGCGGCGTAACGCTGAGCAGCGGAAGCGACGAACTGCTGGTCGCGCGGGGGATTGGAAGGCCGGAGCATCGAACGCTCCGGCCTTCTGCGTTTTCTGGCCCAACAGGGACTGTCCGCGGCCCCGTCGCCCGCGGCTTTTCTGTTCGCGCTACATCGACGCCGGAAAACTAACCTGCGTAGTCAATCTGCGTTTTTAACTTGCGTTAAGAGTCGGCGTGTAGGGTCTGGTCATTCGCGGCCAACGCGCAGTCGAGCCCCACGGACAAACGGCGCTTCTCTCGTTCGGTCGCACGGCATGAGATGACGCGCCGCACGGCCAAGCCGGAGCGCGTTACCGATCTGGACGGGCAACGATCACTTTTCGATCGCTGCTCCGTATTTGCACGGACATGGTCTTAACCAGACTTAATTTTGGCTCCCGTAGCTTCCACGCGTGGGCTGCGGGCCCGTTTGCGTGACGACGAGGCGGGCCCACGCCCGTCGACGTGATCTGTCCCCGAGCGCCCCCAGCATGAGTCGCGCCGTGGAGACCGACATGTCCTTTGCAATGCCCCATCGCCTCAAGCTCACCATCGGGATCAAGATCTATGCCCTGATCGGTCTGAGCTTCCTCGGCCTGATCGGCCTGACTGCCTTCAATTCCCGCGAGCTCGCCGCAGGCCTCAAGCAGCAGAAGCAGCTCGAGCTCCGGCATCTGACCGAGCTCGCGCTCGGCATCTTCGCCGAGGAGCATGCGGCCGCGCAGAAGGGGACGATCTCGGTCGCCGAGGCGCAGAAGCGCGCTCTCGAGCGCGCCTCCCAGCTGCGCTATGGCGGCAACGAGTACTTCTTCGTCACGGACATGACCGCGAAGATGCTGATGCATCCGATCTCGACCAAGCTGGTCGGGCAGGACGTCGCGGACATGAAGGATCCGAACGGCAAGAAGCTGTTCATCGAGATGATCGATGTGGTTCGCCAGCATGGCCGCGGCTTCGTCGACTACGATTGGCCGAAGCCCGGCTCCGAGACGCCGCAGCCCAAGCTGACCCATGTCGCGGGGTTCGCACCCTGGAATTGGCTGGTCGGAACCGGCGTCTATATCGATGACCTCTCGGCGCAGGCCTGGGCCTCGACGCGGCAGTCGTTGACGGCGGCCGGAATCGTGCTGCTGATCCTGCTCGTCGTGTCGACGCTCGTCGGGCGCGGCATCACCAACCCGCTGCATCGCATGACCAGCGCGATGAAGAACCTCGCCGGCGGCCGTCTCGACGTCGAGGTCCCCGGCGTGGGACGCGGCGACGAGATCGGCGAGATGGCCGGCGCCGTCGAGGTGTTCAAGAGCAATGCGGTCGCACGTCACGCGCTGGAAGCGGAGCAGAAGGAAGCCGAGCAGCGGGCGCTGGCCCGCCGCAAGGCCGACATGCACAAGATGGCCGACGACTTCGAAAGCGCCGTTGGCGAGATCGTCGAGACGGTCTCGTCGGCTTCGTCCAGACTGGAAGTGTCGGCGGACACGTTGAGCAAGACGGCGGTCCGCGCCGGCGAGCTCGCAACCACGGTGGCGGCCGCGTCGGAGGAAGCGTCCACCAACGTGCAATCCGTCGCCTCGGCCACCGAGGAGATGACGTCCTCGGTCACCGAGATCGGCCGCCAGGTGCATGAATCGGCGCGCATGGCCAATGAAGCGGTCGAGCAGGCGAAGAAGACCAACGAGCGGGTGAGCGAACTGTCGCGCGCGGCGAGCCGCATCGGCGACGTGGTCGAGCTGATCAACAGCATTGCCGGGCAGACCAATCTGCTGGCGCTGAACGCCACCATCGAGGCGGCGCGTGCCGGCGAGGCGGGGCGGGGCTTTGCCGTGGTCGCCGCCGAGGTCAAGGCGCTGGCGGAGCAGACCGCCAAGGCGACCGACGAGATCGGCCAGCAGGTGGCCGGCATCCAGGCGGCGACACAGGAATCGGTCGCGGCGATCAGGCTGATCTCCGGCAGCATCGAGCGGCTGTCGGAGGTTTCCTCGACGATTGCTGCCGCCGTCGAAGAGCAGAACGCCGCGACCAAGGAGATCTCGCGCAACGTGCAGCAGGCGGCGCACGGCACGCAGCAGGTTTCCGTCAACATCACCGACGTGCAGCGCGGCGCGACCGAGACCGGCTCGGCGTCGACCCAGGTGCTGGAGGCGGCCCAGGGTCTGTCGACAGACAGCAACCGCCTCAAGCGCGAGGTCAGCCGCTTCCTGCAGACGGTCCGCGCGGCCTGAGAGGCCGGCAGCAATCTCATCAGCTAAATCAGCGATCCAACCAACGTGTCTCAACGAGTTTGAAGCTCCGCCATGATCACCTTTCTTGACTTCCTGCCCCGCCACGAGGTGGTAAGCCGGATGCGATCGTTCGCGAATTCCTCGGCGATCATCCTCGCCCTCATGTTCACTACATCGATCCATGCAGCGCCCGGCGACAACCTCGCCGTCGTGCGCGACCTCAGTGGCAGGATCGGTCCCGTCATCGGGGGGGCCCTTGCCTGCAGCGATATCCCTCGGCCGCGTATCCAAGCCATCATCGGCAAGTTCCAGGCCGTCATCCGGGAGGCCTCGAACAACGACGGCGATCGAAACGAGCTGACGCGCCAGTTCGACCGCTTCATCGCCGACGGTCGCGCGGCCGTGGCGAGTGGCCGCCAGGACTGCCGACGGGCCGAGCTCCAGCTCGGAGACATCGAGCGATCGATCGGCGCACCCGCAACGGCGGCCGGCGCGCCGCCGGATGCGACGCTCCCGGTCGCTGCGGCTGGCGCGACGAGTGCTGTGCCTGCTCCATCGGTTCGCGGCGTCACGGAGCGTGACATCACGTTCGGCAGCGTCTTGCCGCTGTCGGGAGCGAACAAGGAATCAGGACGTCTGCTCAAGGTCGGTATCGAAGCCGCCTTCAACCATGCCAACGACACCGGCGGGGTCAATGGCCGGATGCTCAAGCTCGCCGTCGCCGACGACGGCTATGATCCGAACCGCACGCTCGATGCCATGAAGCAGCTCTACGAGAAGGAGCGCGTGTTCGGCTTCGTAGGCAGTTTCGGGACCGTGACCGCGGCCGTTGCCATTCCATATTCGCTCGAGCGCCGGATGCTGTTCTTCAGCCCCTACACCGGTGCGAACGTCTCGCGCCACGATCCGCCGGACCGCTACGTCTTCAACTATCGCCCGAGCTATTCGGAAGAAGCCGATGCGCTGGTCCGTTACCTGGTGAAGCTGCGCCGAGTGCCGCCGCGCCAGATCGCGCTGTTCGCGCAGGACGATTCGTTCGGGGATGCAGGCTTTGCCGGCGTGGCGAAGGCATTTCGCGTCCTGGGCCTCAGCGACGCTGCGATCCTGCGCGTCAACTACACCCGCAACACCGTGGATGTGGAGCCCGCGATCAACCAGCTCAAGGCACAGAAGGTGCCCGTCCGTGCGGTCATCATGGTCGCGACTTCGCGCGCGGCAGCGAAGTTCATCGAAAAGGCGCGCGACGCGCTTCCCGGCGTCGTCTTCGTCAATGTGTCGGCGGTCGGTGCATCGGCGCTTGCCAACGAGCTCATGCTGCTTGGTTCGCGATACGCCTCCGGGGTCATCGTGACCCAGACCGTTCCCGCCGTCTCCGGCTATTCGAGCGTGGTGCTCGACTACAAGGCCGCGCTGGCGAAGCATTTCCCCGGCGAGCCGCCGGACTACACCTCGCTCGAGGGCTACATCGAGGCGAGCATCCTGATTCAAGCCCTTAAAAAGGCCGGTCCGCAGCTCGATACCGAGCGGTTGATCGATACCCTCGAGTCGATGCGTAACATCGATCTCGGTCTTGGAGCCTTGCTCAACTTCGGCCCCGCCGAACATCAGGCCTCGCACAAGATCTGGGGCACGGCGCTCGACGAGACCGGCGCCTATCAGGCGATCGAGCTGGAGTGACCCGCGGCGCGGGATAAAAAGGGGGGAGCGAGCGCCAGCATGTGCGGCCCATGGCGGCCGCATCGCAAGCGCGAGATGCAGCAGCTCGCAATCATCGAGATGCTGTCGGCGATTTCTTCGGCCGTCGGCCGCAGATGCTGTCGGGCGACAGCACCCCCCTCAGGCGCGAGGTCGGACGTTTCCTGGTCGCGTCGGCCACCGAGGAGCTGTCCTCCTCGGTGACCGAGATCAGCCGCCAGGTGCAGGAATCGGCCCGTATGGCGAGCGAGGCCGTCAACCAGGCGCGGCGGACAAACGACCAGGTGAGCGAGCTGTCCAGGGCCGCCGCGCGGATCGGCGACGTCGTCGAACTGATCAACACCATCGCCGGCCAGGCCAACGTGCTGGTGCTCAAGGCCACCATCGAAGCGGCGCGCGCCGGCGAAGCCGGCCGCGGCTTCGCGGTGGTTGCCACCGAGGTCAAGGCGCTGGCCGGGCAGACCTCGAAGGCGACCGGCGAGATCGGTCAGCCGATTTCCGGCATCCAGAGCGCGACCCAGGAATCGGTTGGCGCCATCAAGGAGATTTCCGGCACCATCGAGCGGCTCTCGGAGATCGCCTCGACCATCGCTGCTGCGGTCGAAGAGCAGGGGGGGGTGGCGCAGGAGATTTCCCGCAACGTCCAGCACGCCTCGCAGGGCACCAAGGACGTCTGGTCCAACATCATCGAGGTGCAGGGCGGCGCCAATGAAACCGGCTCCGCCTCGTCCGAGGTGTTGTCCGCCGCGCAGGCGCTGTCGTCCGACAGCAACCGGTTGAAGGCCGGAGTCAGCCGATTCCTGGAGACCGTCCGCGCCGCCTGAGCGCGCACGGCCGCCGATGATAAAGGGGCGCGGCTGCGAAAGCCGCGCCCTTTTGCTTTGCCGGCCGGACAACGGCAATCGCCCGTGAATGGGGTCCAGCGATCCGTATTTCAACGGTTGCGGCACTTTATCTTAGGTTAATCGGCGACTGCGACAATCGACGCATCGTTTGCAGCAAAATTAGCCATGCCGATGCCGGCATGGCTCGAAAGACTCGCCATGCGTAAGAATTTGCCGGTCACCAACGTCGAGTATCCGATCACGGACGACACGCTGATCGTGTCCAAGACCGACACGAAGGGCAAGCTGACCTTCTTCAACCAGGATTTTGTCGACGCGGCCGGCTTCGCCGAAGCCGAGCTGATGGGGCAGCCGCACAACATCGTGCGTCATCCGGACATGCCGCCTGAAGCCTTCGACAATCTCTGGACCACGCTCAAGGCCGGCCGCCCCTGGGTCGGCGCGGTCAAGAACCGCCGCAAGAACGGCGACTATTACTGGGTGCTGGCGACGGCGTCGCCGATTTGCAAAGACGGCCAAGTCGTCGGCTACACCTCGGTGCGCACCAAGCTGCCCGCCGACCAGCGCGCGGAGGCCGAGCAGGTCTATGCGGCGATCCGCGAAAAGCGGCCACATGGTTACAAGATCGACGACGGCATCGTCCGCCGCCGCTCGGTGTTCGACCATCTCTCGATGTTCACCGGCACGATCGCGGCAAGGCTGCGAACGCTGGTCGGATTGCAGACGCTGTTCCTGCTCGTGCTTGGCGTCATCTCGTTCGGGGAGGGCGGGCTCGTCGGAATGACCGCCGTGGCGATTGCTGCCGCTGGTGTCGTGCTGTGTGGTCTGGTCGGGCTGCGTACGATGAACGTGATCGTGGCGCCGCTCGATCATCTGAACGAGACGATGGAGAGCATCACCCAGGGCACGCTCGACACCCGCATGCGCATCGAGCGCGACGACGAGATCGGCCGCGCCTTGCGTAACCTGCAGACCGTTCAGACGATGGTGCGGTTCAACGACAGGGAGCTCGGAGAGCAGGAGCGGCGCGCAGCCGCCGCGCGCAAGCGGGAGATGTCGGAGCTCGCCAACGGTTTCGAAGGCGCCATCGGCAACATCGTCAATACGGTGTCCTCGGCCTCCAGCGAGCTCGAGAGCTCGGCCAACTCGCTGTCGAGCACCGCCGTGCGGGGGCAGGAGCTTTCCACCACCGTTGCCGCGGCCTCCGAAGAGGCGTCGGCCAATGTTCAGGCCGTCGCGTCGGCGACCGAGGAGCTCACCTCGTCGGTCCGTGAGATCAGCCGCCAGGTGCAGGAGTCCGCGCGCATCGCCTCCGATGCGGTCGAGCAGGCACGCCGCACCAATGATCGTGTCGGCGAGCTGTCGAAGGCGGCGACTCGCATTGGCGACGTCGTCGAGCTGATCAACACGATCGCCGGGCAGACCAATCTGCTGGCGCTCAATGCCACCATCGAGGCCGCGCGGGCGGGCGAGGCTGGCCGCGGCTTTGCCGTCGTCGCCTCCGAGGTCAAGGCGCTGGCCGAGCAGACTGCAAAGGCGACCGGCGAGATCGGCCAACAGATTTCCGGCATCCAGGGGGCCACGCAGGAGTCGGTCGGCGCCATCAGGGAGATCTCGACGACGATCGAGCGGCTGTCGGAGATCGCCGCGACGGTGGCAGCCGCGGTCGAGGAGCAGGGCGCAGCGACCGCCGAGATCTCGCGCAACATCCAGCACGCCGCCGCGGGTACACAGCAGGTGTCCGCCAACATCACCAACGTCCAGCGCGGCGCCAGCGAGACCGGCGACACCTCGGGGCAGGTGCTCAGCGCCGCGCGCCAGCTCTCCGGTGATAGCGAGCGTCTCAAGCAGGAGGTCGGCCGTTTCCTGCAATCGGTTCGCGCCGCCTGATCCGCGACATGACGAAGCCGGCGACAGCGGCCGAGATCGCCCGCTGTCGCGTCCGATAGTCGAACGACACAGCCCCGACTGATAGCCGCGGGCACAGCCGATGACGCCGCGGCGAACCACGTCGACGTGGACGCTCATGCGTGCGCCGTTCGTCAGGCGGCGCCCCGCTCGACCGGATCATCCCCCACCGTTGCAGACTCCCCACACCTGACGCCCCGGCCAGAAAGGCCGTTGTGGCGCCATAATCCCGCTAAGGTGCAGAGATTAACTTGTGTTAGATATTTATTCAACCAGCGGTACATTTAGTGGCAGGCAATGTGATTGCGAGCAGACCTTCGCGCAGGACCCTGGTGCTAACGGCCGCGACGGCCGCGGTCGCCTTGGGTCTCGATGCGGGGCTTGCCGTGGTTGCCGCCAAGCCGCGCCGCCGCACTGAGGATCCCGCGCACGGCTATCGCCGGATCACGATCGGCGAGGCGGAGGTGATCGCCCTCTACGACGGTGTATGGGAAAAGCCGCACGAGGCCGGCTTCATCGGCAATGCCAGCATCAGCGACGTGAAGGAAGCACTGCGCGCTGCGGGTCTGAGCCCCGCCTTCGTCCCGGTCCCGATCTCCACCTTCGTGGTGCGGCTGAAGGGCAAGACCGTGCTGTGCGATGCCGGCGGCGGCGGTCAGGTCCAGGGCTACAATTCCGACTCGATCTTCATTTCGGGCCGCCTGCTGGACAATCTGAAAGCAGCTGGCATTCGCCCGGAGGACATCGACACCATCCTGATCTCGCACTTCCATCCCGATCATATTTTCGGACTGCTCGGCGAGGACACCAACGCGCCGGTGTTTCCCTCCGCCGAGATCATCGTGGCTGCGGCCGAATACAAATTCTGGACCGATGCATCTCTGACCAGCCGGCTGCCGCCGTGGCGGCAGTCGCTGGCGCGCCGCATCCAGAGCGTGATCCCGGGCTGGAAGAACGTGCTGCCGGTCGAGGGCGAGGACGAGGTGGTGCCCGGCATCCGCTTCGTCAGCGTCCCCGGTCATACGCCGGGGCACACCGCGTTTCATCTCAGCTCCGGAGCGGAGCAACTGATGATCTCGGGCGACACCGCCTATGTGCCGGCGTTGTGCCTGCGCCATCCCGAATGGCACGGCGCCTATGACCAGGACGGCGCGGCTGCCGAGGTCAGCCGGCGCAGATTGCTCGATCGTATCGTTGCAGAAAAGATGTTGGTTTGTGGATCTCATTTTCCGTGGGCCGCGTTCGGTCGGCTCACCCGCGATGGCGCCCATTATGCGCTCGACCTGCTCCCCGCGTGATCCCGAACCGGCCTCGGAAGAGAGGCTCGGGATCGCGCCATGACGACGCATTATGAGGTGCTCGGCGTATCGCCGCGGGCCGATCTCGACACGATCAAGCGGGCGTTCCGCCAGGCCGCCAAGGCGCACCATCCCGACCTCCGGGGCGGCGCCGATCCGGCGTCGGAGCACCAGCTCAAGTTGATCATCGTCGCCTACAACGTGCTGCGCGACCCTGACCTGCGCGCCGAATACGACGCCCATCTTGCTTCTGAGCGCGACCGCGTCCGCCGCGAACGCTGGGACGCCATCCTGCAGTTCACCGCGGCGACCGCCGTGCTCAGCGCGATCCTGATCGGCCTCGAGATTCTGCTCTTGCCCTCCGCCGGTGATTGGATGAACAGGCCGGCGACGCGCTCGATCGTGACACCGTCGCCGCAGGCCCGATCGGGGCCGCAGCGCAAGGTCGCAGGTGAGACCGTCCCGGCGCCTGCCGTCCAGGACGCGACCGGAGCCGTGCTGCCGGTGCCGCCTCCGGAGGCGGAGGCCCCCGCGCTGTCTCCGCCGGCAGAGCCGAGAGCCGCAGAGCAGGTCGTCCCGGCTGCACCGACGACCGCCGCATCCTTCCTGAAGCGGGGGATGGACCGCAGCCGGCAGGGCGATCTCGAGCGCGCTGTCGCCGATTTCGACGAAGCGATCCGGCTCGCGCCCCGCAATGCCGATCTCTATCGCTATCGCGCCAGGGATCTGGTCCGCATGGGCCGCATCGACCGCGCGCTTGGCGATTTTGAGCGGGCGATCCGGCTGGATCCGAACGACCCGGTGCTGTTTCACGATCGTGGCCTCGCGCATCAGCGCAAGGGCGATCTTGACGAGGCCCTCGTCGATCTCGACCACGCCGTGCGCATGGGCTTCAGCGATGCCGGAATGTACAGCGACCGTGGCGCGGTGTGGCTGGCGAAGGGGCGCTACGACCGCGCGCTCGCCGACTTCAACCAGGCCCTCAAGCTGGATCCGGAATTGGCGATCGCGGCCGCACGGCGGGATGAGGCCCTCGCGCGCAGGCGCGACCGGCAATTGGCCGGCGACAACAGCGCGCCTCCGGCGGCGGCGGAGACCACGGGCACGGTGCCTGCCGACGCGAAGCCCAGGCGTAGCGGGCGCTGAGCGCCGGACCGTGATCTGCGCTCCGACATCCGGGAGACGGCGAGCAGCGTTGTGCTCACACCCGTCGGCGCGATCGTTCCATTGCGCGGCGGTCTGCGATCCAGGAGCGCGCCATGAGCGTTTACGTTTCCGTCACCGGCTTCCGCCCGCATCGCGGCCTCAATCGGCTGGCGCGATTCTGGTGGCACACGCTGCGCGCCGTCCGCCAGGCGCGTGCGGCTCCCGGGAATCTGCGCGTCGAGCTTCGTCAGGTGAATGGCATCTATCATACGCTGACGGTCTGGACCGACGAAGCCAGCATGCGCGCCTATGTCAGAAGCGGCGCGCACCGCCGCGCCATGATCGGCTTCCGCGACCTCGGCGGCGGCAGGACGCTCGGCTTCGTGGCGGACAGCGATCCTGATCCTGATTGGGACACGGCCTATGCGCGCTGGCAGCGTGACGCCCGGGAGGTGTGAGGCGACGGAAGCGAACTAATTCGTCCGCCACTCCGGCACACCATCGGCGGCCATCGTGATCTTGCCGAGCGCGCCGACCGGCGTCCTGTCCTGATCCATCAGCCGCGCCAGCGTGGCTGCGTCCTGCGCCGGAACGCGCGCCAACGTGCGCGTGTCCTGCTCGGTGCGCAGCATCGCAACGCCATGCTCGACCTCGCCGTTGCGATCAAACAGCGCGGTGAAGCTTTCGACCCGGCCGCCGCCGCCGGCTTCGCTGACGAACGCCGGCGCGGCGGCGCGATGCCGATCGGCCTCGGCCTGCACGCTCGCCTCCTGTGACAGGGACGACGGCGGCTCGCGCGAGATCACCAGCGCATGATGCTTGGTGACGAAGCCGCCCTGGCCATACAGCAGGCCGCGCCTGGCGCCGCCGCGCAGCCGCCGCACCATCGCGCAGGCGGCGTGCGTCATGTAGGTGTTGAGCGGCGCGCCGAAGAAGGTCAGCCCGCCGGTGACGGTCGGCTCCACGTCGGCGCCGAGGCCGAGGATCCGCCGTGCCATCTTCGGCACGCAGGGAAAGCAGCTGTAGAGCTCGATGACGTCGAACGCCGCGCCGTTGCCGCCGACGATGTTCATTGCGGCCCGCAACACGGCGTTCTGCGGATGACTCTCGGCGAACTGATCGCGCGTGAGGTAGTCGCGCGGATCCTCCGCCGCTGCGCCACCGAGCGGATAGATCATGCGGTTGTCGGCAATGCCTGCCGCACGCGCCTTGGCCAAGCTGGTCAGGATCAGCGCCGCGCCCATGTTGACCATGGGATTGGCGACCATCAGCTTGGTGTAGGGCCAGGCGATCGGGCGGTTGTCGGCCGACGGAGTCGTGATCTCCTCGGGCGCGAAGTGCCGCTTCAGCCAGGCGTTGGGATTGTAGGCGGCAACCGCGGAAAAGCGCGACCACAGCTCGCCGGATTCCGCGAGCGCCTGCCGCGGCGTCTGGCCCCATTTGGCCGCGCTCGCGACCTCGTAGAACGGATAGACCGAGACCGGGCGGAATACGCCGAGCTTCACCGCCAGCGGCTTCTGGAACGCGGCGCCGCGCTTCGGCTCCTCGACGTCGTGGGCGAACGGCGTCCACGGCAAGGGCACGCCGGCGCGGTCGGCCTTGGTCGCGGTCGATTGCGCCTCGGCGCCGCAGACCACGGCGACCTCGCATTCGCCGCGCGCGATGCGCAAGGCGGCCTCGTGCAGAAAGCGGATCGGGCTCTCGCCGCCGACCGGACCATAGTGGCAGTGCGCCGGCGTCACGCCGAGCCGCTGCGCGAGAAGCTGCTCGGGATCGCGGTAGCGCCAGCTCAGGAAGTTGACGACGTCGAGCGAGCCGATGTCGTGGATGAGCTTGGCGCCCGCGTCATTTTCCGCACGGCGGATCGCCTGTTCGAGCAGCGTCAGCGGCTCGAGACCGTCGCCGATATCCTTGGGACGATCGACGATCTCGCCCACGCCGACGATCACGGGAATGCGGTCGGGGGGCAGGGTACTTGCAGTCATCGGCGTTTCCAAGAGCCGGCCCGTGACGGACCGTCATTGTTGTCTTGTCTCCGTTCTGTCATCGCAGGTTCGACCGCGCAATGCAGAAAATGCTGATGGCGCCCGCGCGCAGCATGGCTTCCGCTCCACGGCAGATGCGCCTAAAACGCTTGCTCCTGACGCTCACGCCGGAGTCTGCCGTGTCTGAACAGAACAGCTATGTGCCGCCCAAGGTCTGGACCTGGAACAAGGCCAGCGGCGGCCGCTTCGCCAACATCAACCGGCCGATCGCAGGTCCGACGCACGAGAAGGAATTGCCTGTCGGCCGTCATCCCTTGCAGCTTTATTCTCTGGGAACGCCCAACGGTGTGAAGGTCACAGTGATGCTCGAGGAGCTGCTGGCGCTCGGCCACAGCGGCGCCGAATACGACGCCTGGCTGATCCGGATCGGCGAGGGCGATCAGTTCGGTTCGGGCTTCGTCGCCATCAATCCCAATTCCAAGATCCCGGCGCTGCTGGATCGCAGCGGGACCGAACCGATCCGCGTATTCGAGTCCGGCGCGATCCTGGTGTATCTGGCCGAGAAGTTCGGCGCCTTCCTGCCGACCGAGCCGGCCAAGCGCGCCGAATGCCTGTCCTGGCTGTTCTGGCAGATGGGAGCTGCGCCCTATCTCGGCGGCGGCTTCGGCCACTTCTATGCCTATGCGCCGACCAAGATCGAGTATGCCATCGACCGCTTCGCGATGGAGGTGAAGCGCCAGCTCGACGTGCTCGACCGCCGTCTCGCCGAAAGCGAGTATCTCGCCGGCCCCGACTACACCATCGCCGACATCGCGGTGTGGCCGTGGTACGGCGCGCTCGCCAAGGGCCTGCTCTATGAAGGCGGCGAGTTCCTCTCGGTGCAGGACTACAGGAATGTTCAGCGCTGGACCGACCAGATCGCGCAGCGCGCCCCTGTGAAGCGCGGCCGCATGGTCAACCGCGTCTCCGGCGATCCAAAGAGCCAGCTCCACGAGCGCCACGACGCCAGCGACTTCGACACCAGGACACAGGACAAGATCGGGCAGGGCACGTAGTTGCGCGTGTAGGGTGCGCAAAGGCGCGGCGAGCTCATCGCGGCGTGCAACGACTGTGGAGTGCGCCGTGCCCAACGTCGTCCCTCGCCGGCGCCGTCGGTGGGCACACGCCGCCTGACGGCCCCGCTTGCCCGCCCTGCGGTTCGATGCACGATTGCTCTTGTTGCACGTGCGAAGTCTCGTCCGTTGCCGCGCTGCGATGCCATGATTGCGGACGTTCACGGCTTTTCTCGCAGTGCGAGAATGTGCAACGATCAATTCGCAGCGGCCGTGCATGCCGCCAGATTTCGATGAGAGCCGGCGGTGACGACCGCGGGTTCAAAACGACCACTCCGGAGGGAGTTGCATGATCGACAGACGTGATCTGCTCAAGGGAGCGGGGATGGCTGCTTTGCTGGGCAGCTTCGGCACGACCCGTGCGCTGGCCGAGGAGACGGTGACGTTGCCCTTCGCCAATGGCGAGCGCCCGCTGGTGAAATATCCGCAGAAGCGACCGATGATCGGTCTGACCAGCCGGCCGCCGCAACTCGAAACGCCATTCGGGGTGTTCAATGACGGCGTGATCACGCCGAACAATGCCTTCTTCGTCCGCTATCATTTGGCGGGCCTGCCTTACGATCTCGATCCGGACAAGTTCACGCTCGCGATCAGGGGAAAGGTCGACAAGCCGCTCAAGCTGTCGCTCAAGGACATCCGCAAGATGAAGGCGACCGAGATCGTCGCCGTCAACCAATGCTCCGGCAACAGCCGCGGCTTCTTCGAGCCGCGCGTCGCAGGCGGCCAGCTTGGCAATGGCGCCATGGGCAATGCGCGCTGGCGTGGCGTGCCGCTCAAGACCGTGCTCGACATGGCGGGTGTTCAGGCCGGCGCCAGGCAGGTCACCTTCGGCGGCATGGACGGCCCGGTGATCGACAAGACGCCGGATTTCGTCAAGGCGCTCGACCTCGATCACGCCATGGATGGCGAGGTGATGCTGGCCTACGGCATGAACGGCGAGGATCTGCCGTTCCTGAACGGCTTTCCGCTGCGCCTGATCGTGCCCGGCTACTACGGCACCTACTGGGTCAAGCACCTCAACGAGATCACTGTCATCGACAACGTCTTTGACGGCTTCTGGATGAAATCGGCCTATCGAATTCCGGACACGCCGAACAATGCCGTCGAGCCCGGAACCACGCCGAAAGCGACGATCCCGATCAACCGCTTCACGGTCCGCTCGTTCATCACCAGCCTGGCCGATGGCGCAAAGCTCAAGGCGGGCAGGGCAATGCTGCGCGGCCTCGCATTCGACGGCGGAACGGGAATCAAGCAGGTCGCGGTCTCGACCGACGGCGGCAAGACCTGGACCGACGCCAAGCTCGGCAAGGATCTCGGGAAATATTCCTTCCGCGAGTGGAAGCTACCGGTGAAGCTGGCCGCGGGGGCCCACGATCTCAAGGTGCGTGCCACGAGCAATTCCGGCGAGACCCAGCCGGAGACGCCGCGCTGGAATCCGGCCGGCTATCTGCGCAACGTCGTTGAAACCGTCCGCGTCACGGCGGCCTGAGGAGCATCACCATGCGTCGGACGCCTTTCCTCATCGCCACCCTGGCCGTCGGACTTGGCTGCCTGGCGGGCCGCCCCATCTCGCTCACGGCAGCCCCGGTCAACTATCAGGTTCCGCAGGAGACGGCGGCCTTCAAGCCGGGGCCCGATCTCGCCGTCGTGCAGGGCAATTGCACGGCCTGTCACTCCTCCGACTACATCAAGACCCAGCCGCCGATGCAGAACAGGAAGGAGTTCTGGCAGGCCGAAGTCACCAAGATGATCAAGGTCTATGGCGCCCCGATCGACGCGGCCGATGTCGGCAAGATCGTCGACTATCTCGCCGCGACCTACTGACTGCCCGTGCCGGCGGCCGGGAACGCTCAGGCGGCGCCCTTCGCCGGCGGGAAATCCATCCGGTCATTGGTGCGGCAATAGCGGTCGGCGAACATGCGCCCGACAGGATGGAACAGCTCCATCTCGACCCGCATCTTCTCGGTGTCCCACAATTCGTCGCGGATGTGGAAAGCGAGGCCTTCGCCGAGCACCAGCACGCGATCGCCATTGACGTCGATGAGCTGCCAGGTCTTGCACTCCATCGCGAACGGTGCCTCCGCCAACCGCGGAACGCCGATCATCCGCGACGGTGTAAGCTTGAGCCCGAGGTGATCCGGCTCGCCGATCTCAGGTGGAAAGTCGCCGCCGGTCTCGTGCATCGCCTGCGCCAGCGGCTCGTCGGTGATGTGGACGACGAACTCGCCGCCGCGGCGGATGTTGACGAGGGTGTCCTTGACCCGCCCATCGGGCCGCAGGTTGATCGCGAACACGCACAGCGGCGGGTCCTCGCCGAGCACGTTGAAGAACGAGAATGGCGCGGCGTTGACGATCCCGGTCTCGCTTCTCGTCGTCACCCAGGCGATCGGCCGCGGCAGCACGAAGGAGGTCAGGATCTTGTAGCGCTCGCGCGGGCTGAGATCGGTGGAGAGGTATTCCATCTAGAGGCCTCTGGTGCGTCGGTTCCCCGACCGTAGTGGGCTGTGACGCGATGCGGAAGCCAATAAAGCGGGCAGGGGTTGCGCACATCAGCGCCGTCTTCGCGGAAATTCGATGTTCCCGGGAACGGCTCCGCCAGCGCTACGTTCGGACAGCACACGGCAACGACAAATGGAGGTCGCGCCATGAAACCAATGATCAGTCTGATTGCTTGCGCATTCGTCGTCTCGGCCACGTCCGCGCTGGCGCAGGGCAGCCCACAGACCACGCCGCCGCCGAGTGCGCAGAATTCCGGAGCGGGCATCCAGGGCGCGCCAGGCAACAAGAACGGACCGGGCACTGAGACGGGAAGCGGCACGGTGGGCTCGTCCACGATCAACCGCCATAATCCGGACGTCAGCGCGCAGGACCCGTCGAACATCAAGGGCATGCCGGGGAACAAGAGCGGCCCGCCGGCCAAGAAACCGCAGGACTGACGTCTGCGATGGCGGCTGCGCGATTGCGCGGCCGCCCTTCGCATTTCGCCGGTCGTGCCGTCGCGCTGATTGCCAGATCAGGGAAGGGCGGCTGCCCCGTTGGTCACGATCAGATTGTCGGTATCTGCCGGGGCCAGCTCGCTCGTTGCATCGCCGCCGAGATATTTGTCGAGCGTCGCCTGGATCCGTTCCCGCGCCGTGTAGGGGCCACGGTCGCTCATCCAGGTGTGCTGGAACTCGGTCTTGATGATGTCGATGCCGCTCTTCCTGTCGACATGCGTCGGCACCACGCCGGGGTCGGTCTTGAATTGCGGATCATCCGAGCGGAACGACAGGATCTTGAGCTTGTCCCTGATGACGAAAGGCACGCGCAGATTGTCGAGCGTCACCACCTGCGAGACGATGTTCGGATGCTCCTTGGCGAAATACATCGCGGTGTCGCCGCCATTGGAGTGGCCGACCAGGGTCAGGTGATCGTAGTCGGCATTCGGATGACGCTTCTTCATCTCGTTCAGCACGCAGAGGATGTTGGCCTCGCCCTTCTGGTAGACGTCGAGCCGGCCGACATATGGCATCCCGACCTTGGTGACGAGCGGCGGATCGGTAGGCAGGTCCTGCTGGACGCTGGCGACGAGGTACCCGCGCGCGGCGAACACGTTCGCGAGGAACGAGTACTCGGTGTTCTTGACCGTGTTGCCGTTGCTGATGATGGCCACGGGCAGCCGCCACAGCCCGGCATTGGCCTTCATCTCGTAGTCCTTGCGCACCGCGACATCGACATTGATCGACCGCTGCCGCGCGGCATCGAAGAACTCGCGGCTCTCGTGCTGGATGCCCCACTTTGCCATCGCAAAGTAGCCGGCCACAGCCAGGGCAGACACACAGGCCAAAACCGTCATACCGCGCTTCATGGCATCCTTCCTGGGAATTCTCTCCGTTATGTGATGGATGACAACGCCGGCGTCACGGGGGCGTGGCAGCCAGAGGCGGATTAAATTTCGGAAATCTTGGAGCGCAGCACGGAACAATCCCCCTCTGGTGAGCCGGCGCACCGGCTCACCACCCGCTGCGAGGAATCAGAATGCGGTATAGCCGCCGTCGATCACGAAGCAGTCGGCGGTGTGATAGGAGGACGCCTTACTCATGAGGTAGACGGCGATGCCGCCGAAATCCGACGGCTCGCCGAAGCGGCGCACCGGGATACGCGGCATGACGTTGGCGACGAACTTCTCGTTGCCCATGATGCCCGCGGTCATGTCGCTCTTGATCCAGCCAGGCAGGATGGCATTCGCGGTGACGCCATAGCGCGCCAGCTCCACCGCGAGCGCGCGGCACAGCGCATTCAGCGCGGCTTTGGTCCCGGCATAGTGCTCGTTGCGCGCGGTGCCGAACAGCGAGGCCAGGCTCGAGGTGGCAACCAGCCGGCCGAACGCGTCACCGGCTTCGGCGCGCGCGGTCATGTGCCTCGCGGCAGCCTGGAACGCATGGAACACGCCGTCGAGATTGGTTGCGAACATCGTGCGCCATTCCTCCTCGCTGCGCTCGATGAACGGCTTGCGGCCACCGCCGCCGATGCCGGCATTGGCAAAGCAGCCGTCGACCCGACCGAACGTGTCGAGCGTGGCCTTCATCGCCTCGTTGACGGAAGCGGCGCTGGTCACGTCGCAGATGCGGGTGTCGACCTTGCCGGGCCCGGCGGCCATCGACGCCGCAGCCGCCTTGCTCTTCTCGGCGTTGCGGCCCCAGATCGAGACGTTGCAGCCACTGGACGCAAGTGCCTGGGCAATACCGAGGCCTATGCCTCCATTACCGCCGGTGACGACGGCCACACGGCCGGTGAGGTCGAACATGGTCATGGGGTTCTCTCGGGCGTTTCCGTGATGATGTGAGCGCGCTGCGCGTCGCTTCGGTTATTTGGATGATGCAACCATGGACAAGCGAAGCGCAAAAATCAAATATGCTGACCGAACCGGGCTGCGCTTCGAATTTCCGCCGCGAAGAATGCAGCGACCGAAAAGCTCTTGAGAGGAAACCATGCAGTACAAGCACGTCACGCTCGATTTCGACGGGCCCGTCGCCATCCTCACGCTCGACCATCAGGAGGTGATGAACGCGGTCTCGATCGACATGCTCGGCGGGTTGGCCGAAGCGCTCGACGAGATCGAGGAGAAGAAGGCTGCGGTGCGCTGCCTCGTCGTGACGGGCGCCGGCCGCGCGTTCTGCACCGGCGCCAACCTGCAGGGCCGCAATGCGCAGGCCAAGCCCGGCCGCAGCAATGCCGGCGCCGCGCTCGAGACCGCCTTCCATCCGTTCCTGCGCCGCTTGCGCAATCTGCATTGCCCGATCGTGACCTCGGTGAATGGCCCGGCCGCCGGCGCCGGCATGAGCTTCGCAGTGATGGGCGACATGATCCTGTGCGCGAAGTCCGCCTACTTTCTGCAGGCCTTCCGCCGCATCGGACTGGTGCCTGATTGCGGCTCGACCTGGCTGTTGCCGCGCCTCGTCGGCAAGGCCCGCGCGATCGAGCTGTCGCTGCTGGGCGAGAAGCTGCCGGCCGAGACGGCGCTGCAATGGGGCCTCGTCAACCGCGTCTATGACGATGCGGTCCTGAAGGAGGAGACGATGAAGCTCGCGCACGAGCTCGCCAACGGGCCGACGGTGGCGCTGGCGCAGATCCGCCAGCTGTACTGGGACAGCCCGGAGAACTCTTTCGAGGAGCAGCTCAACGCGGAATTTCAGTCGCAGCGCGTCGCAGGCAGCACTTCGGATTTCAAGGAAGGCGTCACCGCGTTCCTCGAAAAGCGCCCGGCCAAGTTCAAGGGCCAATGATCGAGACCGAGCTGTCCCGCTGCGTCGCCTCGTTCATGCCGGGGGCGACCGGTGTGAGCGGCGCCGCGAAACTCTCCGGCGGCGCCAGCCAGGAGACGTGGCGCTTCGACATCGTCCATCCCGGTGGTGATGTCGGCGCCATCCTGCGCCGCTCGCCGAAGGGCTACGGCGCCGCGCCCGGGCGTGCCGCCGGGCTCGACAACGAGGCGGCGCTGATGCGGCTCGCTTATGCCGCCGGCGTGCCGTCGCCCGAGGTCCTGCACGTGCTGCGACCGGAGGACGATCTCGGCGCCGGTTTCATCATGCGCCGCGTCGAGGGCGAGACCATCGCGCGCAAGATCCTGCGTGATGCCGAATTCGCCGAGGCGAGGCCGCGCCTCGCGCGCCAGCTGGGCGGCATCGCCGCCGGCATCCACGGGATTCGACGCGAGACGCTGCCCGCGTTGCGCGGGATGACCGCGACCAAGGAGATCGCGGAGCTCGCACGGGAATATCAAAGCTTCGACTGGCCGCGCCCGGTGTTCGATCTGGCCCTGCGCTGGCTGTCGCAGAACGATCCCGGTCCCCCGGCTGAGATCACGCTGGTGCACGGTGATTTCCGCAACGGCAATCTCATCATCGGCCGCGATGGCGTGCGCGCCGTGCTCGACTGGGAGCTCGCCCATCTCGGCGATCCCATGGAGGATCTCGGCTGGATCTGCGTCAACTCCTGGCGCTTCGGCGAAATCGACAAGCCGGTCGGTGGCTTCGGATCGCGTGAGGAGCTGTTCGCGGGCTACGAGGGCGGGGGCCGCAAGGTCGACGCTGATAGAGTGAAGTTCTGGGAGGTCATGGGCACGCTGCGCTGGGGCGTGATGTGCTGCGGCATGATGCAGCGTTTTCGCATCGGTCCCGACCATTCGATGGAGCGCGCCATGATCGGCCGCCGCGCGTCGGAGACCGAGATCGATCTGTTGCGATTGCTTGCGCCGAGGGGAGAGGGCTGATGCAGGACGAGCCGACGCCGACCGAGCTGGTGCAATCCGTCGCCGACTTCCTGCGCAACGACATCGCGCCGCTGATCTCGGGGCACCAGGCGTTCAAGCTGCGCGTGGGCATCAACGCGCTCGATCTCGTGGTGCGACAGCTGACACAGGCGGCTGCGGCAGATGAGGCGGAGCATGCGCGGTTGAGAGAATTGCTGGGACAGGATGGTGATTTACTCGAACTCAATCGAGCGCTCACGGCTCAGATCGCCAGCGGCGCCGTTGGTCTCCAGACACCGGGCCTGAAGCAGCACCTCTGGCGGACCACACTCGCCAAGCTCGCCGTCGATCAGCCGAACTACGCGTCCTACAAGCGCGAAGCTGGGAGGAGCACCGATGGCTCCTAACCCACCGGCGTCATGCCCGGGCTTGACCCGGGCATCCATCTCTTCACGAGTCTGCTGCGAGACGTGGATGGCCGGGTCAAGCCCGGCCATGACGGAGCGGAGACAACCCGGCGCGATCAGGCCCAGAGCATGCGAAGTATCGGATAACTCACCGCCCGAGCCACCTCGGCGGCCGCTTCTCCGAGAACGCCTTCGGTCCCTCGATGTAGTCCTGCGAATGGATCATCGCCTGCACCGCCGGGTAGTCGCGCTGCTCGGTGATGGCCTGCTCCAGCGAGACCGCAAGGCCCTTCTCGATCGCCTGCTTGGAGGCGCGGATCGACATCGGCGAGTTCTTGGCGATCGTCTCCGCCCAGCGCTCAGCGGCCGCCAGCACCTCGCCCTGCGGCACCACCTCGTTGACGAAGCCGAGCTCGTGGCCCTCGCGGGCACCGACATGGCGCCCGGTGAGGATCATGCCCATCGCGCGCTTCATGCCGATCTGGCGCGGCAGGCGCTGCAGGCCGCCGGCGAGCGCGGCGAGGCCGACGCGCGGCTCGGGCAGGGCGAAGGTCGCATTCTCGGCGGCGATGATCAGGTCGCAGGCGAGCGCGATCTCGAAGCCGCCGCCCATCGCGACGCCGTTGACGGCCGCGATCAGCGGCTTGTCGCAATCGAAGCGCGAGGTCAGGCCGCCGAAGCCGCTCTTGCCCCAGCCGCGCGCGCCGCCGGCCGCCTGCCATTTCAGGTCGTTGCCGGCGCAGAACGCCTTGTCGCCCTCACCGGTGACGATCGCGACCCACTGCTCGGGATCGGCGGCGAAGGCGTCGAACACGCGCTCGAGTTCGTAATGCGCCTCGATGTGCAGCGCGTTGTAGACCTCGGGGCGCGCCAGGGTGACGATCGTGATCGGCCCCTTGCGCGTCACTCTCGAAAACTTCAGCTCCATCGGTTGTTCCTCCTGTTTTCTGATTGGCTGTCGCGCATCAGCTTAGCGCCCGCGCAGGTGTTGCAGTCATCCAAATACGCAACGGCGCTGCGCGCCACAAGCACGCGACGGGAGGTCGCGCCGACCAAGATCAATAACAACAACGAGACGCACAGGGAGACACGCCATGGATTTTTCCTTGCCGAAAGAATTGGTCGCCTACCTCGACGAGCTCGATCGCTTCATCGCCGCCGAGATCAAGCCGCTGGAGCAGGCCGACGACAACATCCGCTTCTTCGATCATCGTCGCGAATGGGCGCGCACCGATTTCGAGAATGGCGGCCTGCCGCGGCATGAGTGGGAGCAACTGCTGCGCAAGGCCAAGGATCGTGCCG
Source organism: Bradyrhizobium sp. SZCCHNRI20481 (assembly GCF_032485055.1). Classification (NCBI taxonomy): domain Bacteria; kingdom Pseudomonadati; phylum Pseudomonadota; class Alphaproteobacteria; order Hyphomicrobiales; family Nitrobacteraceae; genus Bradyrhizobium; species Bradyrhizobium sp. SZCCHNRI20481. The sequence continues at coordinate 135,648 of NZ_JAUEUE010000010.1, forward strand.
ATGCGGCTGGGCACCTGCGCTTCGCGATCCCGAAGCGCTATGGCGGCAAGGACGGCTCCAATCTCTGGATGGCCGTGATCCGCGAGCATTTCGCCTCGAAGGGCCTTGGCCTGCACAACGATCTGCAGAACGAGCATTCGATCGTCGGCAATCTGCCGATCGTCACCATGCTCGACCGGTACGGCCGCGACGACCAGAAGGCGATGATCGACGGCTCGATCACCGGCAAGTACCGCATCACGTTCGGTCTCACCGAGCCGCATCACGGCTCGGACGCGACCCACATGGAAACCAAGGCCGTTCCGGCCACCCGCGACAACATCAAGGGTTGGCTGATCAACGGCGAGAAGATGTGGACGACGGGCATGCACGTCGCCACCCACTGTGCACTGTTCGCGCGCACCTCGGGCAATGATGGTGACGCGCGCGGCATCACCTGCTTTCTGGTGCCGGCCAAGACCGAGGGTGTGAAGGTCGAGGAGTATCTCTGGACCTTCAACATGCCGACCGATCATCCGCGCGTCAGCTTCACCGACGTGTTCGTGCCGGAGGATGCGCAGTTCGGCGAGGTCGGGCGCGGGCTGTCGCTGGCGCAATGCTTCGTCCATGAGAACCGCATCCGCCAGGCGGCGAGCTCGCTCGGCGCGGCCGTCTACTGCATCAATGAGAGTGTGAATTACGCGCGTGAGCGAAAACCGTTCGGCAAGGCGCTGGCCGAGAACCAGGCGATTCAGTGGCCGCTGGTCGAGCTGGCGACCCAGGCCGAGATGCTGCGGCTGCTGATCCGCAAGACGGCCTGGGAGATGGACCAGCTCACCCAGGCCCAGGTCGAGCACACACTCTCGGACAAGGTCTCGATGTGCAACTACTGGGCTAATCGGCTGTGCTGCGAGGCGGCCGACCGCGCGATCCAGGTCCATGGCGGCATGGGCTATTCGCGCCACAAGCCGTTCGAGCACATCTACCGCCACCATCGCCGCTACCGCATCACCGAGGGCAGCGAGGAGATCCAGATGCGGAAGGTCGCCGGCTTCCTGTTCGGCTACATGGGGGTGAACAAGCGGTGACACGCTGTTGAGCGGCAGGGCCCTGTCGCAAGCGCAATTGATGCAATCGAGCGTCGTCTCCGGAGCCCTGGATTGCTTCGGCGCAAGGCGCCTCGCAATGACGGCGGAGAGGGAGCGCGCACTCTCTCCACGGCGTCATCGCGAGCGCAAGCGAAGCGATCCAGGATGGCGGTGCGTGCACTCAATTGACCTGCCGGTCCTTGCCCGCCCAGTACGGGTCGCGCAGATTACGCCGCAGGATCTTGCCGGAGGGATTGCGCGGCAGGGCGTCGAGGAAGTCGACGCTCTTCGGCGTCTTGAAGCCGGCGATGCGGGTGCGGGTGAAATTGATGATGTCGGTCTCAGTGGCGCGCTTGCCTGGCTTCATCACGACGATCGCCTTGACGGCCTCGCCCCATTTGTCGTCGGGAATGCCGATCACCGCGGCCTCGGCGACATCGGGATGATCGCAGATCGCGCTCTCGACCTCGGCCGGATAGATGTTCTCGCCGCCGGAGATGATCATGTCCTTGATGCGGTCGTGGATGTAGACGTAGCCGTCCTCGTCCATGTAGCCGGCATCACCCGTGCGCAGCCAGCCGTCCTTGCCAAGCGTGCGCGCGGTGGCCTCCGGCAGATTCCAGTAGCCGGCCATGTTGGAGCCGGAGCGGGTGGCGATCTCGCCGACCTGGCGCGGGGGCAGCGGGTTGCCGTTGATATCGATGATCGCGACCTCGATGCCGGGCAGCGGTTTGCCGGCGGAGCGCATGCGCTCCAGTCCCTCGACATGGTCCTCGGGCGGCAGCGCGATGATGGTGCCCGTGGTCTCGGTCATGCCATACATCTGCACGAAGCCGCATTTGAACACGTCGATGCATTCCTTGAGCAGCGCGGCCGGGATTGGCGAGGCGCCGTAGAGCATGTATTTCAGGCGGGAGAAATCGACCTGCCGCGCGCGCGGCTGCCGCACCACGAACTGCATCGCCGCCGGCACCATGAACAGCTTGGTGATGCCGGACTGCTCGAAGAAGTCGAGGATCCTGGTCGGATCGAACTCACGGGCGATCACGCCGCGGGCGCCGTGATAGAGGCTCATCAGGCCCCAGCCGGAGCCGCCGATGTGGAAGATCGGCATCGCGTCAGCGAGACGTCGTCGGTCGACCATTTGTTCCAGTCCGGTTTCTCCTCGGGATTGCCGGTGTTGACGAGGTTGAGGAAGTTGGCGTGCGACAGCATCGCGCCCTTCGGCTTGCCGGTGGTGCCGGAGGTGTAGAGCTGCAGCGCGATGTCCTGCGGCGTGATCGGAACGCCCGGATCATCCGCGCTCTGCGCGTCGCGCCAAGCCGTGTAGTCCTGCCATTCCGGTGCGCCGCCCTCGGTGGTGATGATGTGCCGCACGCTTGGAATCTGGTCGCGGATGTTTCGGATCATCGTGATGAATTCCGGCCCGACGAAGAGGGCAGGAGCCCTGCAATCCTCGACGATGAAGGCGACCTCGGGACCGGCGAGGCGCCAGTTCACCGGCGCCATGACGACGTTGGCCTTCATGGCGCCGACGAGCAGCTCGAAATAGATGTCGCTGTTCTTGCCGAAATAGGCGATCCGCTCGTGCGGCTTGATGCCGAGCGCCTTCAGCGCGTTGGCGACCTGGTTGGTCTTGCGGTCGAACGCGGCGAAGCTGGTGATGCGCCCCTCGAACTCATAGGCGGTGGCGGAGCCCAGCGTTTGCGCTCTGTCGCGCACGACGTCGACGAGCGTCGACGATGCCGTCGAGACGGACATGTTTCCCCTCCGATTGCGTCTTGTTCTTTGTTTGATGTCTTGTCGTGGTCCTCGCCCCGGATCGCGCCGGAGCAAGCATCTCTCGATCAGTCTACAGGGCGCACGTCGCCGATCAACCGGGTGATTGGACCATCAGCTCGTGCGCGTCGCGCGGTCCTTCTCATTCTGCGCCTTGATCGACTCCTTGGCCTTGGTCCAATCGTCGTCGCTCCAGTCGCGCAACTGATAGAAGTTGCCGCCCATCGCCAGCGCCTGGGCGCCGTCCATCGCGATGGTCTCGCCGTTGATCCAGTTGCAGCCGCCGGAGATCAGGAACACCGCGAGGTTCTGCAGCTCCTCCATGGTGCCGACGCGACCCATCGGGTTCATCGCCTTGGTCCGCGCGCCGGCCTCGTCGCCGGGCTTGATGCGCTTGCTCATGCCTTCGGTCGGGATTTCGCCGGGCGCGATGGTGTTGAGGCGGATGCCATAGCGGCCCCATTCAGTCGCGAGCGACATCGTCATGGCGTGGATCGCCGACTTGCTCATCGCCGATGGCACCACATAGGGCGAGCCGTTGCGCACCCACGTCACCGTGATCGACACGACGTTGCCCGGCTGCTTCGCAGCGATCCAGCGCTTGCCGACGGCATGCGTCACGTAGAACGTGCCGTGCATCACGATGTTGGCGACGGCATCGAAGCCGCGCGGGCTCAATTCCTCGGTGCGGGAGATGAAGTTGCCGGCCGCGTTGTTGATGAGATCGGTGAGACCGCCTTCCTGGAAGATGGCCTCGATCATTTCCTCCACCGCCATGGCATTGCGGATGTCGACGCCATGGCTGGTCACGCGGCCGCCGTAGAGGTCCATGAGTTCGGTCGCGGTCTCGTCGCAGACGATTTTCCGCCGGCCGCAAATATGCACTTCGGCGCCGAGTTGCAGGAAGCGTGCAGCCATCGCTTTGCCAAGGCCCGTGCCGCCGCCGGTCACCAGAATGCGTCGACCTTCGAGGAGATTGTCCTTGAACATGGGAGTTTCCGCCTGACATGTTGTGAGTTAATTGGTCGATTGACTAAATCGCTCCGACAGCCTTCTGTAAAGTCACAAAGACATCCGTAGGGAGACCGCTCGATGGACAACCGCCTCGCGATCGAGATCAAGGACGGCGTCGCCGACGTTCGCCTGGTTCGCGCCGACAAGATGAATGCGTTGGACATGGAGATGTTCGAGGCGCTGGTCGCGGCGACCGAGCGGCTGTCGAAGGAGAAGGGACTGCGGGCGGTGGTGCTGTCCGGCGAGGGGCGTGCCTTCTGCGCCGGCCTCGACATGGGCCGCTTCGCCGCGATGAAGGAGTCCGGCGGCAACGGCATACCCGGCGGCGAGACGCGCGATCTCACCATTCGCACCCACGGCAAGGCGAATTTCGCGCAGCAGGCTGTCTGGGGCTGGCGGCAGCTGCCGGTGCCGGTGATTGCTGCAGTGCATGGCGTCGCCTATGGCGGCGGCTTCCAGCTCGCGCTCGGCGCGGACATGCGCTACGTCGCGCCGGACACCAAGATGTCGATTATGGAGATCAAGTGGGGTCTGGTGCCCGACATGGCGGGCACGCCGATCCTGGCGACCCTGATGCGCGACGACATCCTGCGCGAGTTGACCTACACGGGCCGGGTGTTCTCGCCGGAGGAAGGCCAGTCCTACGGCCTCGTTACCCGCATCTGCGCCGATCCGCGCGCGGCTGCGCTGGAGACCGCGCGTGAGATCGCCGGCAAGAATCCGGATGCGATCCGCGCCGCCAAGCGGATGCTGAACAATCTCTCGGTCGATCCGGGGCCGGCGCTGCTCGCCGAATCGGTCGAGCAGCAGAAGCTGATCGGCAGTCCGAACCAGCTCGAATCGGTGCGCGCCAACATCGAGAAGCGCGCGCCGAAGTTTGCGGACTGAGTCCGTCATTCCGGGATGCTCCGAAGGAGCAGGCCCGGAATCTCGAGATTCTCCGGTGCGCAACTGCGCACCTGAGTTCGATGCTCCGCGCAAGACGGCTCCGCCGTTTTGTCGCGGCGCATCGCCCCGGAATGACGGCCGAAACTCAAACCGACGCCAGATCGGATAACAAAGAAAATGGAAACGTCCTCCCTGTTCTGCGGCATCATCTCCGGCGAGCGCCGGCGCAGCCACGCCGAAATCGCCGACCGCGCCGCGCGGATCGCCAGCGGCCTCGCGAAGCTCGGCGTGGGCCAGGGCGATTGCGTCTGCATTCTCATGCGCAACGACATCGCCTTCATCGAGGCCGCCTATGGCGCGATGCGGCTCGGCGCCTATGGCGTGCCGGTGAACTGGCACTTCAAACCGGAGGAGATCGACTACATCATCAGGGACTCCGGTACGAAGGTGCTGATCGGTCACGCCGATCTGCTGCATCAGCTCGCCGGGGCGATACCGGCCGATGTCACGGCGCTCAGCGTGCCCACACCGCCGGAGATTCTATCCAACTACAAGATCGGCGCGGATCTGATCGAACCCCCGGAGTTCGCAATCGAGTTCGAGGGCTGGCTTGCCCAGCAGAGCCCTTACGAAGGGCCGCAGGTGCCGCAGCCGCAGAACATGATCTACACCTCCGGCACGACCGGTCATCCCAAGGGCGTGCGCCGCAATGCGCCGACGGTCGAGCAGGCGGCTTCGGCCGAGCGCATGCGAGCGCTGATCTACGGCTTGAAGCCGGGCTCGCGCGCGCTCTTGCCGGGGCCGCTGTATCATTCTGCCCCGAATGCGTTCGGCCTGCGTGCCGGACGTCTCGGCGGCGCGCTGGTGCTGATGCCGCGCTTCGAGCCGGAAGAATTTCTCGGCATCATCCAGACAGAGCGGATTGATACGATCTTCATGGTGCCGACGATGTTCATCCGGCTGATGAAGCTGCCGGAGGAGGTTCGCCGCCGCTACGACGTATCGTCGCTGCGCCATGTCATTCATGCTGCCGCGCCGTGCCCGGCCGACGTCAAGCGCGCGATGATCGACTGGTGGGGGCCGGTCATCTACGAGTTCTACGGCTCGACCGAATCCGGTGCCGTGACCTTCGCGACTTCCGAGGACGCGCTGCGCAAGCCCGGCACCGTCGGCAAGGTCTCGCCGGGCGCCGAGCTGCGTTTCCTCGGCGAGGACGGCCGCATCCTGCCGGAGGGCGAGGTTGGCGAGATCTATTCGCGCATCGCGGGCAATCCGGATTTTACCTATCACAACAAGCCGGAGAAGCGTGCCGAGATCGACCGCGACGGCTTCATTACGTCCGGGGACGTCGGCTACATGGACGCTGAGGGCTACGTCTTCCTGTGCGACCGCAAGCGCGACATGGTGATCTCCGGCGGCGTCAACATTTATCCGGCCGAGATAGAAGCCGTATTGCATGCCGTGCCCGGCGTGCACGATTGCGCCGTATTCGGCATTCCCGATGCCGAGTTCGGGGAAGCCCTGATGGCCGTGGTCGAGCCGCAGCCCGGCGTCGTGCTGGACACCGGCGAGATCAGACACCGGCTCAGGGCTTCGCTGGCCGACTACAAGGTGCCCAAGCACATCGAAATCCAGGACAAATTGCCTCGTGAGGATTCCGGCAAGATCTTCAAGCGGCGGCTGCGCGACCCCTATTGGGCGCAGGCAGGGCGAAAGATCTGATCGATTGGCGGCTCTCAGCGATGAGAAGACGTCACGTGAGCATTGAATAGGGCAGGCGACGCCTCTTTCTTGATCTTGCGCTGCGGTATAGATACGGCAGACTGACCCGTAAATGGGCAGCTGCTGGAGAGCGCATCCATGTCGCCGCAAACCATGAGCGAGGAAATCCGTCCCAACCGCGCCGCCGAGGCGCAGGCCATGGAGGAGGATGCGCGGCTGCGGGACGATATCCGGCTGCTCGGCCGCATCCTCGGCGATACGGTCCGCGACCAGGAAGGCGCCGAATTGTTCGACCTCGTCGAGCGCATCCGCCAGACCTCGGTGCGCTTCCACCGCGACGAAGACCGCCAGGCGCGGCGCGAGCTGGAGCAGATCCTCGACGGCATGACGACGGCTGAGACCGTCCGCATCGTCCGCGCCTTCAGCTATTTCTCGCACCTCGCCAACATTGCCGAGGACCAGAACAACATCCGGCGCATGCGTGCCAAGAGCGATTCCAATGGCGGGGCCGGCATGCTGGCGGCGACGCTCGCTCACGCCAAATCCGCCGGGTTCGAGGCTTCCGATCTGCGCAAGTTCTTCTCGACGGCGCTGGTCAGCCCGGTCCTGACCGCGCACCCGACCGAGGTGCGGCGCAAGAGCACGATGGATCGCGAGATGGAGATCGCGATGCTGCTCGATCGCCGCGAGCGGATGCAGCTGACGCCGGATGAGCGGGAGGCCAATGACGAGGCGCTGCGCCGCGCCGTGCTGACGCTGTGGCAGACCAACCTGCTGCGCCGGACCAAGCTGACGGTGCTCGACGAGGTCACCAACGGGCTGTCGTTCTACGACTACACGTTTCTGCGTGAGGTGCCGCGTCTGCTGTGCTCGCTCGAGGATCGGCTCAATGACGGAGGGGAGGTGGCGGGCGATCTCGCCTCGTTCCTGCGCATGGGGAGCTGGATCGGCGGCGATCGCGACGGCAATCCGTTCGTCACCGCCGAGGTGATGCGCGGAACGCTCAAGCTGCAATCCAGCCTGGCGCTGCACTACTATCTCGAGGAACTGCACCTGCTCGGCAGCGAGCTGTCCATCGCCGCGCATCTCGCCGATGTCTCCGAGGAGCTGCGTGCGCTGGCCGAGCGCTCGCCGGACACGTCGCCGCATCGTCACGGCGAGCCATATCGCCTGGCGGTGTCCGGCATCTATGCGCGCTTGGCGGCGACGGCGAAGAAGCTCGGTATCCAGATCAGCCGCCTTCCCGTGGCGGCGGTGGCGCCTTACGACAGCGTCAAGCAGATGCAGGATGATCTCGACGTGCTGCATCACTCGCTGGTCGCCAACAATGCCGAGGTGATCGCCCGCGGGCGGCTGCGGCTGCTGCGGCGTGCCGTGGATTGCTTCGGCTTCCATCTGGCCCGGCTCGACATCCGCCAGAACTCGGCGGTGCACGAGCGAACCGTCGCCGAGCTGATCGACACAGCGATGCCCGGCATGTCCTATATGGCGTTGAGCGAGGATGCGCGGGTCGGCCTGCTTGTCAGCGAGTTGCGCAATGCGCGGCCGCTTGTATCGCAATTCGTCAAGTACAGCGACGAGACCATCGGCGAGCTCGCGCTGTTCCGCGCCGCTGCCGAGGCGCACGCCACGTTCGGCGCCGATGTGATTCCCCAGTGCATCATCTCGATGTGCAAGGGCATGTCGGACATGCTCGAGGTGGCGCTGCTGCTCAAGGAGGTCGGCCTGATCGATCCATCGGGCCGCTGCGCCGTCAACATCGTGCCGCTGTTCGAGACGATCGAGGATTTGCAGGCCTCCAGCGCCATCATGGACCGCATGCTGGCGCTGCACGATTACCGCCGCCTGGTCGACAGTCGCGGCGCCGTGCAGGAGGTCATGCTCGGCTATTCCGACAGCAACAAGGACGGCGGCTTCGTCACCTCGGGCTGGGAGCTCTACAAGGCCGAGATCGGCCTGGTCGACATCTTCGAACGCCATGGCATTCGGCTCAGGCTGTTCCATGGCCGCGGCGGATCGGTCGGCCGCGGCGGCGGTCCGAGCTATGACGCCATCATCGCCCAGCCCGGCGGCGCCGTGAACGGCCAGATCCGGATCACCGAGCAGGGCGAGATCATCTCCAGCAAGTATTCCAACGCCGAGGTCGGCCGCAACAACCTGGAGATCCTCGCCGCGGCGACGCTCGAAGCGAGTCTGCTGCATCCGCGGCAGCCGGCGCCGAAGCGCGAGTATCTGACTGCCATGGATCGGCTCTCGGAGCTCGCCTTCAAGGCCTATCGGGGCCTCGTCTACGAGACCGACGGCTTCGTCGAATATTTCTGGGCCTCGACGGTCATCAACGAGATCGCCACCCTCAACATCGGCAGCCGCCCGGCCTCGCGCAAGAAGACCCGCGCGATCGAGGACCTGCGTGCGATCCCCTGGGTGTTCTCCTGGGCGCAGTGCCGGCTGATGCTGCCGGGCTGGTACGGCTTCGGCAGCGCGGTCGAGACCTGGATCGCGGAAAATCCGGAGCAGGGCATGCCGTTCCTGCGCGAGCTTTATCAGGAATGGCCGTTCTTCCGCATGCTGCTCTCGAACATGGACATGGTGCTCGCGAAAAGCTCGATCGCCATCGCCTCGCGCTATGCCGAGCTGGTCCCGGACGAGGCCCTGCGCGAAAAGATTTTTGGCCGCATCCGGCGCGAATGGAATCTGGTGATCGAGACGTTGCTCGATATCATGGGACAGGAGCGCTTGCTGCAGGGCAATCCGCTGCTGGAGCGCTCGGTGCGCAACCGCTTTCCGTATCTCGATCCACTCAACCACGTGCAGGTCGAGCTTCTCAAGGAGCACCGCGCGCAGAACCCGGACGAGCAGGTGCTGCGCGGGATTCAGCTGACGATCAACGGCATCTCGGCGGGGTTGAGAAATACGGGATAGCTCGGCTGTAGCCACAGACTCTCTGTCGTCCCGGCGAACGCCGGGACCCATAACCCCAGGGAGTAGTTTGGGGCGAATGCGTTGTCGACCTTCGCCTATCACGGCCGCCGCGGCGTATGGGTCCCGGGTCGGCGCCACGACGCGCTGCGCGCATCGTGGCTTGCCCGGGACGACAGCGGTGGTGCGACTGATTTGCGGCTCAAGCAGCAAATGACATACGATCTCGTCCTCGCGGCGTTTCGCGCCCGAGTGCATGCAGCGAACATGTCCCTCACGAGAGTGCAAGGGCGCGGGGAATGCCGGGTGAAGGCCTCACCCATGGCCCGCCTGCAGAAAAGAAAGCAGGCGGCAGTCACCACAGGTTCAGCCGAACATCCGGCATTCCCCGCGCGATGTCTTCACGCTTATACGCGATCTCCCCGGTGTGCCGGCTCGTAGACACCGTCGCCCGCGCGATGCGCTGGGCATCACCACGGACTTGACGCCTGCTTCGGGGCGCCAGGACCACGCGATTTCACGTCCGCGGCAAAGCCGTTCGTCCGCGCATCCAGGGACACGCTGCGGCTCAACCGCGGCCATCGCATCCCCGCCTCGCGTGTCGTGACGATCGCGCGCTACGCCCCTTGCATGAGGCGGGATGGCGAGAGAAGAACATGATTTCCGAAAAATAGCAAACGATTTATTCGTTTCAGAAGGCGAGGTGCGTCCGTTCGTCGGGTCCCGGTCTTGATTCGGACCCGGAGCCGCAGGCAGATGTGGCTGGGCGAGGAGGATCGACCATCGTGCCTCGCACGTCTCCCTGGGGTTATGGGTCCCGGATCTGCGCGCGCGTACCGCGCGCCTGTCCGGGACGGCAGTGTGAGTGTGGCCCCATCGTTGACGAGGCATCCCCGCTTTCGCAGGGACGCCTCGTAGCAAGGGCGGTTTTCCGGCCTAACAGATATGCGCGCCCTGCGTCTCCACATAGACCGCATAGAGCGATTGGCTCGCGGTCATGAACAGGCGATTGCGCTTCTTGCCGCCGAAGCAGACATTGGCGCAGATCTCCGGCAGCTTGATCTGGCCGATGCGGACGCCATCCGGCGCGAAGATGTGGACGCCGTCATAGCCTTCGCCGACCCAGCCGGCGCCGACCCAGATGTTGCCGTCGATGTCGACCCGCAGCCCGTCCGCGAAGCCCGACTTGCCGTCGAGCGTCATGTCGATGAACGCCTTCGGGTTCGCCAGCTTGTCGCCATTGACGTCGTACTGCCAGATCACGTTCTTGGCGTTCGGATAGTGCGTGATGCCGGTGTCGCAGACGTAGAGCTTCTTGTAGTCGTGGCTGAAGGCGATGCCGTTCGGCTTGAACGGCTCGTCCGCGACCTTGGTGATCGCGCCGGACTGCGCATCGACGCGGTAGACGGCTTCCTTCTGGAACGGCTGATTGGAGCCGTTGCGGGCGTTCTGCCCTTCATACAGGTTGATCGAGCCGTAGCCGGGATCGGTGAACCAGATCGACTGGTCGCTGGGATTGACGACCATGTCGTTCGGGCCGTTGAGGGGCTTGTCGTTCGCCTTCTCCGCGAGAACGGTGACCGAGCCGTTGTGCTCGAAGCGGACGAGGCGGGTCCGCTCGGCCGTGATCTGCCGCCCTTCATAATCGAAGGTGTTGCCGTTCGATTCGTTCGATGGCTTGCGGAACTGCTGGGAGATGTGGCCGTCGTCGTCGAGATAGCGCAGTTGTCGGTTGTTCGGGATGTCGCTCCAGACCAGATACTGCGCCTGCGCGTTCCAGGCCGGACCTTCCGCCCACAGGCAGCCGGTGAACAGACGCTTGATCGTGGTGTTGCCAACCTTGGCCTTGAAGCGCTTCTCGTCGATCACAACGATGTCGGGATCCGGATAGCGTTGCGGCTGCGCGCCCGGTCCGAAATCGCGGGCACCGGCCGGCGAGACTGCCGCTGCCGCCGCGGCAAAGCCGGCGACGCCCTTGAGGAGCATGCGCCGGTCGAAGCCGTCAGTTCCGGCCGGCGAATCCTGCGTGATGTCGTGTCGTGCATTCGTCATCTATGTCCTCCCGACTTTTGTTGGGAGGCGACCATACGACGAAATCATGGCGGCGCGCGGGTCGTTTAGACAAAAAACAACTTGAGATGGTGTGCGCTGCAAGCGGATTTTGGCGCTGCAAATCTCAGATCGGGTCCCAGCCGAACACGTCGGCGGAACGATCGAGCTTGTAGAACGACGGCTTCAGTGCCGGCATGCCATGCTCCGCAATGGTCTGCGGCGTCCAGCCTTCGCCGCGGTGCACCGAGCGCAGCGGGCGCGACTGGCTCATCAGGAAGATCTCGTTCATGCGAACGGCGAAGATCTGGCCGGTGACGTCTTTCGAGGCATCGCCGAGCAGATAGGCGACGACGGGCGCGATCTTCTCGGGCCCCATCCGCTTCATGCGTTCGACGCGCTCCTTCTCGGCCTCGGTCTCCGCCGGGATGGTGCCGATCATGCGGCTCCAGGCAAATGGCGAGACGCAATTGGAGCGCACGTTGAAGCGGCCCATGTCGAGCGCGATCGACTTCGACAGGCCGACGATGCCGAGCTTTGCCGCGGCGTAGTTGGCCTGGCCATAATTGCCGATCAGGCCTGAGGTCGAGGTGAAATGGACGAAGGAGCCGCTCTCCTGCTCGCGGAACAGCCGCGCGGCGGAGTGAGCGACATAGAACGAGCCCATCAGGTGGACCTTGATGACGGCTTCGAACGCCTCGATGCTCATCTTGTGGAAGATCATGTCGCGCAGGATGCCGGCATTGTTGACCACGCCGTCGAGCTTGCCGAAATGGTCGGTCGCGGCCTTCACGATCTTGCTGGCCGGGATCGCTTCGGACACGCTCTCGAAATTCGCCACCGCCGTGCCGCCGCGCTTCTTGATTTCCTCGACCACTTCCTCCGCCGGCGCCGCGCTGGTGCCCGAGCCGTCGGAGGCGACGCCGGGATCGTTGACGACGACCTTGGCGCCTTCGGCGGCGCACAGCAGCGCGATCTCGCGGCCGATGCCGCGGCCGGCGCCGGTGACGATGATGACTTTGTCCTGGAGCGATTTGGTCATGGGGAGGTCTCCTTGTTTTGCCCCGTCATTCCGGGCTGGTGCGCAGCACCAGACCCGGAATCTCGAGATTCCGGGTTCGCGCTTTCGCGCGCCCCGGAATGACGGTGGTTATCTTTCGTTCGTAAAAATAATCGTCCCTGACGCGGCGAACATGCCGCCGACGCCGTGACACACCGAGATCTTGGCTCCGGGTACCTGCGCCGGGGCGATGCCACGCATCTGGCGCACGCTCTCCTGCAACGCATACATGCCGTACATGCCCGAATGCATGTAGGACAGGCCGCCGCCATTGGTATTGAGCGGCAGCTTGCCGCCGGGACGTGTGTGTCCGGCAGCGATGAACGGGCCGGTCTCCTCATGCGGCATGAAGCCGAGATCGCCGAGCCCGAACAGCGGCAGATGCGCGAACGCGTCGTAGATCATGAGATGGTCGACGTCGGCATGGCCGATGCCGGCCTCCTTGAAGGCGAGGGGGCCCGCGACCTTGAAGGCACGCGACGAATTGAACGTCTCCATCTGGCTGACCATCGGCGTCTCCACGCTTTCGCCGGTGCCGAGAATATAGACTGGCCTCTGCGGAAAATCCTTGGCTCGATCGGCCGAGGTCAGGATCAGCGCGCCGCCGCCATCGGTGACGAGACAGCATTGCAGCAGCCGGAACGGATAGGCGATCATGCGCGAGTTCAGCACGTCCTCGACCGTGATCGGATCCTTCATCATCGCGCGAGGATTCTTCGCGGCCCATTCGCGCTGGACGACGGCGACCATCGCCAACTGCTCATGGGTGATGCCGTAGGTCTTCATGTAGCGCAGCACGGGGATCGGGAACATGCTGGGCGGACCGTAGACGCCGAACGGTGCCTCGAACTGGCCCTGCAGGCTGTCAGGCGGAATCGATCGCGGCAGCTTGCCGATCATCGACTTGCCGCTCTCGGCATGGGTGATCAGTACGGTCTTGCACAGGCCGGCCTCGATCGCCGCGGCAGCGTGGCGGACATGCAGCATGAAGGAGCAGCCGCCGACCGAGGTGCCGTCGACCCAGGTCGGCGTGATGCCGAGGTAATGACAGATCTGCTGCGGCGTCTCGACCGCGGTGGCGAAGCCGTCGATGTCCGACAGCTTGAGCCCGGCATCGGCGATCGCATTCAGCGCCGCGTCCGCATGCAGCTGGATCTGCGACATCGTCGGGATGATACCGAGCTCGGTGGTCTCGGCGGCGCCGACCACGGCAACCTGGTTTCGACGCATGGCGCTATCCTTTCGCCGGCCGGAACAGGGGCAGGGTGATTTGTTCGTCGAGCGGCTCGAAAGTGACTTCGAGCGGCATGTCGAGCTCCAATGCCTCCGGTGTCTGGGGGCAGCCCGTGATGTTGCTCATCATGCGCGGGCCCTCTTCGAGCGCCACGACGGCAATGGCGTAGGGCGGCGTGAAGCCGGGCGCCGGGGGACGATGGTTGATGACGTAGCTGTAGAGCGTGCCTTTGCCCGTGGCCTTGAAGACGCTGACCTTGCGGCTGGCGCAGGCCGGACAGAACGGGCGCGGCGGGAAGTAGACGTGGGCGCAGGCGTCGCAGCGCTGCAGCCGCAATTCGCCAGCGCGGGTGCCGTCCCAGAAATGCTGCGTCTCGGGTGTCGGTTTGGGGCGTGCACGCATCGGCTCGGCCATCCCGGTTGATCCTCCCTGCGGCGGGCTCCGTCGCCCGCTCCTTTGCATCCGTGATGCGCCATTTGACGCAGACGCGTCAACGGTCCATCACGCTACGCATGCGGCCCTCCGGGAGGCGCAGAGGTGTTTGGACGGCAATTGCCGCCTGATGAAAATTGGTCTTTGATGCCGCAAGTATGATCGGAGACGAGATGAAGCTGCGCGACATCGCCCATTCCAGGACCGGCGACAAAGGTGATACCTCGAACATCTCCGTCATCGCCTACGACGCCAAGGATTATCCATTGCTGCTCGCACAGGTGACGGCCGAGCGGGTCAGGGCCCACTTCGCCGGCATTGTCCGGGGCGAGGTGGTCCGCTATGAGCTGCCCAACATTGCGGCGCTGAATTTCGTGATGAGCCGGGCGCTCGGCGGCGGGGTGACCCGCTCGCTGGCGCTGGATGCGCACGGCAAGTCGCTGAGTTCCGCGCTGCTCGATATGGATATCGCGGCCGATGCCGCTGATCACACGCGATAGGACGCCATGACCGCTTCAAATCCGACCCTGGCCGCGCTGGCCGACGATCTCGCCGCCGGCCGCACCACGTCCCGCAAGCTGGTGGAGGAGTGTCTCGCCCGGATCGCCGATCCCGCCGGCGAAGGCCAGCGCGCCTTCATCCATGTCGACAAGGAGGCGGCGCTGGCGGCGGCCGACGGCATGGACGCGCTGCGCAAGGCCAATGCGGCGCCGTCGCCCTTCGCCGGCATTCCGGTCTCAATCAAGGACCTGTTCGACATCAAGGGCCAGATCACCCGCGCCGGCTCGCGGGCGCTGGAGGATTCCGCGCCGGCCGAGGCTGATGCGCCCGCGGTGGCGCGGCTGCGCCGGGCCGGCTTCGTCGTGATCGGCCGCACCAACATGACCGAGTTCGCCTATTCCGGCATCGGCATCAACCCGCATTACGGCACGCCGAAGAGCGCCTGGAAGTGCGAGGTCGGCCATGTCCCCGGCGGCTCGTCGTCGGGCGCCGCCGTCTCGATCGCCGACCGCATGGCCTATGGCGCGCTGGGCACCGACACCGGCGGCTCCTGCCGCATCCCCGCCGCCTTCAACGGCATCACAGGCTTCAAGCCGACGCAGGCCCGCGTGCCGCTCGACGGCGGCGTGCCGCTGTCCTCCACGCTCGACAGCTTTGGGCCGCTCGCCAACACCGTCGCATGCTGCGCGATCCTCGACTCGGTGCTGGCCGATGAGCCGATCCGGCCGCTGGCCGCGCGACCGGTGAAGGGTCTGCGGCTCGCGGTGCCCACGACGATCGTGCTCGACGAGCTCGATGCGGAGGTCGCCGAGACCTTCGAGCGGGCGCTGCAGACCCTGGCGAAGCAGGGCGCGCTGATCGAGCGCATCGAATTCCCTGAATTCCTCGACGTCGGCGTCATCGGCGCGAAGGGCGGCTTTGCCGCGGCCGAGAGCTACGCCTGGCACCGCTTCCTGCTGACCGCCAAGGGCGACGTCTATGATCCGCGCGTCTCCGTCCGCATCCTGCGCGGCGAGGCGATCACGGTGCCGGACTACATCGAGATGCTGAATGCCCGACGCTCGCTGGTGAAGCGGGCCGCCGCGCGCATCGCGCCCTATGACGCGCTTGTCATGCCGACCACCGCCAACGCGCCGCCCAGGATCGCCGATCTCGCCGACGACCAGGTCTTCGCCCGCGAGAACATCCGTGCCCTGCGCAACTGCACCTTCATCAACATGATCGACGGCTGCGCGATCTCGCTGCCGGCGCATCGCCACGGCGAGGTCCCGGTCGGCCTGATGCTGGCGCAATCCGGCGGCAACGACCGCAAGCTGCTGGAGATCGCGGCCGGGATCGAGGGCGTGGTGCGGGGCTGAGGCGGCGGCGGGGAGCAGCGTTGTCTCTGATCGAGTTTGCTCTACCCCAGAAAACGGGTGGCGCTGGACCAGCCTGATGGCCACATTGCTTGCATGATCAAGGCACGCAAGATGACTCCATCGTCGCCCGAACCCACGCCGCGCCCCGAGGCGATCGACTGGGCGATGGTGGAACGGGACCTCGATGCGCGCGGCTGCGCCGTGTTGACGCAGTTGCTCTCGCCCGACGACTGCCGCGCGTTGGCGGCGCTCTATCCGGACGACAGTCGCTTCCGCAGCCGGGTGGTCATGGCGCGGCACGGTTTCGGCCGCGGCGAGTACAAATATTTCAGCTATCCGCTGCCGGAGCCGATCGCTCGGCTGCGGCCGCTTTTGTACGCGCATCTTGTTGCGGTCGCCAACCGCTGGAACGCGACGATGGGGATCGACGTCCGGTACCCCGGCGACCACGATGATTTTCTCGCGCGCTGCCATCGGGCCGGCCAGACCAGGCCGACGCCGCTGCTGCTGCAATATGTCGAGGGCGACTACAATTGCCTGCACCAGGACCTCTATGGCGAGCACGTGTTTCCGCTGCAGGTCGCGATCCTCTTGTCCGAGCCGGGGCGTGATTTCGAGGGCGGCGAGTTCGTGCTGACCGAGCAGCGGCCGCGCATGCAGTCGCGCGCCGAGGTGGTGCCGCTGCGGCAGGGCGATGCCGTGGTGTTCGCGGTCTACAATCGTCCGGTGCAGGGCACGCGCGGCAGCTACCGCGTCAACATGCGCCATGGTGTCAGCCGGCTGCGCTCCGGCCGGCGCCATACGCTGGGCGTGATCTTTCACGATGCGAAGTGAGGCGCATGACGGTGGATCTGTTCGATGGACTCGCGGCGGTAGGACCGGCTCGCGAGCAGCTCGCGCCCGGCGCGGTGCTGCTGCGCGGCTTCGCGCGGCCGCAGGAGGCGGAGCTTATCACAGCGATCGAGACGATCGCGGCGCAGGCGCCGTTCCGCCGCATGGTGACCCCGGGCGGCCATCAGATGTCGGTGGCGATGACGAGTTGCGGCGCGTGTGGCTGGGTCACGGATCGCAGCGGCTACCGCTATGATGCTGTTGATCCGGACAGCGGCCAGCCATGGCCGGCGATGCCGCCGCTGTTTCATCAACTTGCCGAGCAAGCCGCAAGCGAGGCCGGCTTCGCAGGCTTCGCGCCCGATGCCTGCCTGATCAACCGCTATGAGCCGGGCGCCAGGATGTCGCTGCATCAGGACCGCGATGAGCGTGACATCGGCGCGCCGATCGTCTCGGTGTCGCTCGGGCTGCCCGCGACCTTTCTGTTCGGCGGGCTCAAACGCACCGAAAGGACGCAACGCTATCGGCTGGTTCATGGCGACGTCGTCGTCTGGGGCGGGCCGGCGCGGCTCGCGTTTCATGGCGTTGCCCCGCTCGCCGACGGTGAGCATGCTCGGCTCGGCCGCCGGCGCATCAACCTGACCTTCCGCCGAGCGCGGTAGTCCTGGCCGGTCTGTGACCTTCCTCGTTTTGCAACGGGCATCCTTGGCTCTATGCTGCCCCCGGGAGAGGGGCCATGAGCACTGTCGAACTTGCGGAGGAGCGAGCGCCGGCGGCGACGCGAATAGGACTTCACCTTGCGCTGCTGCAGCTGGTGTTCACGCTGCTGTGGACGACCTATGTGATCTATCTGCCGAAGCTCGCGGCCCAGGCCGGCATCGCGCCCTCGGACGTCGTTCTGATCCTGATGCTGGACCAGGCGATCTTCACGCTCTCGGATACGGCCATGGGGATCGCGGCCGATCGCATCGGGCGCGTCGCCGCGCGGTTCGGTCTATTCGTTGGCCTGCTGGCTGCGGTATCCTGCGCCGCCTTTGTCGCGCTGCCGTTCG
Organism: Bradyrhizobium sp. SZCCHNRI20481; assembly: GCF_032485055.1. Classification (NCBI taxonomy): domain Bacteria; kingdom Pseudomonadati; phylum Pseudomonadota; class Alphaproteobacteria; order Hyphomicrobiales; family Nitrobacteraceae; genus Bradyrhizobium; species Bradyrhizobium sp. SZCCHNRI20481. Next base: position 153,554 of record NZ_JAUEUE010000010.1, read on the forward strand.
TGGCGGCGTCGGCGGGTCCAGCGGTCTTCATCGGACTGATCGCGATCTGGGCGCTGACCTCCTCGGTGTTGCGCGCGCCGCCCTTGACCCTGCTCGGGCGCCATGCGGCCCGGCCGGCCATTCCGTTCCTGGCAGCGCTGGTCATGCTCGGCTATGGCGTGGCCGGCGCCGTGTCGCCGTATCTCGGCGTGATCCTGCGCGACTACGATCCGCGATTGCCTTTCATCATCTCATCAGCCGTGCTGCTGCTGACCGCACTCGGTCTCGCGCGCATCCCGCAGGATGCCGGTCCGGCCGCGCAAGCGCCGGCCAATCCCAAGCCCGAGCCCAAGCCGCTGCGGGGACTGCCGCTGCTGTTCATCGGCGCCATGGTGATCCTCGCGCTCGGCTACCAGCTGCATTTCAGCATCAACAGCTCGGCGTTCTATCTCCGCTTCGCCAAGCCGGAGGATCTGTCCTGGCTGATGCCGGTGTTCTGGATCGGCTTCAACCTTGTGCTGTTTCCGGCCAGCGTGGTGGTGAAGCATCGCGGTGGGCTGATCGTGATGGGCATCGCGGGCCTGCTGGGCGCGATCGCGATCGTCATCGCCGAACTCGCCGGTGCGCTGACCGTGCTGATCGTGGCGCAGTTCATCGCCGGTGCGGCCTGGGGCTGCATGATGATGAGCGCAATCTCGGCAGCGCTCGCGATCGGCACGTCAGGTGCCGAGGGCAAGGTGACCGGTCTCGTGTTCTCCGCGCTGGCGCTGGCCACGTTCGCGCGGATCGCCGCCGTCGCCGGCGGTCTGCAGAAGCTGCCCGACTACGCACCACTGGTGCGATGGGCGCCGGTCGCGTGCTGGCTCGTGGCCGGGGCCGGCCTGCTGGCGATGGCCGCGGCCGGATTGCAGGGACGCCGCGCGTCCCCGCCGTGAGCTCGATCGGTGCCTTCAGGGCTTCGGCGGATGGATGAAGGCCCAGGGCGAGACCTCGCTGTCGCGAGGCACCTCGATATCGATCAGATACGGCCCGCCATGGGCGAGCGCGGTCTCCAGCGCCGACTTGAGCTGGTCGGGTGACGTGACCTTGCTGGCGGCGACGCCGAAGGATTCGGCGAGCCTGACGAAATCCGGATTGACGAGATCGGAGGCGACGACGCGGCCGTCGAAGCGCTCGCGCTGGTCGCGCCGGACATTGCCATAGGCATTGTTGTTGAACACCAGGGTGACGACGCCGATGTTGTATTGCACGGCGGTCGCCAATTCCTGCACGGCGAACATGAAACCGCCGTCGCCGGTGATCGCGACGACAGGCCTGTCGGGATGCGCGACCTTGGCGCCGAGCGCGGTCGGGAAGCCGGCGCCGAGCGTGCCCTGATAGCCCGAGGTGATGAAGGTGCGCGGCTCGTAGACCGGAAAGCCGTACCAGGAAGCGAAGCCGACTTGTGACAATTCGTCGGTGACGATGGCGTCTTTCGGCAGCGCCTCGCGCAGCACGTTCAGATAGGCCATCTGCGGCTGCACCTGCTGGATTTCCTGCAAGGTCGCAGCGCTGGCGTCGCGGATGGACGCGCGACGGCCTGTTGTCTTGCGATAGCCCGCTTTGCTGACGGCGGCCGCGAGCGCGGCCGTGCCCGCCTTGGCGTCGGCGACGATGCCGGCATCGACGATCAGGCGCCGCATCTCGGCGGGATCGATGTCGATGCGGATCGACTTCAGGCCATCCGGCTTGAACGGCCAGCGGAACGTGGTCGGCAGCTCCATGCGGGTGCCGATGCCGATCATCAGATCCGTGGTCGGCCACAACTTGTAGGCCGCGGCCATGGTGAGCCCGAGCTCGTGCGCATTGGAGACGATGCCGCGCCCGGAGCGGAAGGCGACCACCGGCGCGTCGATCATCTCGGCGAGCTCGCGGATCTCCTCGCGCGCATCGATCGCGCCCGCACCGACGAAAATCATCGGCGTCTTCGCAGCCGTGATCAGCGCGGCGGCCTTGGCGATGCGGTCGGGATCGGGCTGCGGCGGCGCGAACGGAGCCAGCGGCTTTGCGGCGGCCGTCTCAGCCTTCTGCGTGAACACGTCCCAGGGCATTTCCAGCGCCGCGGGGCCGCGCCGCCCGGACATCATCTCTTGAAAGGCGCGCGACACGAGCGTCGGCGCGCTGTCGGGATATTCGATGCGCTCGGCCCATTTGACGAAGGTGCGCAAGGTCGCGAGCTGGTCTGGCATCTCGTGCAGATGGCCGCGGCCACGGCCGAGATAGTCGGTCGGCACCTGGCCCGTGAGGCACAGCACCGGCTCATTGCAGCCGAAGGCGGTGAGCAGCGCAGCACCAGCATTCAGCACGCCGGGACCCGGTACGACGCTGAACACGCCGGGCTTGCCGCTGGCGCGCGCATAGCCGAACGCCATGTAGCCGCAGGCCTGCTCGTGGCGGGCGCCGACGACCTTGAGCTGCGCCTGGTGGAAGGCGTCGAACAGGCCGTAGACCTGCGCGCCGGGCAGGCCGAACACGGTGTCGACGCCGTGGGCGACGAGCCCGCTGACGATGGCTTCGCCGCCGGTCATGGTGGTCATGCTGACATTCCGTTTCTGAACTTCTACAGGGCTTCGTCGACGACGCCGTTGCGCAAGGTGCCGACGCCCTCGGCTTCGATCTCGATGACGTCGCCGGGCTTCAGATAGCGCGGCGGATCGAACCGTGCACCGGCGCCGGTGGGCGTGCCCGTCACGATCACGTCACCGGGGACAAGCGTGGTGAAGGTCGAGATGTAGTTGATGAGGTAGCGGAAGCCGAAGATCAGCCGCGACGTGCGGTCGTCCTGGCGCAATTCGCCATTGACGTGCGTGGTCAGCCTGATGTCGGCGAGCTGGCTCTCATTGGTGTAGGGCACGATCCAGGGCCCGAGGCTGCCCGTCGAATCGAAGTTCTTGCCTTGCGTGACGTTGAATTTCGCATGCCGCACCCAGTCGCGGATCGTGCCCTCGTTGCACAGCGTGAGCGCGGCGATGTGATCCAGCGCCTCGCTCTCCGGAATGTGCCGTCCGGCCTTGCCGATTACGAGGACCAGCTCGCCCTCATAGTCGAGCTGCGGCGAGGCGCGCGGGCGCACCAGCGGCGTGTCATGGCCGACGAAGGAGCGCGGCGTGCGCATGAACATCGACGGATATTTCGGCGCGTCCTGGCCGTCCTTGTACTCGGCGTTGCGATCGGGATAGTTGACGCCGATGCAGATGATCTTCTCGGGCGCGGGGACCGGCGGCTGCCAGCTGATGGCATCGAGGCCATGATCGGGCGACAGCCCGGCTGCGGCATCGATCAGCCGGGGCAGGGCTCCCGCGGCGATCACCTCGCGCAAGGTCGGATAATCCTGGGCGAAACGCGTGGAGAGATCGATGAGGCCCTTGTCGGTCGCAAGTCCGTAGCGGACCGAGCCATCGGCGACATAGGTGGCGAGGCGAGGGGAGGTCATGGGCTTGTCTCCTTACACCCCGAGCCGCTGGATCTTGTGGGTGCCGCGCGCGAGCGAGACGTGCTTGGTCTCCATGTAGAAGTCGAACGAATAGTCGCCGCCGTCGCGGCCGATGCCCGATGCCTTCATGCCGCCGAACGGGGTTGGCAGGTGGCGGACATTCTCCGAGTTCAGCCAGATCATGCCGGCTTCCAGCGCGTCGGCGACGCGCAGCGCGCGGCCCATGTCGCCGGTCCAGACATAGCCGGTAAGGCCGTATTGCACGTCATTGGCGATCGCGATCGCGTCAGCCTCGTCGCGGAACGGGATCACGGTGAGGAACGGCCCGAACACTTCTTCCTGCGCCACGCGCATGGTCTGGCGCGCGCCGGTCACCAGCGTCGGCTCGACGTAATGCCCGCCACCCGGGCCGTCGAACCGCTTGCCGCCGACGGCGATGATCGCACCGTCCTCGCGTGCAACGTCGACATAGGAGCAGACCTTGGCGAGATGCCGCTCGTGGATCAGCGGCCCGAGCTCGGTGGCGGGATCGAGCGGATGACCCACTTTCAGCGCACGCACGCGCGCCGCAAGCTTGGCCGTAAAGGTCTCGGCGATACTCTGCTGCACCAGCAGGCGGCTGGATGAGGTGCAGCGCTCACCGTTGAGCGAGTAGATCATGAACACGACGGCATCGAGCGCGCGGTCGAGATCGGCATCGTCGAACACGATCACCGGGTTCTTGCCGCCGAGCTCGAAATGCACCCGCTTCAGGGTCGGTGCGCCCTGCGCCATGATCGCAGATCCCGTCGAGCTCTCGCCGACGAAGCCGATTGCCTTGATCGCGGGATGCTCGGTCAGCGCCCTGCCGGCCTCCTCCCCGAAGCCATGAACGGTGTTGAGGACGCCGTCGGGAATGCCGGCGTCCTTGGCGAGCTTGGCCAGCCACTGCGCCGTGATCGGCGACCATTCCGCCGGCTTGTGCACGACCGTGCAGCCCGCCGCGAGCGCCGGGGCGATCTTCCAGGTCGACAGCATGAACGGCGTGTTCCACGGCGTGATCACGCCGACAGGCCCGATCGGCACCCGCGTCGAGATGTTCCAATGCTCGTCGCTCGGCGTGCTCAGGCCGTCGCGGGCCTCGGTGCATTTGTCGGCGAAGAAGCGGAAATTCTCGGCGGCGCGGATCGCGGCCTTGGCCATGAAGCGATAGGCCTGACCGGTGTCGATGCATTCGAGCACGGCGATGTCGTCGGCATGATCCTCGATCGCGTCGGCCACGCGATGCAGCAGCTTGCGCCGCATCGCCGGCGCCATGTCGCGCCACGACTTGAAGGCGAGGGCGGCCGACGTCGCCGCGCGATCGATGTCCTCGGCATTGCCGCGCGCGACCTTGGCGAGCACGGCACCGTCGATCGGAGACTTCGTCTCGAACGTCGCGCCTGAGATCGCCGGCACCACCTTGCCGTCGATGAAGTGACCGATGCCCTCGTCCTTCAGCTTCGCGAGCAGGGGAGCGGCACGGTCGAGATTGGCCTTGTAGATGTCGGCTTTGGGACTGGCCTTATCCATGGGATGCCTCCGCTTTCAGGGCGTCGTGGATGTTGTTGCGCTTCCAACTGGTCGCGGCATCGTTGATCTGCATGTCGAAGGACAGCGCGAACTTGCTACTGGCGAAGACTGGGTCGAGGTAATCTGAAAGTGCCTTGAAGACGTGCTCGCCGGCCTTCTGCCGTGCCGCGAGGTCGCGGCCTTCGCCGAGCCGCAGCAGCATCGCGAGGAAGGCGGAATCGGGCTTGCCGTCGGCGATCGCGTAGTGCTCGCAGCGGATCGCGCGCACGCGGATGCCGCCGATCGGAAAGATCCCGGTCTCGCTGGCGGCCTTGCGGACCACTTCGCAAAGGTTGCCCATCATGACAAAGCCGTCGAGATTGGCGGAGTATTCGATGCTGAAATGCGGCATGGTGCGGTCGCTCCGGGGCAGGCGTCAGGCGAAGTAACAGCTCACCGTCCCATACGGGCCGTAGTCGGCCTGGATCGTGTCGCCCTTGCGCGCCTCGATCGGCCGGATGAACGAGCCGGCAAGGACCACCTGTCCCGGCTCCAGCGCGAATCCATTTGCCGCGATCTTGTTGGCGAGCCACGCAACGGCCGTTGCCGGGTTGTTCAGCACGCCGGCGGCCAAGCCGGTCTCTTCCAGTTGACCGTTCTTATAACAGAGTGCGCCGATCCAGCGCAGGTCGGCATCGAGCGGCCGCAGCGGCCGGCCGCCGAGCACGATGCCGGCATTTGCGGCGTTGTCGGCGATCGTGTCGAAGATCTTGCGCGTCGCCTTCGTTTCCTGATCAACCCGCTCGATCCGGGTGTCGAGAATCTCCAATGCCGGCACCACGAAATCGGTCGCGTTGAGCACGTCGAACAGAGTGCAGTCCGGTCCCGAAAGACGATGCTTCATGACGAAGGCAAGCTCCGCCTCGATACGCGTCGCGATGAAGCGGTCGGACGGCACCAGCCCGCCATCGGCAAAGAACATGTCGTCGAGCAGCACGCCCGAATCCGGTTCATCGATGTTCAGCGCGCTCTGCATCGCCTTCGATGTCAATCCGATCTTGTGACCCTTGATGACGCGGCCCGCGGCCACCTTGACGCTGATCCAGGCCTCCTGGATCGCATAGGCATCTGCGATGGTGATATCGGGAAACTCCTGCGACAACTGCCTGATCTGGCGGCGGCTCTTTTCGGCCTGATCCAGGCGTAAGGCGCAGCTATGAATCTGGTCACTCGCAAGAGGCATGGTCTATCGCTCAGAAAAGAGATGGCGGCAGATGATTAACATGTTAAGTTTCAACCGGCAAACCGAAACGGCGTTTGCTGCAGTGCAAATATTCAGGATGGCCCACGGGAGATTGATGTGAGCGAGACCAGGGCCAAGGTCGCCAGGCAGGCTGCGAAGGAAGCGCGCAAGGTGCCGATGCGCGACTTCTCGCAGTCGCTGCCGATGGCCTTGTTGCGGGCGCGTGAGGCCGTGATGCGGCAGTTTCGCCCCAATCTGCGACAGCACGGCCTGACCGAGCAGCAATGGCGTATCTTGCGCGCGCTGGCGGCGGTCGATGTGATCGAGGTGACGGAGCTGGCGCGGGTCGCGTTCCTGCTCGGGCCCAGCCTCTCTCGCATCCTGCGCGATCTCGAGGCGCGCGGCTTGATTCAGCGCGAAGTCGATAGCCGCGACATGCGCAGGGGCGTGTTGTCGATTTCCGCCAAGGGCATGAAGCTGATCGCACAGGTCGCGCCGAGCTCAGAGGCGATCTATGCATCGATTGCCAGCCGGTATGGGGCCCGCAAGCTTGCCGCATTGCACAAGATGCTGGGCGAGCTGGAGCAGAGCATCGGCGGCGATCTCGACGCCTCCGACGACGGCGATGGCTGATATGCCGCGGACCAAGCGCAATGGCGCGGTCTCATGCTTGGCAGGCCGTTCGGCGTTTTGATAAGAAGCGATGCAGCCGAGCGGAGAGGGCGTGCGTCGCAGGCATGGCAAACCATGCTAACTCTGTTTTCGCATGCTGATCGAACCCGCGAGTTGTCATGGTCACTATCAAGGTTGCGCATCTCATCGATTTCGTTGCCGACGTCTTCGAGCACGCCAATTCCTCGCCGGAGGAGGCCCGCCGGATCGCGACCTATCTGACGACGGCCAACCTGACAGGGCATGACAGCCACGGTGTGATCCGCGTGCCCGTCTATATCCGTTGGCAGAAGATGGGTTCGATCGTGCCCAATCAGACCGCAGAGGTCGTGGTCGACACCCCGTCGCTGGTGGTCGTCGACGGCAAGTTCGGCTACGGCCAGACCGTGACACCACAGGCCGTGAGGATCGGCATCGAGCGTTGCAAGAAGAGCGGCTTGGCCGCCTTGGCGCTGCGCAATTCCGGCCATCTCGGCCGGGTCGGCGACTGGGCGGAGATGGCCGCCGCTGAGGGACTCGTCTCCATTCATTTCGTCACGGCCGCAGGTTCACTGCTGGTGGCGCCCTATGGCGGAGTCGAGAAGCGGTTCTCCACCGCGCCATATTGTGTCGGCATCCCGCGCCAGGGACAGGATCCCATCGTGCTCGATTTCGCGACCTCGATCGTGGCCGAGGGAAAGGTCCTGGTGGCGAGCCGCGGCGGCAAGAAGCTGCCCAAGGGCGCCTTGATCGATGCCGACGGGACGCTCAGCGAGGATCCGGCGGTGCTCTATGGAGCCTATGAGGCCGAGGGGACGCGCGACCACACCAAGGGGACGGGAGCGATCCGCGCCTTCGGCGAGCACAAGGGCTCCGGTCTCGCCTTCATCTGCGAGCTGCTCGGCGGCGCCTTGACCGGCACCGGGGCGACGTCGGCAAATCGGCGCTTTGCCAACGGCATGCTCGCGATCTACATCGACCCGAAGGTGGTCGATCCGGCGAGCTTCTTTGATGGTGAGATCACCCGCTATACGGATTTCATCCGGGCGACCAAGCCGGTCTCCGGCGTTGATCAGGTGCTGGTGCCGGGCGATCCCGAGCGCAAGATGCGGGCCGAGCGTACGGCCAATGGCGTGCCCTTGCCCGATGACACCTGGGCGGCAATAGTGAACACGGCACGCGAAGTGGGTGTCAGCGAAGCGAGCATTCAGCGGGCGACATCGTGAAATCAGTGTGATTTGCGGGTGGCGCGAAGCATCCATGCTCAGATTGAGCGGGATTGCATTGCGTTGCGCCATCGGCGAGAACGAATTCTAACGAGACGGATCGGTTGAACAACAAGGGAAGGAAACGCAGTCGTGGCGAACAATAAGGTCAAGCAGCTCTGGGCCGAAGGCAAGACGGTGGTGAATGCCTGGCTCGCGATCCCCTCGGGCTTTTCCGCGGAGGTCGTGGCTCAGTGCGGCTTCGACAGCGTCACCGTGGACATGCAGCACGGGGTACAGGACTATCTGTCGATGGTGCAGTGCTTTCAGGCGATGCATGGCCATCCGGTCACGCCGATGGTGCGCGTGCCGTGGAATGAGCCCGGCATCATCGGCAAGGTGCTCGATGGCGGTGCCTATGGCGTCATCTGCCCGATGGTCAACACAGCGCAGGAAGCGCGCAACCTCGTTTCCTATTCCAAATATCCGCCCAAGGGTGTGCGCTCCAACGGTCCGATCCGTTCGGGCATGTATGGCGGCGCGGGCGAGTATCAGAAGACGGCCAACGACGAGATCGTGCTGCTGCCGATGATGGAGACCAGGACCGCGGTCGAGAACATGGAAGCCATTCTCGATGTCGAAGGCATCGACGGCGTCTATATCGGTCCCTCCGATCTCGGCTTTTCCTATGGCCTGGTGCCGAAGCTCGATCGTGACGAGCCGGAGATCCTCAAGATCTATGAGAAGATCGTGAAGGAATGCGGCAAGCGCGGGCTCAATCCCGGTATTCATTGCAGCGGCGCCGAGGGCGCTGTCCGCGCCATCAACATGGGCTTTAAGCTCGTGACCTTGTCCAACGAGGTCGGCCTGATGCAGGTCTATGCCCGCCAGCAAGTCGCGCAGACCCGCAAGGACTCCGGCGGCAAGGCCTGAGGCGAATTGCGAATAGGGAGTAGCGAATAGGGGATTCATTCATTCGCTATTCGCAACTCGCTATTCGCATGCCTGTTTGCGACCTACCGATACAAACGAAGAGAGACTGCCATGGCTCCCGCCCCCGTCATCCGTCTTCATCCCGAGGACAGCGTCCTGATCGCGCGTGCGAGTCTGCCGCCCGGCCTCGCGGTTGCCGATGGCGTGGCCACGGTGGACCGCATTCCGGCGGGGCATAAGGTCGCGGTGCGTCCGATCGCGCAGGGCGAGCCCATCCGCCGCTACGGCCAGATCATCGGCTTCGCGACCGCGCCGATCGCGCCGGGGCAGCACGTTCATACACAGAACTGCGGCATGGGCGATTTCGCCAAGGATTATGCCTATGGCGTCGACGTGAAGCCGACGCCGAACTTCGATCTTCCGGCGACGTTCGAGGGCATTCGCCGGCCCGATGGCCGGGTCGCGACCCGCAACTACATCGGCATTCTGACGTCGGTGAACTGCAGCGCGCATGTCGCGGGCCTGGTCGCCGACGTCTTCAAGCGGAATCCCTTCACCGGTGATGATCCGCTCGCCGACTACTCGAACGTCGATGGCGTCGTGGCGCTGACGCACAAGACCGGCTGCGGCATGACGCTCGACGAGCCGCTGAAGCTGCTTCGGCGAACCCTCGGTGGCTACGCGCGTCACGCGAACTTCTCTGCGGTGATCGTCCTTGGCCTCGGTTGCGAGGCCAATCAGATCGGCGGACTGATGGAGGAGCAGAAGCTCGCCGGCCGTCTGCGTGCCATGGACATCCAGGAGGTCGGTGGCACCCGCAAGACCGTCGAGGCCGGCATTGCTTTCGTCAAGGAAGCGCTCGCCGACGCCAACAGGGTCAAGCGCGAGACGGTTCCGGCCAGCGAGCTGACGGTCGCGCTGCAGTGTGGCGGCTCCGACGGCTATTCCGGCATCTCGGCCAATCCGGCGCTCGGTGCAGCAAGCGATCTGCTGGTGCGACATGGTGGCACGGTGATCCTGTCGGAGACGCCCGAGACCTATGGCGCCGAGCATCTGCTGACGCGCCGCGCAGTCAGCCGCGACGTCGGCGAGAAGCTCGTCTCCCTGATGCGCTGGTGGGAGGAGTATACGGCGCGCGAGGGTGCGGAGATGAACGCCAACCCCAGCCCGGGCAACAAGGCCGGCGGCCTGACGACGATTCTCGAGAAGTCGCTCGGCGCGATGGCCAAGGCCGGCAGCACCAATCTGGTCGATGTGCTGCATTATGCCGAGGCCGTCACCAAGAAGGGCTTCGTGTTCATGGACACGCCCGGCTACGACCCCGTCGCGGCGACGGGGCAGGTGGCCGGCGGCGCCAATCTCGTCTGCTTCACGACCGGACGCGGCAGCGTGTTCGGCTGCAAGCCGGCACCGTCCATCAAGCTCGCGACCAACACGCCGATGTACAAGCGGATGGAAGACGACATGGACGTGAATTGCGGCACCATCCTCGACGGCGAGGAGACGGTGCAGGAGTGCGGCCAGCGCATCTTCGAATTGATGCTGAAGACCGCCTCGGGGCAGCCGACCAAGAGCGAGAGCTTCGATTTCGGCGGGGCCGAGTTCGCACCCTGGGTGCTCGGCGCGACGATGTAGCTGGATCACTCAGCTATTCGGCGGCCCCATATCGGGGCTGCCGTCTGACATGTCCCGGCATCTGATCGCAGCTGAGATCGCCAATAGCTGAGACTGGATCGCAACTGAGATCAGATGACAGGTGAGCGCGCCGCCATTTGCTGGCTGTCGTGGGCAGTCCGTCATGGGCTGGCCCTGCCGACGCTCGCGCGACAGCGGCGCAGAGCAATTTACCGCTGGTGGCCCAGGCCGATGCCGAGCGCCAGGGCCTTCTGACGGAGCGAGCCTTCGGTCCGCTTCATGGCCTTGGCGATCTTGGCAACCGGGGTCTTGGACTTCGAGTGCTGCTTCAGCAGCTTGATGTCGGCGGGCGTGTAGGGTTTCCGCGCCAACTTCTTGGTAGCTGCCTTCTTAGCTGTCTTCGCCACTTGATTCTCCTTTTGGCAATGGTGGTCCTAAATAGCATGTGTAGTCGAGCTATCAAGCGATTGCGGCAAATGCAACGCTATTAGTTCTTGTTAGTTCATCATTCGGGGTTAATCCCTGCTTTGAGGGACTGGTCAATCTTCCGTGAGCGCCTGCGCGCCTTCCTGTGGACAACTCTCCGCGTGCGGCTGGAGAGGTTGTTTGTTCTTCTCTCGTTCTTCGTGACGGGCCGGATTGGGGCGCGCAGCGGCCGGAAAAGCGACCGGTGCGTGCAGCTGAAGCACCTGACAGGGGAGGCTCAACTCGACCTACGCGGACCCAAATGCCGCCTTTCGGGCTTAGGATAGTTCAATAGGCAGCTCTGCCCTTTGTTAGTGCTTGATCCCTAAGCACAGCAATGTTCTGCTTAAAAAAGTTGCTGGAGCGCCGAAACCTCGTGTCAATCTACGTCGCATTACATCACGTCACCCATTACAAATACGATCGTCCGGTCGAACTGGGCCCGCAGACCATCCGCCTGCGTCCTGCACCACATACCAGGACCCCCGTGCTGAGCTATTCGCTCAAGGTCACGCCGCCCAACCATTTCGTGAACTGGCAACAGGATCCGCAAGGCAATTGGCTGGCCCGCTACGTTTTCCCTGAGAAGGTGAACGAACTCAAAATCGAGGTCGACTTCACGGCGCAGATGACCGTGATCAATCCGTTCGACTTCTTCGTCGAGCCTTATGCGGACAGTTTTCCCTTTGCCTATCCCGAGGGCCTCAAGGTGGAACTCGCGCCCTATCTCGAGACGATCGAGCCGGGGCCGTTGTTCGCGGAATACTTGAAGTCGATTCCCCGCGATGCGGACAACACCGTCAACTATCTCGTCGAACTCAATGCGCAGTTGCAGAAAAAGATTCGTTATATCATCCGGATGGAGCCCGGTGTTCAAACGCCGGAGGAGACGCTGTCGTCGGCCGCCGGCTCCTGCCGCGACTCGGCGTGGCTGCTGATCCAGACGCTGCGGCATCTCGGCCTCGCCGCCCGCTTCGTCTCCGGCTATTTGATTCAGCTTCGTCCCGACATTGATCCGGTCGAGGGGCCGGTCGAGGTCGAGAATGATTTCACCGATCTGCATGCCTGGGCGGAGGTCTATCTGCCCGGTGCTGGATGGATAGGCTTCGACGTCACCTCGGGCATGCTGGCGGGCGAGGGACACATCCCCGTTGCTGCGACTCCCCACTATCACTCGGCCGCGCCGATCAGCGGCAGCGCCGGAGTTGCCGAGGTCGACTTCAACTTCGAGATGAATGTGAGGCGCATCCGCGAAGCGCCGCGGATCACCCGGCCATTTTCGGATGAGGCGTGGGACCGGCTCGACCGCCTCGGCGAAGCCGTCGATGCCGATCTCGCCGAAAACGACGTGCGGCTCACGATGGGCGGCGAGCCGACCTTCGTGTCGATCGACGACATGGAATCGGCTGAGTGGAATACGGCTGCCGTCGGCCCGGCCAAGCGCGGGCTCGCCGACAGCCTGATCCGGCGTCTGCGCGCGCGTTTCGCGCCCGGTGGCCTGCTGCATTACGGCCAGGGCAAGTGGTATCCCGGCGAAAGCCTGCCGCGCTGGGCGTTCGGACTGTATTGGCGCAAGGATGGTGAGCCGATCTGGCGCAATCCGGACCTGATCGCCAGCGTCGATGGTCCGCGCAAGGCGACGATCCAGGATGCGGAGCGTTTCCTCGACACGGCCGCCGAGACGCTCGGGCTCGAAGCCGACTACGTGCTGCCCGCGTTCGAGGATCCCGCGCATTGGCTGCAGAAGGAAGCCGCCCTGCCCGAGAACGTCGACGCACTCGACTCCAAGCTCGCCGATCCCGAAGAGCGCGCGCGCATGGCGCGGGTGTTCGACGAAGGCCTGCACATCCCGCGCGGCTTCGTGCTGCCGATCCAGCGCTGGAATGCACAGCCCAGGCGCTGGCGCAGCGAGCGCTGGGGCCTGCGGCGCAAGCGCCTGTTCCTGATTCCCGGCGACTCGCCGCTCGGCCTGCGGTTGCCGATCGGCTCGCTGGCCTACATTCCGCCGGAAGATTTCCCGTATATCCACGAGCAGGACCCGATGGAGGAGCGCGGGCCGCTGCCGATGTTCACGCAGGGGCGGCCGGTGATCGTGCCACAGGTGCCGCCGCTGCCGAAGCTCGACCGCGCGCCGAAGCCGCAGCAGGACGTTCAGTATCAGTACTGGGGCGGGCTCGGCGTCCGCACGGCGATGTCGGTCGAGATCCGCGATGGCATTCTCTGCGTGTTCATGCCGCCGGTCGAAACCATTGAGGACTACCTGGAGCTCGTCGCAACGGTCGAAGCGACGGCGGAGGCGATGCAGATCAAGGTTCACGTGGAGGGCTATGCGCCGCCGTTCGATCCGCGCATCGAGGTGATCAAGGTGACGCCCGATCCGGGCGTCATCGAGGTCAACATCCAGCCGGCCTCGAGCTGGCGGCAATCGGTCGACATCACCTTCGGACTTTATGAGGATGCCGCCAAGGTGCGGCTCGGCGCCAATCGCTTCCTGATCGATGGTCGCCACACCGGCACCGGCGGCGGCAATCACGTCGTGGTCGGCGGCAGCTCGCCGCCGGATTCGCCGTTCCTGCGCCGCCCCGATCTGCTGAAGAGCCTCGTCCTGTATTGGCAACGGCATCCGTCGCTGTCTTATTTGTTCTCCGGCATGTTCATCGGGCCGACCAGCCAGGCTCCGCGCATCGACGAGGCGCGCCACGACAGTCTCTATGAGCTGGAGATCGCGCTCGCCAATGTGCCACGGATCGGGCAGAGCGTGCCGCTGTGGCTGGTCGACCGGCTGTTCAGGCATCTGCTGGTGGACATCACCGGCAACACGCATCGCTCGGAGATCTGCATCGACAAGCTCTACTCGCCGGAGGGACCGACGGGCCGCCTCGGACTCGTGGAGTTCCGTGCGCTGGAAATGCCGCCCGATCCGCGCATGTCGCTGGCGCAGCAGCTTCTCATCCGTGCGCTGATCGCCAAATCGTGGCGCGAGCCGCAGGACGGCAAGTTCGTGCGCTGGGGCACGGCGCTGCACGACCGCTTCATGCTGCCTCACTTCATATGGGAAGACTTTCTTGATGTCCTGGATGAGCTGAGGTCGTCCGGCTACGATTTCTCGCCGGAATGGTACCAGGCGCAGCTCGAGTTCCGTTTTCCGACCTTCGGCCGCGTGCAGCATGGCGGCGTGACGCTGGAGCTGCGGCAGGCGCTGGAGCCCTGGCATGTGCTGGGCGAGGAAGGCGCGGCCGGCGGCACGGTGCGCTATGTCGATTCCTCGGTCGAACGACTTCAAGTCAAAGCCGAAGGTTTCATCGAAGGCCGCCACCTCGTGACCTGCAATGGTAGGAGAATGCCGATGACCTTGACGGGGCGTTCGGCGGAGGCGGTGGCGGCGGTTCGTTTCAAGGCGTGGCAGCCGGCCTCCGGTCTGCACCCGACGATTCCGGTGCATGCGCCACTGACCTTCGACCTGATCGACACCTGGAATGGCCGTTCGCTCGGCGGCTGCGTCTATCACGTCGCCCATCCCGGCGGCCGCAACTACGACACCAAGCCGATCAACTCCTACGAGGCGGAGGCGCGGCGGCTCGCCCGCTTCCAGGATCACGGCCACACTCCCGGACGAATCCCGCTGCCGCCGGAAGAACGCACAAATGAATTCCCGATGACCCTCGACTTGCGCAGGCCGCTCCTGCATTGATGAAACGGAGTTTGCGCGGAGGACCAGGGTATGGACGGCTCGAGCGGCCAGGACCAGGGAGCGAGCCCCGCCGCCGGTCGGCCGGCGGCACGTTCTCCGCTGCGCCGCGCCGAGCATTGGGCGCGCGATTATGCCCGGCTCCCCGGCATCCCCGATGAGTTCATCGGGGCCGACGGCCGTCCGCGGCCGGTCTGGACCCGCTTTGCCGAGACCTTCGCCGCACTCGCGCCGAGCGACATCGAGCGCCGCTTCGCCTCCGCCGATCGCCATCTGCGCGAAGCCGGCGTCACCTATCGCTCGCCGGGCGATAACGCCGAGCGATTGTGGCCGCTGAGCCATCTGCCGCTGCTGATCGACGAGTCCGAATGGGCGCAATTGTCCCAGGGCATCGTCCAGCGCGCCGAGCTGTTCGAGCGGGTGCTGCAGGACATCTATGGCGAGGGACGGCTGCTCGCGAGCGGCGCGCTTCCTGCGGCCGCCGTCGCCGGGTCCAGCGAATATCTGCGCCCGGTCTGCGGCGTCAAACCGCCCGGCGGCCGCTTCCTCAGCATCTACGCCGCCGATATCGGCCGTGGGCCCGACGGCGGCTGGTGGGTGCTCAACGACCGCACCCAGGCGCCGTCCGGCATGGGCTATGCGCTGGAAAATCGGCTGGTGCTGTCGCGCGCCTTCTCCTCGATCTACAAGTCCATGAACGTCGAGCGTCTCGCGCCGTTCTTCGAAGCGTTCCGCGATGCGCTGCGCGCCAGCGCCGATCGTGACGAGCCGCGCATCGGCGTGCTCACGCCGGGCATGTTCAGCGAGACCTATTTCGAGCACGCGACGCTGGCGCGCTATCTCGGCTTCCTGCTGGTCGAGGGCGACGATCTCGCCGTCAGCGGCGACCGCGTGCACATCCGCACCGTCGCCGGCCTCAAGCGCGTCGACGTGCTGCTGCGGCGGCTCGATTCCAACTCGCTCGATCCGCTCGAGCTCGACGCGGCCTCGCGGCTCGGCGTTGCCGGACTCATGGACGTCGTGCGCAAGGGCGGCGTCGTGGTCGCCAACATGCCGGGCTCCGGCGTGCTCGAGGCGCGCGCGCTGCTCGGCTTCCTGCCGAGCCTTGCCCGGCGCGTGCTCGGGGAGGATCTCAAGATCCCGCACATCGCGACCTGGTGGTGCGGCCAGAAGTCCGCGCGCGACGAGGTGCTGTCGCGGCTCGAGGAGTTCGCGATCGAAGGCGCCTATGGCCGCGCCGTGCCGGGCTTCGCGAGCAGCGGTCCGGTGCTGGCCGGCGAGCTCTCGGCCGCCGAGCGCGAGCGGCTGCGCGCTGCCATCAGCCAGCGCGGCATCGATTATGTCGGCCAGGAGGTGGTGCGGCTGTCGACCACGCCGGTGTGGCAGGACGGCCGGATCGCGCCGCGGCCGTTCGTGCTGCGGGTGTTCGCGGCCGCCACGCCCGACGGCTGGACCGTGATGCCCGGCGGCTTCTGCCGCATCGCCGACAAGCTCGATGCGCGCGCGGTGTCGATGGGCGACGGCGCGCGCGCCGCCGACGTCTGGGTGGTCGCCGACAAGGCGGTGGCGGCGCGCACTTTGCTGCCGGGCTCCGACAACGTGCGGATACGCCGCATCGCCGGCGTGCTGCCGAGCCGCGCCGCCGACAATCTGTTCTGGCTCGGACGCTATCTGGAGCGCGCCGAGGCCACCGTGCGGCTGATCCGGGCGCTCGCAGCCCAGCATCGCGATCCCGGCAAGGGGTCGCCGGCGCAGCTCAACACCTCCGAGCGCATCCAGCGGCTGTTGCTGGCGTGGGGTGCTGTTGAGCAGACCTCGCGCAGCAAGGGATTCCAGGTGGCTGCCGAAGCCCTGCAGGCCGAGGCGCAGTTCGGCTCGGCGCTGTCGCTGCTCAGATCGGCGCAGCGCACCGCGACCTCGCTGCGCGAGCGCCTCTCGCCCGACGCCTGGCAGGTCATCACCGAGATGCCGAATCGGCTGGCGCAGGAGGCCGAGGATGAGGACGCCGTCGTCAGCATGGCCGAGCTCACGCTCGACAGGCTCGCGAGCTTCGCCGGCCTCGCCCAGGAGAACATGAATCGCGCCGCCGGCTGGCGCTTCCTCGACATGGGTCGCCGCGCCGAGCGCGCCATCAACACCGCGCGGTTCGCGCGGCAGTTCGGCTATGACGAGGCGACGCCCGAGGATCTCGACGTCCTGCTCACCCTGGTCGATTGTCAGATCACCTATCGCTCGCGCTATCTGATCGGCCCGGCGCTGGCGCCGATCCGCGATCTCGTCGTGCTCGACCTCTATAACCCGCGCTCGGTCGCGTTCCAGGTCGAGCTGCTGAACGAGCACATTGCGAGCCTGCCGGTCCTGAAGGAGAACGGGCTGATCGAGCGGCCGCAACGCCTCGCGATCTCGCTGGGCGCGCGGCTGACCGCAGCGGAGGCGGCCCATCTCGACGGCCGCACGCTGTTTGCACTGGAGCAGGACCTGCTCAATCTGGCGGAGGCGATTGGCCAGCACTATTTCCCGCATGGTCCGAACGCGACGCGGCCGGAAAAGCTGACGGGCCTCGCGTGATCTACGACATCCGGCATGTCACGACCTATGAGTATGAGAGCGCCGTCAGCTTTGCCCGCTGCTCGTTGCGCCTGGAGCCGCTCAGCGGCGACGGCCAGGAGCTGATCTCGCATAGCATCGACATCCGCCCGCGTCCCTCGGAGCGGACGGCGCGGCGCGATTTCTTCGGCACGCTGACCGAGAGCATCGTGATCGACACTCAGCACCGCCACCTGCGCATCGACTCGCGCTCGCGGGTGAGGCTGTCGCGCACACCGCCGGAGCGCGATGCGCCGAGCGCGGCCTGGGAGGACGTGCGCGATGCCGCCTTCGAGGCGACGAGCCTCGGCCCGTCGTCGCCGATCGGCTACGTCTTCGCCAGCGCGCTGGTGCCGGTGCTGGAGCCGGTGACGGACTATGCCGCGGCAAGCTTTCGCGCCGGCACCGGCATCGTTGCCGGCGCGGCCGACCTCATGCGGCGCATCCGCAAGGAGTTCAGATACGATCCGAAGGCGACCGTGATCTCGACCCCGTTGCGCGAGGTGTTCGACAATCGCCACGGCGTCTGCCAGGATTTTGCTCATATCATGATCGCCGGCCTGCGCGGTCTCGGTCTGCCCGCGGCCTATGTCAGCGGCTATCTGCGCACCATCCCGCCCGAGGGCCAGCCGCCGCTGCAGGGCGCCGACGCCACCCATGCCTGGGTGTCGCTGTGGGGTGGCGAGGAGCTGGGCTGGATCGGCTTCGATCCGACCAATGATCTCCTGGTCGGCAATGATCACATCATCCTCGGCATGGGCCGCGACTTCTCCGATGTCTCGCCGGTCGATGGCATCATCGTCGGTTCGCGCAAGCAGAAGCTCGGCGTCGCCGTCGATGTGGTGATGGTCGAGTAGGGTTCCCTGACGGGGAACGGCCGGAACATTTTTCCCGCATCGCACTTGATCCGCCCGAGGGGCCCGAAATGGGGGCTGGCTGACCCTTTCGAGCGATGGAGTGATCGACATGAAACGCGTTGCAATCGTCATTGGCCTCGTCGGCGCCTGCGTCGCCGGCAGCGCCTCGGCCCAGCCGAGTGCGAACCTCACCGGCACCTACCGCTGCATCCAGATGTGCCGCGACGGCATGATCGGCGCGCCGGCCTTCGTGACGCAGAACGGCGATGCCGTGAACCTGACCACCGAGACCGGCGAGTCCCTCCAGGCTTGGCCGGACTGGAATGCTCCCAATAGCCGGCTGTGGATCGATGCGCGCGACGAAAGCGCGGTCTATTCGCCCGACGGCATGCGCATTCAGTTCGACGACGGCCGCGTCTGGGAGCGCGACCTGCCGCCGCCGCTGATCGTGCGCCGCGCGCCGGTCGTGTACGGGCGATAAGCGATCGCCATTGCTACCAAGGCCCTCGCGCACGCGGGGGCCTTGGTTTGCGGGTGAGATGAAAGGTGCCGGCCTCACAATCACTGTCGTCCCGGCGAACGCCGGGATCCATAACCCCAACTGAGTGATGGGCGGCACGCTGTTAGCAGCATCTCGCACGTCACTCCTGCTGCGGAGTATGAGTCCCGGGCTTGCCTGGGACGACGGCGAGTTTGTTGCACGGTCTCTCCACCATTCGCGCTGCGGCGGGATACTTTCCGCTATCATTGTCCGCGAAAGCGGACGATCCAGTATTCGCCGGAAGGGGTGATGAATCGAGACGCCGCGGCGTGCTGGATGCCCGCCTGCGCGGGCATGACACGGGGTATGGGGCGGCGTTCTCGCGACATGATCTGTCCGAGTCATGATGGATCGTTCGACCCTCCTGATGATGAGAGGGCGCAGGGAATGCCGGGTGATGGCCTCACCCATGGCCCGCCTGCGAAAAGAATGCAGGCGGCAGGAACCACAGGCAAAGCCGGATCAACCGGCATTCCCTGCGCGATGGCTTTACGGCTTATACGTGGTCTCCCTGGTGCGCCGGGCTTTCTGGCCACCATCCCCAGCGCGATCGCATTGCGCCAGGTTGACACCAGCATCGGGGTGTCGGGACATCACGACTTCACCGTGCGCATCATGCCGTTCGTCCGCGCGACTGATCACGCTGCAGCACCACACGCCCACCGCTCCCCAGGCTCCACGTTCGTGACGATCGCGATCCGCCCCTCTCACGAGCCCGGGATGGCCGGAAACATCGGTCTGATTTGCCCGACGATGCAAGTGGGCAAGCGTGCGACAAACTGGCACGACGGGCAATTCGGGCATGGCGGATATGCGCGATCTGTTAGTTGTCGTTCAGACAGCGAGCGGCATGCTGAATCCGGCACCAGCAGAGAAGCTCAGCACTTCCGCATCTGCAAACAATGTTCTCGCCCCTCGACATCAGTTCGAAACGACTCGATGAAGCCGCCCTGGCGCTGGGTCACATACACGGTCTTGCCGTCGGTGCCGCCGAAGGCGAGGTTGGTCGGCTCCTTGGCTTTCAGCGCGATCTCCCTGATCATGCGCCCATCCGGCGCCAGCATGGCGATGCTGCCCTTGAGGATGCGCGCGACCAGCAGCCGGCCGCTGGCGTCGGTGCGCAGTCCGTCGATCGTGTTCGGCTCGAAGGTCTTGATCAGCTTCGGCCGTGTCAGCGCGTCGCCGTCGATCGCATAGGACCAGATCTCGCCGCTGTTGGATTCGCCGACATAGAGTGTGCGGCCGTCGGGGCTGAGATCGATGCCGTTGGCGGTGCCCATGGCGCGTGGCGCGATCATCGCCGCGCCCTGCATCACGCCATCAGCGCCCTTCGCAATGCGCCAGACGCGGCCGCTGCGCGCCTTCCAGTTGGGATCGCTCGCATAGATGGTGCCGTCGCGTGACAGCGTGACGTCGTTGGGCTGGCTCATGTCGTCGCCATGGAAGACGAGGCGGGGCTCGGTGGTGCCGGGCGCGATGGCGAAGATGTTGTGCTTCTTGTAGTCGGCGACGAACATGACGCCGGCAGCGTCGATGCGGATCGCATTGCCGATGCTGCCGTCGGGCAGCTCGGTGAATTTCTCCGAGGCCGTCGCTTCCGGCGCCAGCCTGCCGATCGTGCCGGGTTTGCTGATATTGACCACGAACAGATTGCCGTCGCGGTCGACGGCGGGGCCTTCGATGCCGAAGGTGTATTCGCCTGACGGTGTGAGCTGCGTGCTCTCGAACAGTTTTGGGGCGGCCAGAGCAGGGACGGTCGCAAGGACGAGCATTGCGAGTTCCGCCAAACGCGGGATGCGTAGGGTGGGCAAGGGCGCGATGCGACCCTGCTTCCGCGCCAACACCGTGTGCGGCGCGCCGTACCCACCATCGCGGGCAGCGGTGCTCGCGACTACCCCCACCCCCGACCCCTCCCCGCAAGGGGGAGGGGAGCACACTGCGCCTGTGGCAGTTGCTTTGCTCATCCCAGGGATCATCTCGGCGCGTCCGTCAGAGCGGCACCAGAAACTGCTGTTGGATGTAATAGCCATCGTCGTCCGTGCAGGTGCCGTTGAGATAGGTGTCGGCTGGCCGGAAGAAACGGCTGAAGCCGGGCTTATTGACGGCAGACCTCTCGGTCACCACGACGATCTTGCCGAACGGAATGTCGCCGCATTCGCGGCCGTCCGCGGCGAAGAACTTGCGGTGCGGCGGGCCACCCGCTTTGACCCGCATCCGCGTGCCTGGAACCAGGCGCGCGACGAGGTCGTCGGCCACATCAAGCAGTTTCGCATAGCCTGGTTCCGTCTTGATCAGGTCGGCCCCGGGCGGCATCTGCCGCTCGGCACCCAACCCGCGCAATCGCCGACGCAGCCGGCCGGCTTCGGGATCGCCGGGATAGATCCAGCCGTCCTGGGTCAGCATGAAGCGCAGCACCGCGAGGTCCTTGTCTCGATCGGATTGCCCGGCCTCGAGGCCGAAATCCGAATGGCAGCCGCGACAATGTTTCTCGACGAGGTTCTTGCGCACCATCGCCAACCGCGCGCGGCTGGCAGAGTCGTCCATCACCAGGGACGCCAGCCGATCGATCAGCGCATTGCTCCTGACGTCGCAAGGCAACGGCTCGGGTGCAGCCTCGTCCGTGCGGTCGATCCGGATCACGGTCTGGTTCTTGTCCTCCACCAGCCAGATCGCGCCGTCGTCGGCCACGGTCATGCCGACCGGCGCGCCTTGCGGCCGGATGCCGTTGACGCGATGCCACCCCGTGATGATCTCGTCGAACGCCGCGGCCGGTGCGGGACCGGCTGCGGTCTGGAAAGCGCGGGTCGGCTCGGCGGCGCAGCTCACATGATAGCGCACCGGCGCCGGGCTCACTTTCGGGAAGCCACGCTCATCGACCTCATAGGCGAGCAGCCGGCTGCCGGTCGGCCGGTAGCCATGCAGGCCGACCAGCAGCCTGCCTTTCAGCTCGTCGAAGCGATCGCCCGTGTAGTAGAGCATGCCGAGCGGCGCGCCATGCGGTGGCAGCAGCGACCAGGGCTGCTTGTAGAGCGTGGTGGTGTTGCAGAGGTTCTTGAGCGCGCCGGATTGCAGCACGCGCTTGAATTCCGGGCTCGGCGTCGTCAGGTCGTAGCAATAGGGCCAGCCATAGTGGCGGCCTTGCTCGATGGCGTTGATCTCCTCGTTGGGTGCGAACACGTCCTGCAGATCGCGCGCGTTCTCGCCCTGCAGCAAGGCGGTGCCGGGATCGGGAAAGCGCGGATGCAGGGCCAACGCCATTGAGTTGCGCAGGCCGCGCGCGTAGACCTCGTGCGGCGGCGACGGATCGCCGGATTTCAGCGCCGCAAAGACGCCGCCGGCCGGTGGCGTGAACAGCCAGATCGCGGCGAGCGCCGAGGTGCCTTCACCGGCGGCGCAGGGCTGCGTGATCGGCGCCGGCGACAGGCAGTTGTCGCTAGGCGAGCCGATGTTGACGAACAGCCGTCCGGTGCGGTCGAAGGCGAATGCCTTCAGCGGATGCGCACTTTCCGATAGGCGCGTGCCGTCGGGCAGCGTGAGGCTGCGTCCCGGCAGGTCGCGGATGATGGTCTCGATCGTTGCTTTCGGGTTGCTCGCAAGCGGATCGAAGCGGAAGATCGACGTATCGGTGGCGGCGTAGATCTTGCCGTCGGGACCGGCCGCAAGCCCGAACGGATAGGACAGCCGCGTGATCGCCTCGCGGAGGCGCTGGCCGGCCGGCGCCGCGGGATCGAGGATCAGCAGCCGGCCGTCGTCATGGCCCCAGCCGCCCATGTCCGCGATCACGAACAGCCGATGGCCGGGGATCTGCACGATGCCGCGCGGAAATCTCAGGCCATCGTCGCGGCTGGCGACGAGACCGGCGCAGAAGCCGGCCTTCATGTCGATCCGCAGCCGTGGAAAGGCGAGGGGCGCCTCGCCGCAGCTGGCCGAGCTCAACGCGTAGCCGCTGCGGATCGTTGCGTCGTCAGCGCGGCCTTGGCTTGCGCCGAACACGACGGTCGCGACGACTGCAAGGACATGCCACGACCGGCGCATGCGATCCGATCTGCTCAGTGCATCAGATTGTACTGCACGATGTAGGCCGCGGCACCCGCGAAGTAGCCGAGCAGGGCGATGCCGCTGATGCGGCGCACGTACCAGAAGAAGTGGATGTTCTCGAGCCCCATCGCGGCGACGCCGGCCGCCGAGCCGATGATCAGGATCGAGCCGCCGGTGCCGGCGCAATAGGCGACGAACTCCCATAGAAAACTGTCCGGCGGAAACTGGCTCAGGCTGTACATGCCCATCGACGCCGCGACCAGCGGCACGTTGTCGATCACGGCGCTGGCGAGCCCGAGCACGATCACGATCAGATCGAGCCGGCCGACGGTACGGTCGAGCCATTGCGCCAGCGCCTCGAGGATGTGGGTGTGCTCGAGCGCGGCGACTGCCAGCAGGATGCCGATGAAGAACACGATCGAGGGCATGTCGATGCGGGTCAGCGCATGCACGAGCGTCAGGCGCTGCTTCTGCTCCGAGGCCTTCTCGCGATGGATGATCTCGCCGACCATCCAGAGTAGGCCGAGCCCGAACAGGATGCCCATGAACGGCGGCAGGTGCGTCACCGCCTTGAACACCGGCACGGCGACCAGGATGCCAAGGCCCATGAAGAACATCAGATTGCGCTCGAACGGCAGGATCGGGCTGATCGAGGCGAGGCCGGCGCTCGCGGGCGGCACGAGCTGCTTGCCGCGCAGGGTGAAGCTGACGACGGCAAGCGGGACCAGCAGGTTCAGGAGCGAGGGGATGAAGACCGACTTCATGATCGCGAGCGGCGTGATCTGGCCGCCGATCCACAGCATGGTGGTGGTGACGTCGCCGATCGCCGACCAGGCGCCGCCGGCATTGGCGGCGATGACGATGATCGATGCGAAGACCAGGCGGTCCTCGTCGCGGCCGGACAGCTTCTTCATCAGCGACACCATCACGATCGCGGTGGTGAGGTTGTCGAGCATGGCGCTGAGAAAGAAGGTGACGAAGCCGACCAGCCACACCAGCGTGACCTGGTTGCGGGTGCCGATCAGCGAGGTCACGACCTCGAAGCCGTTATGGGCGTCGATGACCTCGACGATCGTCATCGCGCCGATCAGGAAGAAGATGATCTGGGCGGTCGAGGCCACGGACTCGTTGAGCTCGGTCGCGACCGCCGGAGCCGTCCCGCCCATGACGGCGTAGACGGTCCACATCAGGCCGGCGCCGACCAGGGCCGTGGCCGCCTTGTTGATCCGGAACGGGTGCTCCAGCGCCACCACGGCATAGGCGAGCGTGAAGACGGCGACGATGGCAGCGGTCATCGCGGGGGATTTCCGGTCATGAATCTCGGCATGGGCAGCGTGGAACCGCCCCAGATATGACCGATCGGCGGTCCGCCAGCAAGCAGGGGACCGAAACCGCGTCGGGTCCTACACCACGGCCGACGCGATCGCGTCGGCCTGGCTGCGGATGGCGCGGATCTCGTCCGCGCTGCGGCGCGCACGGTCTTCCGCATCTTCAAGATCGTTGCAGCATGGAGCTCGGCAAAAGCTTGCTCATCGTTGCGTCCGGCACGGGCCAGAAGTCTGCTGAGATGCGCAACGTAATCCTTCTGATCCGCTGATCCGCGCTTGCTGATCGCATCCTTCTCCTCCATGCGCTCTCTCTGAGCGGAAACGGGTCAGAGTCAGATGCGGATCACCCGAATGCTTGCGGTCGTCATTGCGAGGAGCGAAGCGACGAAGCAATCCAGGCCCTTCGCGTCGCCCTGGATTGCTTCGCTGCGCTCACAAGGACGGCGGAGGAATTCAGAGCCGGACGAACGGGCTGATGAGGCGGCCGAGCAGGCCGTGCATGCGCAGGTCGCCGGTCATCGCGACGAGGCAGAGGCAGGGGCCCTCGTCACCGACCACCGGACGATGGTCGACCTCGTCGTCGCCATAGTCGAAGTCGCCGGGTCCGTAATAGCCGCCGAGATGGCTGAAGCTGCCCTTCAGCACGCAGGTCAGCTCATTGCCGGAATGCGTATGCTCCAGCATCCGCGCCCCGGGCTCCGAGCGCAGCAGGAAGGCGCGCGATTTACCTGTGCCCGGTAGCAGGATCGGGCGCATGCTGATGCCGGGCGCGACGCGCCGGCGCTTGCCGATCTTGCAGCGCTTGACCATCTCGGGCAGGTCCGCGAGCTCGGGATCGTGCTCGGCGACCTCGCTCACCTGCGGCGCCGCATGCGGGCGTCGATCGATGCGTGCCATCACGGCATCGAAAGCATCTGCGCCCGTCGCGACCGGCTCGGCCGCGTCCAGCGAGGCGCCGGCGAGCTGCTCGATGGCGCGGACGAAGCGCTGGCATCGGCCGCAATCGGCGACATGGACACCGACGACCAGCCGCTCGGCCTCGTCGAGCACACCAGTGGCGAAGTCGGCCAGCAGGTCTTCCGGCGGGTGGTGGCTGATCGTCATGTCGCGTCGTCCAACAGGTCTCTCAGGCGATTCATCGCCAATCTGATTCGTGACTTTACCGTACCAAGCGGCAGGCCGAGCACTGCCGCGATTTCCGAATGCGGTCGTTCTTCAACGAACGACAGGCGGATCACGGTGGATTGCTCCACCGATAATCTTTCGATCGCGGCCGCCACCCGTGTGGCATCTTCGACACGCGAGACGATCTGGTCGGCTGCGGGCGTCGGATCGGCTTCCTCGTCGCGCCCCACTTCTCTGCTCAGCCGGCTGTCGCGGGCGGCCTTGCGCGCGGCGTCGATCCGCTGGTTTCGCGCGATCGTGAAGATCCAGGCGGCCGCGCCGGCCGTCGATGGATCGAATTGCCCCGCCTTCGTCCACACCGCCACCATGGTGGATTGGGCGATTTCCTCAGCGTCGTCGGCGTTGCAGCCGGTCTTGATGAGGAAGCCTTTGATGCGGGGCGCAAAATGCGCGAACAGGGCCTTGAACGCCTCGCGGTCGCCGCGCGCGGCGACGCGTCCGATCAATTCAGCCCAGTCCACAGTCGCCTTCGGCCCTCTGCTCACATTCACCCTGGTACGGGCACCGAACGCCCGTGCAAATTTCTGCCGGGACGATGCCACGTTCCATTGCGCTAATCCAGCCGCTCTCATCGCGTGGTCATGGTCCCCGGCACGCATGCTTGATCCCGGATAACGTGGATCATGGACGGCTGGATCACAGCGGGCCGAGGATTTTCCGGACCCTCAATCCTTCAGGTCGGAATTGACCATCGCCAGGAACTCCTGGCGGCTCATCGGGTCGGTGCGGAAGCAGCCGAGCATGCGGCTGGTGGTGAGATCGACCCCGTGCTTCTTGACGCCGCGCGAGCTGATGCAGTGATGGGCTGCCTTGATCACGACCGCCACGCCCTGCGGCTGCAGCACCTCGTCGATGATGTTGGCGATCTCGGCGGTCATGCGCTCCTGGATCTGCAGCCGGCTGGCATAGGCTTCGACGACCCGGGCGAGCTTGGAAATCCCGACCACGCGGTTGCGCGGCACGTAGCCGACCCAGGCGCGGCCGATGATGGGCGCCATGTGGTGCTCGCAATGGCTCTGGAACGGGATGTTCCGCAACAGCACCATTTCGTCGTAGCCGGCGGTCTCCTCGAACGTCTTGCGCAGATACTCCTCGGGGTTCTGCTCATAGCCGGAAAAATAGCTCTTGTAGGCCCGCGCGACGCGGGCCGGGGTCTCGGAGAGACCCTCGCGTGACGGGTCCTCGCCGATCCAGGTCAGGATGGTGCGGATGGCGTCCTCGACGTCATCCTGGGTGACGTGGACCGGGTCGCAGGCGAACGGAAGTTTCTTGGCTGTCTGGCGCACGAGGGCTCTCCAAAAACCAAGAAACGGTTCCGATATCGGAACGGATCACGTCTTGCGGGGCGATTTCCGCGACCGATGGCTCGCCGCCGTCAGCTCGCCTTGCGCAGCCGCATCTCCGCGGAGGGACCCGAGCGCAGGTTCTGGAAGAACTTCTCGACCTCGTTGGCGAGCGTCTGCGCGGTGGCGTTGAGGTCGCCGGACGCCGACAGGACGGAGGCGGCGGCCGTCGAGGTCTCACTGATGGCGTCGCGGAGCGAGCCGATGTTCATGACCAGCGTCTGGTTGCCCTGGGCGGTCGACTGCGCGTTGGCCGAGATCTCCCGCGTCGCCTGGTCCTGCTGCTGGATCGCATTGGAGATGTTCGAGGTGATCTCGTTGATGCCGCGGACCGCCTGGCCGATCTCGCGGACCGCGTCGACCGCGGTCTTGGTCGAGGCCTGGATCAGGCCGACGTTCTGGCTGATCTCCTCGGTCGCCTTGGCCGTCTGCCCGGCCAGCGCCTTGACCTCGTGAGCGACCACGGCAAAACCACGGCCGGCCTCGCCGGCGCGGGCGGCCTCGATGGTCGCATTCAGAGCGAGGAGATTGGTTTGCTCGGCGATGGTCTGGATCAGGGTCAGCACGCCGTCGATGCGCTGGGTGGCGGCGGCAAGGCCCTCGATTTCCGTGACCGACTTCTCGGTGCGTTGGCCGGTCTGCTCGACGGCGCCGGCCGACTGCCGGATCTGCCGGCCGATCTCCTCGACGGACGTCGACAACTCCTCGGCGGCGCTCGCGACGGCGGAGACGTTGGTCGACGCCTGCGACGTCGCGCCGGCGGCGGTGACCGCGCGCTCGTTGGCATCGGCCGTCAGCCGCGTGATCATCTCGGCGGTTTGGCGCATCGCGGCGGCGTTCTCGGTGACGGTCCGCATCACGCTGCCGATCGCGGTGCGGAATTCCTCGACCGCGGTCTCGATGTGGCGGGCCCGGGCTTCGCGGATTTCGGAGTCCTGCGAGACCTGGACATTGAGGTCGCGGTTATGGGCCATCGCCTGCTGGAACACGCCGATGGCGCGAGCGAGCTCGCCGACCTCGTCGGCGCGCCCGGCATACGGCACTTCGACGTTCTCGGCGCCGGTGGCGACCCGGCGGATCGTATCGGTGATCTGAGACAGCGGCCGAGCGATCGAGCGAGCGATGATCACCACGCCGGCTGCGACCAGAACCAACATCAAGCCGCCAAGGCCGGTCAGCACGAGCGAGAGCTTGTTGTTCAGCGCCGTTTCCTCGGCGATCTTTCCTGCGCGCTCGACATAGACTTTGGAGAGCGCCTCGAGATCCTGGTTGAGCGCCTTGCGCACGGAGCGATTGGCGTCGTTGTCGCCCCACTCGCGTCCCGCGGCCGGGCTGATTTCATTGGCGCGGCGGACCAGTTCGGCGCGGAATTCGACGAATTGCTCGATCCGCTTCTTGAATGTTGCGAATTGCTGGGCGTCGTCGGCCTGTACGATCGCCTGCCACTTGTCGACGACCTTCACGATGTCGGCATTGAACTTGAGCAAGCCGTTGCCGTATTGTTTTACGACGGCGGGGTCGGTCGACATATAGACGCCGCGCGACTCCATGACGACGGCATAGACGAGGCCGTTGACCAGCTGAACGTTGTGAGCGGCGAGATTGGCCGTCTCGATGGCCTTGATGAGCTCCGTGGCCCGCCGCGAGTTGTAGTCGGACAGCCAGGTGATTGCGGCGGTCAATAGCGCAAACAACGCGAAGATTGCATAGAGCTTGACTGCGATGGATTGGCGCGTGGCCGTATTCGTTGACGTCGGGCGTGAGGTCATGAGGTGAGATACCGCGAGTTTTTGCTACGACGCAGGGGGCGCTTGATTGTTAATAGTTATGCAAAACCTTCATGGAGAAAGCGTTAAGTTGACGCCGTCAGTATTATGCAACCCCCGCGTACTTCGCTTGGCGTTTCAATCGATTAGTTGGTGCTCCGCAGCAGGGGCGGGCGCCGGGGCATCCGGTTGACTACGGAGGGCATGCGCCATTTCGAGGCCCCTCGTTCCCCTGCAAATGCATTGCAACCGGTGGCCGGCCGCGCACGCGCTCCCCAATTGGTTCGCCGATCGGAGACCGGCCGGGAACGGTCGTTGCGCTCGATCGATCAATTCTCCATCTGATTGGAACTTTAGATCGCCCTTCGCATTCCGCCATCCGCATTGCGATGCATCGGATCAGGTCGCCTCGTCGGGGCGCGTCCGATCAGGCCAGACGGCGCGAGCATCCGGCATGCGAAGGGGACGTTGCGCCCTGCGACAGGAGCGGAAGGCTCGATCGCACTCAACTTTTCCGGAAGGGGTGGCGAAGCCTTATCTTCGGCCGTAAGGTAACCAGTTAGCGGGTTGTCGCGAGGGGCAGTCGATGAGATTCGAGGGCATCGAAACGGTACGTCGCATTCTCTGTGTGTTTCCGCGCTACACCTCGTCGTTCGGAACCTTCGAGCACGCCTATCCGCTCACCGACGGCGTCCAGGCCTTCATGCCGCCGCAGGGGCTGCTGCTGATCGCGGCCTATCTTCCAAGTTCCTGGCAGGTGCGCTTCATCGATGAGAACATCCGCCCGGCGCAGGACGAGGATTTCTCCTGGGCCGAAGCGGTGTTCGTCAGCGGAATGCACATCCAGCGTCAGCAGATGAACGACATCTGCCAGAGGGCGCATGCGTTCGACCTGCCGGTCGCGCTGGGCGGCCCCTCCGTCAGCGCCTGTCCGGACTACTATCCGAGCTTCGACTATCTGCATGTCGGCGAGCTCGGCGATGCCACCGACGAGCTGATCGCGCGGCTGGCGCGGGATCCGTCGCGGCCTGCGCAGCAGGTCGTGCTGCGGACCGACGAGCGGGTGGCGATGACCGATTTCCCGGTGCCGGCCTATGAGCTCGCCGAGGTGAAGAAGTACTTTCTCGGCAGTATCCAGTATTCCAGCGGCTGCCCCTATCAGTGCGAGTTCTGCGACATCCCCGGCCTCTATGGACGCAACCCGCGCATCAAGTCGCCGCAGCAGATCGTCGCCGAGCTCGACAAGCTCAGGGAATGCGGCGTCACCGGCTCGGTCTATTTCGTCGACGACAATTTCATCGGCAACCGCAAGGCGGCGATGGACCTGCTGCCGCATCTGATCGAATGGCAGAAGCGCACCGGCTATGTGATGCGGCTCGCCTGCGAGGCCACGCTCAACATCGCCAAGCGGCCCGAGATCCTGGAGAAGATGCGTGAGGCCTATTTCATCACGATCTTCTGCGGCATCGAGACGCCCGACCCGGATGCGCTGACGGCGATGCACAAGGACCACAACATGATGGTGCCGATCCTGGAGGGGATCAGGACCATCAACGGCTATGGCATGGAGGTCGTCTCCGGTATCATCATGGGGCTGGACACCGATACGCCGCAGACCGCGGACGCGCTGCTGCAGTTCGTCGCGGAGAGCCGGATCCCGCTGCTCACGATCAATCTGCTGCAGGCGCTGCCGAAGACGCCGCTGTGGGATCGCCTCGAGCGCGAGGGCAGGCTGGTCCACGATGACGGCCGCGACTCCAACGTGAAATTCCTGATGCCCTATGACGAGGTGGTCACGGCGTGGCGGCGCTGCATGGAGGTGGCCTATGAGCCGGAGCGGCTGCTCGCACGCTACAAGCACCAATGCGACACCACCTACGCCAACCGCATCAAGGTGCCGGTCAGCGACGAGATGAAGAGCTGGCCGAACATCAGGCGCGGCCTGGTCATGATGGGCAAGATCTTCTGGAAGGTGGGCGTGCTCGGCGACTACAAGCGGCCGTTCTGGCGCTTCGCCTGGAGCCAGCTGAAGCGAGGCGAGATCGAGAATTTCATCGCCGTGGCGCTGATCGCGCATCACCTCATCATGTTTGCGCGCGCCGCCTCGCGCGGGAATCAGAACGCGTCGAACTACTCGATCCGGCTGCGCGAGGCCGCCCTTCCCGCAGGGTGATGGTCCTCTCTGGGGCAGGGGCGGTGAGTGGCGCTCGCCGGCACCGGTCCGCGGCCTGCCCCGGGCAAGGGACGGCTCGGTCGGATACCGGTCCTTGAGTCGTTCAGGTTTTTGAGCCCAGCGCCCGTCCGGGCCGTCCACGCTCTTTTCAAGCACGGCAGAATCGTGGCGTGATCGGAAGCCATGCCGGCTCGCCGTCTTGTGTGGCCGGGCATGGTTGCGGCCGGGGAGCGAACCCTGCTAGACCCGGCCTCGACGAATTGTCACATGTTTTCAAGGATTAGCTTCGGCTGCGGGCCACAATGCGGTCATCTCTGCTTCGCTGAGCGGCCTTATTTCTGCCCTATGCGCTCAGGCCTTCCGAATTAGGCCGCCCCCAACCACTGGACACCGCATGCTGGAAGTCAGGCACGACAACGAAGTCCATGTCGAGAAGGTCGAGCACCGGCCGGCCGACAGCATCGCTTTCGGCATCGAGCGGCTCGGCCTCCTCGCGGTCAAGGCGCCGATCTTCTCCTGCGTCGTCCTGCTCGTCCTGATCGTGGCGGCGGTGTTCGGCATCAAGCGGATCCAGATCGACGATTCGCTCAGCCAGCTGTTTCGCTCCGACAGCAAGGAATTCCACCAGTACGAGGAGGTGACGAAGAAGTTCCCGGCCGAGGAATTCGACGTCCTCGTCGTGGTCGAGGGCAAGACCTTGCTGGCCCGCCAGAACCTCGAGAAGCTGCGTGACTTCGTGACCGACCTGCAACTGGTCGAGGGCACCCGTGGCCTGGTGTCGCTGTTCTCGGCCCGTCAGGCGCCGGCGCCCGGCAAGCTGCCGGCAGCGCTGTTTCCGTCGGATCTGCCGGAGGGCGAGGCCTACGACAAGTTCATCGAAACGGTGAAGTCCAACGAGATCATCCGCGGCAAGCTGTTGTCGGAGGACGGCACGCTCGCCCTGATCGTGCTGTCGCTCGAGCCCAAGGTGGTGGCCTCGAACGATCTCGGGAAGGTGGTGGGCGACATCCGGAAGCTGATGGCGGAGAACCTCGCCGACACCGGCCTGAATGTCCAGCTTTCCGGCGTGCCGGTCATGCAGCTCGAGATCCGCAACGCGGTGGAACGTGACGGGCTGACCTACAACATTCTCGGCATTCTCGCCGGCTGCATCATCGCCATCATCTTCTTCCGCAAGGTCTCCTTCATGATCGCGGCGGCGTTTCCGCCGCTGATCGCGATCATGCTCGCGCTCGGCGCGCTCGGCTGGGCCAATTTCAATCTCAACATGTTCCTGAACGTGATGACGCCGCTCATCATGGTCATCAGCTTCTCCGATTCGATGCAGCTCACCTTCGC
Source organism: Bradyrhizobium sp. SZCCHNRI20481 (assembly GCF_032485055.1). Lineage (NCBI taxonomy): Bacteria > Pseudomonadati > Pseudomonadota > Alphaproteobacteria > Hyphomicrobiales > Nitrobacteraceae > Bradyrhizobium > Bradyrhizobium sp. SZCCHNRI20481. The sequence goes on from NZ_JAUEUE010000010.1 coordinate 185,510, forward strand.
CGCCCGCGACCGCCTGATCGCAGGGCAGGACAAGGTGACGGCGTTCAAGAACGCCGTGCTGGTCGTCGGCCCCGCCTGTGTGCTGACCCACGCCACCGCCGGCATTTCCTTCATCGCCCTGCAGTTCTCCGACAGCGACCTGATCCGCAAGTTCGGCGAGGCGGGGCTTGCCGCCACCATCATCGCGCTGGTCGCGGTGCTGTCGCTGGTGCCGGTGTTCGGCGTGCTGCTGGTGCGCAACGAGAAGACGTTCGCGGTCAAATTCCAGGGGGCCGATGCCGGCGTGCAGGCGCTGCGCAATTTCTGCTACTGGATCGCGGTGCGCATGGTCGGTCGTCCCGGCCTGTTCAGCCTGATCGCGGTGGTGTTCGTCGGCTCGCTCGCGGTGGTCTATGCGAGCCTGGAGCCGCGCTACCGGCTCGCCGACCAGGTGCCGGACAAGCGCCAGGCAGTGGCGGCGAGCAACCGGCTCGATGCCAAGCTCACCGGCGCCAATCCGGTCAATGTGCTGATCCAGTTTCCCAAGGGCGCCTCGCTCTATGCGCCGGAGACGTTGCAGACCATCGCCGACGTCCACGCCACGGTCGAGAAGACTGCCGGTGTCGGCAACGTCTGGTCGGTCGAGACGCTCAGGCGCTGGCTGGCCGAGAAGGCCGGCTCGTCCGATACGGCGACGCTGCAGGAATACGTCAATCTGATCCCCGAGCATCTGGTGCGCCGCTTCATCGACAAGGAGCAGGATGCGGTGGTGGTCGCCGGCCGCGTTCCCGATCTGGATTCCAGCCAGCTGCTGCCGGTGGTCGACAAGCTTGATCATGAGCTCGACACGGTCAGGAAGAAGCACCCCGGCTTTGAGATCGCGGTCACCGGCCTTGCCGCCATCGCCGCGCGCAACTCCGCCAGCATGATCCAGAAGCTCAATCACGGGCTCACCATCGAGTTCGCGCTGGTGGCGATGTTCATCGGGCTCGCCTTCCGCTCCTGGGTGGTGATGCTCGCCTGCATCCTGCCCGGCATCTTCCCGGTGGTGATGTCCGGGACGTTGTTGTGGGCGATGGGGGAGGGGCTGCAATTTGCCAGCGTGGTGGCGCTCACGGTCTCCTTCGGCCTCGGTCTGTCGGCCACCATCCACTTCCTGAACCGGCTGCGGATGGAGAGTGCGCCCGGCGTCAGCGCCGCGGTCGCGGTGGAGCGTGCCACCGTGCTGGTCGGACCGGCGCTGATCCTCACCACGGTGGTGCTGGCCTGCGGCCTCGTCGTCACCGTATTCTCGGATCTGCCGTCGCTGCGGCTGTTCGGCTGGCTCAGCGCGTTCTCGATGGTGGCGGCGCTGTTCGCCGACCTCTTCATCCTCCGCCCGACCGCGATGTTCCTGATCAACCTGTCGCAGAAGCTGAAGCGCAAGCCGGTGTGAGGGGCGTGATCTAAGCCCAATCCAACACTGTCATCGCCCGCGTACGACGCGGGCGATCCAGTACGCCGCGGCTTATCGACTTAGTCACGACTGCCTCTGGATGCTGGGTCGCCCGGTCCCGTCTGCGCCTTCGGCTTCGACGCGGCCATGAGTTCAAGGGCGCGCCGGAGCTTTAGCGAAGGCGGCGAGCCGGGCGACGACAGCGGGGGGCCGAATGCTCATGGTCTCTGATGTCTCAAAAAACAAAACGGCCCTGACGTCGTCAGGGCCGTTCGCGCATTCCGTTGCTGACGATGTCGCGACCGTTCAGGTCTTCGACATCGTGATGTTGACGCCGCGGATCTCGCCCTTGGAGGAGATCTGCACGACCTGCTTGTTGCCGCTGGTCCTCAGGGTGATGCTGGCGGCGAAGCCGGCGGCCTGCACGAACACGTCGATCTGGCCGTTGCCGGCGGTGCCCTGCAGCTCGCCGTTCACGTTGCGGCTGGATTCGCTCCAGTTGCCGGAGATGCGATCGCCCTGGCTGGTGACGTCACTGGTCAGGAGGAACTTGTAGCTGTCGCTGGCGCATTGCAGACTCTGCTTCAGATTGGCGCCGGCCACCTTGTAGCTGGCCTTGCAGCGGATGCGCTCGGTGGTGCCGTCGGACAGCGCGACCGTACCGTTGCCCGACCACGACCCGTCGAAGCCGGCGAACGGGCCCGACTGAGCCTGAACCGCGGTCGCCGCCACGAACAATGCCGCTCCGAGACCGGCGGCCTTGACGACGCGCCCAGAGAAAGGTGAGCCGAACAGTTTCATATCGAGTTTCCCATCCAAAATGACACCGCTGTGTCGGCGTACGCCGCCGCTTCGAACACTTGGTGTTCTCGCCGAAGGTTAGGTTCAAATGACGGCCGGTCGGGCGCTGCGACCGGATGCCATGATGCCCGCCGACACCGTGCGACGGGTCGGCGCCGAATGGTCGTCCTCGCAAGACGGCTGCACGCAAGCCGCCTCGACGGCGCTGCATCTAACGGTCCGCGCGGCATGCTTGCAACAGCCAAATGCGAAAAACGTGTTCCGAGAATAACGCCCTAGTATCAACGCCTTGTTTGTGCCAAAGCTGTGATGTCCGAGCTTGATCCGCTCGGGATCATAGGGCGCAAATTTGGCCGCATTTGGCAGCGTACCTCCGGCGCTGGGGGGCTTGCGGTCCTTGCCAAACCAAACAGGTGTTTCCCGGGCAGCATCGGCGATCCGGGAGGTCTCCTCTGCTGTCAAAATGAAGGAACACGATGCGTAAGATTTTCCTGGCACTTTCCCTGCTGTCGTCGGTGTCCGTTTCCACCGGCGCGTTCGCGCAAGGCCGCGGCGGCACGCCCGAAGAGCAGGCGGCCTGCACGCGTGACGTTCAGAAGTTCTGTCGTGCCGTCATCGATCAGGGTGACTTCACCATCCTTGCGTGCCTGAAGGAGAACCGCCCCAAGATCAGCCCGGCCTGCGATCAGGTGCTGAAGACCCACAACCAGTAAGCGGTTGCCGTTCGGAACGGTTGTTTCCGAACTCTCTTGGTTAACGACCGCCGGCCCGCCCCTCAGGGCAGGGCGGCGGTTCGATCCTATGGGCTGCCCGACATCGATTGCATTGGTTTTGGCTGGATCTTCGCCTATATGGGGGCGAGCAATCCGTTCGCATGAGCGAAGCGGCGGGCATTGTTTTCGGTAGCGCCCTTTCAACCTGATAGCTGTTTCGTCCATGACCACCGCGAGCGATTTGCGATCCGGCAAGACACACCGGGACGAGAACTTTCCGGTGGCCTCCTGGATCATCCGTCCAGAGCACCGGGCGCTGATCCTCGCCTTCTACAATTTCGTGCGAACCGCCGACGACATCGCCGATCATCCGAGCCTGCCGGGTGAGGAGAAGCTGCGGCTGCTCGATCTGCTCGAAGCCGAGCTGACCGGGACCGGCGAGACCCAGGATGTCGCCGTCAGCCTGCGCCGGGCGCTCGCCGAGCGCGGCATGCCGCCCCGGCATGCGCTCGATCTGCTGGTTGCCTTCCGGATGGATGTGACCAAGCTGCGCTACGAGAACTGGGACGAGGTCATCCACTACTGCCGCTACTCGGCGATGCCGGTCGGCCGCTTCATGCTCGATGTGCACGGCGAGTCCACCGCGACCTGGCCGGCCTCGGATGCGATCTGCGCCGGGCTGCAGATCAACAACCACCTGCAGGACTGCGGCAAGGACTACAAGGCGCTCAATCGCGTGTACCTGCCGCGCGATGCGCTGGCGGAAGCCGGCGCCACCGTCGAGATGCTCGGCGAGTCCAGATCGCCGCCGCAACTGCTGGCCTGCCTGCAGAAGCTCGCGGTGCGTAACGCGGCGCTGCTCGATGAGGGCAGGGACCTCAACAGCGGCGTCAAGGATTTTCGTTTCGGACTGGAGATCGCCGTGATCCAGGCTTTCGCCGACCGTATCGTGGCGCTGCTGAAGGTGCGCGATCCGCTGAGTGAGCGCGTGCACCTGTCGCCCATCGGCATGCTCGGCCTCACCTTCACGTCGGTGATGGGCGAGATCGGCCGCCGCGTGGCCGGGCGCCATCCCGTCACCAAATCGGCAGCCGGCGCATGACCCTCGAGGCGACCGCAGACAATATCGATCACGGCACGGCGGCCTCCGGCAGCTCGTTCTATGCCGCCATGCGCATCCTGCCGCGCGCCCAGCGCGACGCGATGTTCCAGGTCTACAGCTTCTGTCGCGAGGTCGACGATATCGCCGATTCCGACGGGCCGCGGCCCGAGCGACTGGCGGCGCTGCAGAAATGGCGCGACGACATCGACTCGCTCTACCAGGGCAACCCGCCGCCGCGGCTGCGCGACTACGTCGCCGCGGTGAAGACGTTCGGCCTGAAGCGGGAGGATTTCCTCGCCATCATCGACGGCATGGAGATGGACGTGCCGCAGGATGTCCGCGCGCCAGATCTCGCCACGCTGGACCTTTATTGCGACCGGGTCGCGAGCGCGGTCGGCCGCCTCTCGGTGCGCATCTTCGGCATGCCTGAGGAGGACGGCATCCTGCTGGCCCACCATCTCGGCCGCGCGCTGCAGCTCACCAACATCCTGCGCGACATCGACGAGGACGCGGCCATCGGCCGGCTCTATCTGCCGCGCGAGGCGCTGCTGTTCGCCGGAATCACCGGCGATGATCCGGCCAAGGTGACGCAGGAGCGGGCGCTGCCCAAGGTCTGCAACTCGGTTGCCGTCAGGGCGAAGACGCATTTCGAGAAGGCCGACGAGATCATGCGGCGCAATCGCCGCCGCGCGGTGCGTGCGCCGCGCATCATGTCGAAATACTACCGCGCCGTGTTCGACCTCCTGCTCGAACGTGGCTTCGCGCTGCCGCGCGAGCCCGTCCGCGTGAGCAAGCTCACGAAGATCGGCATCATCCTCCGTTACGCAATCATCTGATGCAAAAGACCGCTCACATCATCGGCGCCGGCGTGTCCGGCCTTTCCGCCGGCGTGCGGCTCGCCAATGCGGGCTACATCGTGCACGTCCACGAGGCCACGCAGCAGCTCGGCGGCCGCTGCCGGTCCTATTACGACGCCGCGACCGACCTGGTGATCGACAACGGCAACCATTTGCTGCTGTCGGCCAATCATCACGTGCTGTCCTACGCCCGCGCGATCGGCTCGGAAGCGGGGCTGGTCGGGCCGGAGAAGGCGCAGTTCGCCTTCGTCGACATCCGGAGCGGCCAGCGCTGGCTGCTCGATCTCGGCAACGGCCGCCTGCCGCTGTGGGTGTTCGACGAGGGCCGCCGCGTGCCGGATACCAAGCTCGGCGACTACCTCGCGCTGTCGCCGCTGATCTGGGCCGGTACGTCCAAGACGATCGGCAGCACGATTCCCTGCAAGGGCACGCTGTACGACCGCCTGGTGCAGCCGCTGCTGCTCGCGGCACTGAACTGCGATCCGCCGGAAGGCTCGGCGGGGCTTGCCGGCGCCATCGTCCGCGAGACCTTGCTCGCCGGCGGCCAGGCCTGCCGGCCGCTGATCGCGCGCGATGGCCTGTCGGGCGTGCTGATCGATCCGGCCGTGAAATTCCTGGAAGGCAAGGGCGGCAGCGTGCGGATCGGCCGCGAGCTGCGCGGCCTCGACGATGCGGGTGGTCGTGTCACCGGGCTCAGGTTCGGCGGCGATGAAACCGTCGCGCTCGGCCCGTCCGACCTCGTCGTGCTCGCCGTGCCGCCGCGGCCGGCGATGGCCCTGCTGCCGGGGCTCACGGGGCCGACGAAATATCGCGCCATCGTCAATGCCCATTTCCGCATCACGCCGCCGCGCGATGCACCAGCTCTGCTCGGGGTGGTCGGCGGCCTGGTCGAATGGCTGTTCGCCTTCCCGCAGCGGCTCTCGGTCACCATCAGCAATGGCGATCGGCTGGTCGACATGCCGCGCGAGGAGCTCGCCGCCGCGATCTGGGCCGACGTCTGCAAGGCCGCCGGGATCAAGGCGGAGCTGCCGCCGTGGCAGATCGTGCGCGAGCGTCGCGCCACCTTCGAGGCGACGCCCGAGCAGAACGCGCTCCGACCGGGAGCGAAGACGGCGTTCGGCAATCTCGCTCTGGCGGGGGACTGGACCGATACCGGCCTGCCGGCAACCATCGAAGGCTCGGTGCGCTCCGGCGACCGCGCTGCGAATCTCCTGCTCGGGCACGGCTGACCGGCGCAGGGCAGCCGAATCTGGCCGCGCCGTCATGCCGCCGGCGCCGCGAGTCTCACATTTTCGTGGCGTAGTTCTTGCTTAAAGTTCCACGCCTGGTGGCGACGGCGCAATTTGTTCCAGGGCGGAACAGGGATCGGCGGGGCCAAATGGCAACACCAGGCAAAAAACGCATCGGGTACGGGTGCAGTGCGGCGCAAACGGGGTTTCCTCGCGGATTTTTTCTGCGTAATCCTCGGTTTGTTAAGGCCTTTCCGCTCTGGCGCCGCCGTGGCTGAGGCTTTGGAACAAGAGACGGAGACGTCGGATCACGCGACGTCCGAGAAGGTGTCAGGGGTCGGATTGTGAAGTTGGGGATGGGGGACGATACGTCCGCGGATCGCCCGATTGATCCGCGGCCGGTCTTGGTCGTGACGGGCTTGGTGCAGGAGGCCCGGATTGCTGCCGGGCCCGGCATGATGGTGATCTGCAGCTCGAGCGACCCCAGGCAGTTGCGCTCGCTGCTCACCGTGTTCGATCCGACCTCGATCCGCGGCGTCGTCAGCTTTGGCGTGGCCGGTGGCCTCGATCCCAGCCTCAAGGCCGGCGACATCGTCGTCGCCACCGAGGTGACCGCGGGCGATGCCCGTTGGCTGTCTGGGCTCTCCCTGCGTGAGGAGCACATCGCTCGCGCCGCCCTGAAGAAGCGCCGCGTCGTGCGCGGCGTGCTGGCCGGGGCCGAAGAGGTGGTCGTGGCCCAGGCCCGCAAGGCGGCGCTGCGCATGAAGACCGGGGCGGCCGCGGTCGACATGGAGAGCCACATCGCCGCCGCCTATGCCGCCGAGTATGGGCTGCCGTTCGCGGCGCTGCGGGTGATCTCCGATCCCGCCCATCGCACCCTCCCGTCGCTCGCCAAGGACGCCATCAAGCCGAACGGCGACATCGACCTGCCGATGATCCTGCGCGGCGTCGCCCGCAATCCGGCCGTGCTGCGCGGCCTGGTGTCGACGGGCATCGAGTTCAATCGCGCCCTGCGCTCGCTGCGCGGCGCCCGCGACCTGCTGCTGAGCGGCATGCTCGCCGCCGAGCACTTCCTCGAGACCGAAACGCTGGCCGCTGCCGAGGCGTGAGCCGTTTGCTCATCACGGAGCGTAGCGTCCATCCCGATCCAGAGATCAGTTCAATGAAAAAGGCCGCCGATCACTCGGCGGCCTTTTGATTGATCAGAGCCGTGAAGATCAGGCGGCGGTCGAGGCCTTCTGCTGCGCCTCGATCGCCTCGTCGTGACGGATCTCGGAGAGGCGCTTTTGCACCTCCGACGAGAACACGTACTGCGCCGGGCGCTGCTTGGAGAGATCGATCTCCGGCGCCATCGGACCCTCGGTCTTGATGCCGCGCAGCGACACGAACATCGCCTTGATCGGGTTGGTCAGCGCCGCATTGGCGGCGGTCGCCTCGTAGCCGCAATGCGCCATGCAGTCGGCGCACTTCTCGTACTTGCCGGTGCCGTAGGAGTCCCAGTCGGTGGTCTCCATCAGCTCCTTGAAGGTCTTGGTGTAGCCTTCGCCGAGCAGATAGCAGGGCTTCTGCCAGCCGAAGATGTTGCGCGCAGGCATGCCCCAGGGGGTGCACTCGAACTCCTGGTTGCCGGCCAGGAAGTCGAGGAACAGACCGGAATGCATGAAATTCCACTTCTTGCCCTTGCCGAGCTTGAAGACGTCGCGGAACAGCTGCTTGGTCTTGGTGCGGTTGAGGAAGTGCTCCTGGTCCGGCGCGCGCTCATAGGCATAGCCGGGCGACATGGTCACGCCGACGCCGAGCTCGGTCGTGAAGTCCAGGAACTTCGCGATCTCCTCGGCGGGATGGCCGTCGAACACCGTGGCGTTGACGTTGACGGTGAAGCCGCGCGCCTTGGCGGCCTTGATCGCGGAGACGGCGCGGTCGAACACGCCCTTCTGCGAGACCGCCTTATCGTGATGCTCGCGCAGGCCGTCGAGATGCACCGAGAAGAACAAATACGGCGACGGCTCGAACAGGTCGAGCTTCTTCTCCAGCAGCAGCGCGTTGGTGCAGAGCGAGACGAACTTCTTGCGGGCGACGAGGCCGCGCACGATCTCGCCGATCTCCTTGTGGATCAGCGGCTCGCCGCCGGGGATCGCGACCATCGGCGCACCGCATTCGTCGGCCGCGTCCCAGCACTCCTGCGCGCTCATGCGGCGGTTGAGGATCGCATCGGGATAGTCGATCTTGCCACAGCCGGCACACGCCAGGTTGCAGCGAAACAGCGGCTCCAGCATCAGCACGAGCGGATAGCGTTTCCGGCCGAGAAGCTTCTGCTTCATCAGATAGGCCCCGATACGCAGTTCCTTATGGAAGGGGATTGCCATTACGTCTCTTCTTTCTGGACCAAACGAGGACCGATCAGCCCGCGACCAGCTCGGCCGGCAGGCGGAATTCGATGTTTTCTTCCCGCCCCGGGACCACCGCGACCTCGACTGGTCCGATGCGCCGTAGGGCTTCGATGACGTCGTCGACGAGGACTTCGGGGGCCGAGGCGCCGGCGGTGATGCCGACGGCCTTGGCGTCCTTCAGCCAAACCGGATCGAGCTCGCTGCCATCAGCGATCAGATAGCTTGCGACCCCGGCCTCGGTGCCGATCTCGCGCAGTCTGTTCGAGTTGGAGCTGTTGGCGGCGCCCACCACCAGGATGACGTCCACCAGCTTGCTTAAGTCCCTTACCGCAGATTGCCGGTTCTGTGTCGCATAGCAGATATCCCGGATATCGGGACCTTGAAGGTCTGTAAAGCGGGCTTGAAGGGCTAAAATGATGTCCCTGGTGTCGTCCACGCTGAGCGTGGTCTGGGTAATATAAGCCAGCGGGGTATCGACCGGCAGGGGCAGGGTGGCCACATCGGCCACGTTCTGCACGAGGTGGACCGGGCCGGGAACCTGACCCATGGTTCCCTCGACCTCCGGATGACCGGCATGGCCGATCAGTACCAGGGTACGGCCCTTGGACATGTAGCGCTTGCCCTGGTTGTGGACCTTGGTCACCAGCGGGCAGGTGGCATTGAGCACCGGCAGCCCGCGGGCGGCCGCTTCCTCCTCGACCGTCCGGGCAACGCCGTGGGCGCTGAACACGGTGACGGCGCGCGGCGGCACCTCGGAGAGGTCCTCGACGAAGATGGCGCCCTTGGCCTTCAGGCTCTCCACCACGTGCTTGTTGTGGACGATCTCATGACGCACATAGACCGGCGGGCCATACTTCTCCAGCGCGCGCTCGACGATCTCGATCGCACGCACGACTCCAGCACAAAAACCGCGCGGCTGCGCGAGATACACCTGCATGGGACGTCCAGCCACGTTGCCTCACTTTCGACCCGGCACCTCCGTGCGTGCGACGGGGCTGCAATATTCGCACCAGCGAATGCCCCAATTGCCCGCCACACCGATGGAAGCGCAGGGCTTTGTGTCAAAAATCGAGCGAAGAGGAAAGCCTGTCTGCAAGTCGCTCGCATGTGACCCGTCGCACACAGCCCGCGACAGGCCGCAGGTAATTTAGTAATTATAAATTAGATCAATTAATTGAGTTGGTTATGCTCTCACTCGTTCGTCACTTTACCGCCGAGAACAGCCGCTATATCAGCCGCCCCGACGGTTCCGTGCATCGTTCGACCTGATCCGCCGTCGAGGGACCATCCTCGTCTTCAAGGTTGGGCCAGGCCGGGTCGGGGCGCCGCTCAGGATGTGTGCGTCCGGGGCTCGCCCTGATCGGGGAACTCCGCCATGAAGCGGACGTTTCCGCCCAGCTCTCTAAACATTAGAAAGTCACGAAGTGCTGACCACGTTTGTCGTCTCGATCGTCAAGGCCTGCACCCGGTTTGCCTGGCCGACATTGATTGCGGCCCTGCTGCTCTCCGTAGGCGCGGGCTTCTATACGGCGCGTCATTTCTCCATCAATACCGACATCAACAAGCTCATTTCGCCCGAGCTCGACTGGCGCAAGCGCGACCAGCAGTACGAGCAGGCCTTCGATCGCGATCGGATGATCCTGGCGGTGGTCGAAGCGGCGACGCCCGAGATGACAGGTGTGGCGGCCGATGCGCTCGCCAAGAAGCTCAAGGGCGACACCGCGAACTTCTCATCGGTCGAGCTGCTCGGCGGCGGCGAGTTCTTCGCCAGGAACGGCCTGCTGTTCCTGCCGACCGAGGAGGTCAAGCAACTGACGGACCAGTTCGCGGCGGCGGCACCGCTGGTCGAGATCATGGCCGGGGACCCCTCGATCCGCGGCCTGACCGGTGCGCTGGAGACCGGCCTTGCCGGCGTCAAGCGCGGGCAAGTCAAGCTCGACAACGTCGCGCGGCCGTTCGACTACATCTCCCAGACCGTCGAGACCGTGCTCGACAAGGGCGATGCGACCTTCTCCTGGCGCCAGTTGATCTCCGACAAGCCGCTCGAAGACAGTGACAAGCGCGCCTTCATCCAATTCAAGCCGATCCTCGACTACCAGGCGCTCGAGCCGGGCAAGGCCGCCACCGATGCGATCCGGCAGGCCGCGGTCGAGCTTGATTTCCCGAACCGTTTTCATGCGCGCGTGCGGCTGACCGGGCCGGTGCCGATCGCCAACGAGGAATACGCCACCGTGCAGGAGGGCGCCGTCGTCAACGGCATCGGCACCGTGGTCGTCGTGCTGATCATCCTGTGGCTGGCGCTGCATTCGGCCAAGATCATCTCGGCCGTGTTCATCAACCTGTTCATCGGCCTCGCCCTCACTACGGCCGTTGGCCTGATGATGGTCGGCTCCCTGAATCTGTTGTCGGTCGCGTTCGCCGTGCTGTTCATCGGCCTGGGCGTCGATTTCGGCATCCAGTTCAGCGTGCGCTACCGTTCCGAGCGCTTCAAGAACGACAATCTGTCTGAGGCGCTGGCGGAAGCAGCGCGCCGCTCCGCCGTGCCGCTGTCGCTCGCGGCGATGGCGACGGCTGCCGGTTTCCTGTGCTTCCTGCCGACCGACTACAAGGGCATCTCCGAGCTCGGTGCCATCGCCGGCGCGGGCATGATCATCGCGTTCCTGTCGTCGATCACGGTGCTGCCGGCCCTGCTGAGGATTCTCAATCCGCCCGGCGAGAAGGAGCCGGTCGGCTACGCCTTCCTGGCGCCGGTCGATCATTTCCTGGAGAAGCACCGGGTGCCGATCATCGTCGGCACGCTCGGCCTGGTCGTCGCCGGCCTGCCGCTGCTTTACTACATGAAGTTCGACTTCAACCCGATGAACCTGCGCAATCCGCGCGCCGAGTCGATCGCGACCTATCTCGACCTGCGAAAGGATCCGAACACGGGCGCCAACGCGATCGACGTGCTGACGCGCTCCGAGACCGAGGCCAAGGCGATCGAGGCCAAGCTCGAGAAGCTGCCCGAGGTGGCGCGCGTGATGTCGCTCGACAGCTTCGTGCCCGAGGACCAGCCGGCCAAGCTGAAGCTGATCGCGCAGGGCGCGAAGGTGCTGGGGCCTGCACTCAATCCCGATCAGGTCGATGCGGCGCCGAGCGACAAGGAGAATGTCGACGCCCTGAACTCGACCGTCGACAATCTCCGGCGCACCGCGGGCGAGAGCAATGGGCCGGGCGCGGTCGCGTCGCGGCGGCTTGCCGACGCGCTTGCCAGGCTCGCCGGCGCGAGCGAGGCGGTTCGCAACAAGGCGCAGGCGGTGTTCGTCGAGCCGTGGAAGATCACGCTGGCGCAGCTTGGCGCCACGTTGCAGGCGCAGCCCGTCAGCCTCGCGAACCTGCCACCGGAGCTGGTGTCGCAGTGGAAGAGCAAGGACGGATTGATTCGGGTCGAGGCGCAGCCGAAGGGGGATCCGAATGACAACGACAATCTCAGGCGATTTGCCAACGCGGTGCTGGCGGCCGAGCCCAATGCGATCGGCGGGCCGGTGTCGATCCTGAAGTCAGGTGACACGATCGTGAAGGCATTCATCCACGCCGGCATCTACTCGCTGGTCGTGATCAGCCTCCTGTTGTGGGTGACCTTGAAGCGCTTCACCGACGTGCTGATGACGATCGTGCCGCTGCTGGTCGCAGGCGCCGTGACGTTGGAGATCTGCGTGCTGATCAAGCTGCCGCTGAACTTCGCCAACATCGTCGCCCTGCCGCTCCTGCTTGGCATTGGCGTCGCGTTCAAGATCTACTACGTGGTGGCGTGGCGCGGCGGCCGCACCAACCTGCTGCAGACCAGCCTGACCCGGGCGATCTTCTTCAGCGCGCTGACGACGGCGACCGCGTTCGGCAGCCTGTGGCTGTCGAGCCATCCCGGAACGTCCAGCATGGGCAAGCTGCTGGCGCTGTCGCTGGTCACCACGCTCGCCGCCGTGCTGCTGTTCCAGCCGGCGCTGATGGGCAAGCCTCGCGAGATCAAGGAGCAAGAGGGCTCGTGATCCCGGAATAGAAAAAGCGGCCGATCTCTCGGCCGCTTTTTTGTTCGGGTGACGGACGCCAACTAACGGGCGCGCGCGATATCGGGCAGCAGGCAGATATCGCCGACCTGGTCCGCGGGCTTTTGTCCCGGCTTGGCCGATGCGGTTGCGCCACTGCCGACGCCGGTCGTCGTTTTGGCCGCCGGGGCAGGGGCTGGCGCGATTGGTTTCTGTGTACCTTTAGCCATGCTGTTCACGGGGCTCGACGGGATCGGCGGAGCGACACGCGTCCAGGTCTCGCCGCCGCACAGGAAGCCGAGCACGCAGCCCTTGATCTCCAGGTGATCGGGATCGATCGGCGTGATGGTCGAGCTGTAGAGCTGCCCATCCTTGGCGTTGTAGACTTGGCCTTCCCACGCGTCTGCGCCGGGCTTCTTCTTCATGTCGATCAGGATCGGCATGCCGAGCGTCGGACGGCTCTGGCGGGCCGGATCGGGGTTGTTGCTGTCGCGTCCGCCCGGGGTCTTCTCCCAGGCCACGACGCCCCACATGCTGCCATTGCATTGTGCGACTCGGATGTTCGCGACGCCGTCGGCGACCCGCCAGTCGCCGGTGGGGTCGGCCGCGAGCGCGGAAGAAATTCCTGCTGCGAACACGACTGCAGAGTATGCTAGTGTCGTCGACATGAGATATCTAAGGCGATGCAACATTGGCAGAAACCCGTGCTTGCTTTGATGGTGCGAATGAGGGCAAAACGCCGCATTGCGCGTTTTCAGTTGACGTCACGTCCATCAACCGAAGTATGTAGCCGATGCTAAAACCCAATCTAGACGTTTCCGAGATGTTTGTGGAGCGCCAAGCGCAGCGCAGCACGATGCATTCTCGGCATCTGAACGAGCAGCTTGTCCGCGTTCTCAAGACGATTGGATATGATGTTGGGTTCCAGAAGGGACAAGGGCAATATCTCTACGATCGTGATGGGGCCCGTTATCTTGACCTGCTCAGCGGTTTTGGCGTCTTTGCAATCGGCCGCAATCATCCGACGCTGCGCGCCGCGCTGAAAAGCGTCCTCGATAGCGATCTGCCGAATCTCGTTCAGCTCGACGTCTCGACCCTGGCGGGTGTTCTTGCCGAGCGGCTGCTGGAATATGTCCCGTATCTGGACAAGGTGTTCTTTGCCAATTCCGGCGCCGAGACCGTGGAAGCCGCGATCAAATTCGCGCGTGGCGCGACCGGCCGGCCTGGTATCGTCTATTGCGGGCACTCCTATCACGGCCTCACCTACGGCGCGCTATCGCTGACCGATGATTCGAACTTCCGCAACGGCTTCGAGCCGCTGCTGCCGGGCTGCACGGCCATCCCCTTCAACGATCTTGCCGCGCTCGAGCAGGCGCTCTCGTCGCGCGAGATCGCAGCCTTCATCGTCGAGCCGATCCAGGGCAAGGGCGTCAACATGCCCTCTGACGAGTTCCTGCCCGGGGCCGCCGCGCTCTGCAAGAAATATGGCACCATCTTCATCGCCGACGAGATCCAGACCGGCATGGGACGCACCGGCCGGTTCCTGGCGGTGGAACATTGGAATGTCGAGCCCGACATGGTGCTGCTGTCGAAGGCGCTGTCCGGCGGCCATGTCCCGGTCGGCGCGCTGCTGACGCGCAAGCAGATCTTCGACAAGATCTTCAACCGCATGGACCGCGCCGTGGTGCACGGCTCGACCTTCGCCAAGAACGACCTCGCGATGGCCGCCGGCATTGCCACGCTCGAGGTGATGAAGGCCGAGAAGCTGGTGGAGGCCGCCGCCAAGCGCGGCGCCGAGCTGCGGCTGGCGCTAACGCGGATGGTGCCGGGCTACGAGCTGCTCAAGGAAGTGCGCGGCAAGGGACTGATGATCGGCGTCGAGTTCGGTCCGCCGAAATCGCTGCGCCTCAAGGCCTCCTGGACCATGCTGGAGAGCGCCAACAAGGGCCTGTTCTGCCAGCTCATCACGGTGCCGCTGTTCAAGGATCACAAGATCCTGACCCAGGTCGCCGGCCATGGCCTGCACACGATCAAGCTGCTGCCGCCGCTGACCATCACCGAAGAGGACTGCGCCTGGATCGAGCGCGCCTTCGACGACGTCATCGCGCAGAGCCACAAGGTCCCCGGCGCGATCTGGTCGCTCGGCAAGACCCTGGTCGACAACGCGATCCGCAAATCGGCGTGATGTTCGCGTCGGGTGGGCAAAGGCGCGTAGCGCCGTGCCCACCGTTTCAGTTCGTCTCCGGACAGGCCGTGGGCACGCTTCGCTCGCAATGACTGAAGCGCGAGAGCGCGTCATCCCTCCTTGTTCGCACCCATCGCGCGCTCGAACCGCTCGCCGAACTCGTTGAGTTCGTCGGCGCCGATATCGCTGACCGCCCAATAGCTCAGGCCGCGGTCGCGCCAAGAGCGAATGTTGAAGCCTTGGACGGTGTCCATCCGTGCGGCGCGGCGCTCGGTAGACGCGGTCTGCGCCACGAACAGGTTGATGACGTGCTGGCGGCGGCGATAGACCACGGCGCCGATCGCGCGTGCGTCGACATAGTCGAGCCGCCCGCCGATCAACGTGAAGCCTTGTGCGGTGAGGTCGATCACCGGAGGCGCGACGTCGAGCTTGCCGTTGAACCAGGGCTTGACGGTGTGCTGATCGGTCGAGATGACGTCGGTGAGGTGGCCGGCCTGCAGCGAGCGCAGATGCGCCGAGACGATCTCGGCCTCGATCCGCTGCTGGTCGTCATTGCGCAGCACGATGGCGACGAGGCCGGTGGCCGCCAGCGCCGACACCGCCGAGCCCAGGGCGAAGCCTCGCAGCAGCGTACGTCGGCTCGGCACTGCAGCGAGCGGGGTGATGGAGGCCGCATCGGCCGGCGGCAGGGTGGCTTCGATCCGCTGGCGCAAGGCAGGGGACGCCTTGTAGCTGAGGTCGGTGCCGGCGAGCATCTGCTTCATCTGCCGGATTGCAGCAAGCTCCGCGGCGCAGCGCGGGCAGCTCGCAACATGGGCTTCGACCTCGCGCGCGTGGCCGGCGTCGAGCTCGCCATCGGCCAGCGCGTGGATCAGGATCTCGGCTTCATCGCAGGTCATCGTTGTGGCTCCTCCCGCGCGAGCCAGGCGGCGCGCAGCATCGCGCGGGCGCGGGCGAGGCGCGACATCACGGTGCCGACCGGCACGCCGGCCGCCGCCGCGATCTCGCGATAGGACAGATCGTTGACCTCGCGCATGACGAAGGTCTCGCGAAACGGCTCGGCCAGCGTGTCGATCAGCCGGCGGATCGCCGAGGCATCACGTTCCCGCAATACGGCGCCTTCCGGCGTCTCGGCGCTCTCCTGCCACAGCGGTGGCTGCTCGGCCGCTTCCGGCGCGTCGTCGAGCGCCTTGGCCGGCGCGCCGGCGCGGCGCGCGAATTCGGCGTGGCAGACGTTGCGCAGGATCGCGAACAGCCACGGCTTCATCGCCGGGCCACGGTAAGTGTCGAAATGCTTCAGCGCACGCAGGTAGCATTCCTGCACGGCGTCCTCGGCGTCGGCAGGGTTGCGCAGGAGATAGCGCGCCAGGGTGTAGACGTCGTCGAGATAGGGCAGCGCCGCCTCGCGGAAGCGTCGCGCCCTCTCGGGATCGTCATTGGCTGTTGTCACCGGCGTGGTCTCCGGCTCGGTTCGCGGTCGCACGGCGCGGCCGGCGCTGCGCCGCCGACCGGTCCATGTGACGATGCTCATGCCCTGGTTCGCGATGCTACTCAACCTTGACCAGTCCCGTCATGTGCGGATGCAGCGAGCAGAAATATTTGTAGTCGCCGGCGGCTGCGAAGGTGAAGGAGAAGCTGTCGTCGGTATCGAGCGTCTTCGACCTGTATTTCCCGGCCGACACCACCGTGTGCGGGATGTCGTCATGGTTGGTCCAGGTCACCGTGTCGCCGACCTTCACCGTCAGCGCAGCCGGGGTGAAGGTGAAATTGTCGATCGTGACCTTGATGGTCTCGGCGCGCGCCGGCGTGGCGCAAACAAGCAGTACGGCGGCCAAGCCGACACCGCGAAGAACAGGCTGGATCATCGCGTTTTCGTCCCTCAGCCCGCAAGCGGCGTATCGATGATGGCGAGGCGCTCGTCACCGACCTTGAAATCGATGCTGGCGATGCCGAGCAGGCTGCGCAGCCTTGCGTCCTCGACCTTCATCGGGCCGGGCGAGGGCGCCGTGCCCGGCGCCGGTTGCGGGAACGCGGTCGAGCGCGCGGTGTGGAAGGTGACGTTGCCTTCGACCTTCTGCATCACCTGGTGGATATGGCCGTTCAGCACCGTCACCGAGCCGAACCCCTTCAGGGTGTCGAGCGCGCGGCCGCCGTCCTCGGTGCCCCAGCCCCATTGCGGATACACCGTCCACAGCGGGATGTGCGCGAACACCACGATCGGCGTGGATCTGGAGCGGCCCTTGAGATCCTGCTCCAGCCAGGCAAGCTGCTCGGCGCCGAGATTGCCGAGCCCGCCGGCCTTGAGATCGACCACGTTGACGAGGCCGATGAAGTGCACGCCATTGGCGTCGAACGAATACCAGCCGGCGCCGCGGCTGCCCTTGCCGTAGCGCTCCTTGTAGAGCTTGACGTCCTCGTCGAGGAAGTCGTGCTCGCCCGGCACGTAGTGCACGTCGAGCCGGGATTGCGAGATGATGCGGTCGGCATCGTCGAACTCGGCCGCCTTCGACAGATGCGAGATGTCGCCGGTATGGATCATGAAGGCCGGCTTCACCGGCATCGCCTTGATGCGGTTCACGGCCTCTTCCAACGTCCCGATCGCGTTGGGATTGGCCGGCTTGTCGAAGCCGACATGGCTGTCGCTGATCTGCAGAAAGGTCAGGCCGGAGGCGGGCTGCTCGGCCGCCCGCGCCGCGTCGACCAGGCCGAGCGAACGTGGCACGCCGCCCGACAAGGTCCAGAGCACGCCCGTGCCCGCCCATGTCATGCACTCCAGCACCTTGCGGCGGCTGACGCCGTTCTCGTCATGATCACCAAGGCTCATCGTCATCTCCCGTTGCCCGTCATCGAGCTTGCGGGTGAGAAGAGCGGTGGTGGCCCGGGTTTATTCCCGGCTTCTCGCGATCCAAAAGCGATGACGTGTTCGTGATCATGCCGGCAATGGCCGACGGCTCACCTGTTCACGCAGGATGTGGCGCAGGGCCGCGCGAAATATATGAGCGGCTGATGGACCGGATGCGACGTCGATGCATGAGCGCGTGACCCCGACCCTGCAACGAACCGAGACGTCGCGCGATCGGATCGTGGCGCTCGACCGCGCCAGGACCTTCATCACGCTCTCGGTCGTGCTCTATCACTCCGCCATCAACTACACCGATTTCGGTCAGGGCGGCGACCGCATGCACTGGCTCGGCTTCGATCTGGTCGCGCTATTCAACGACAGCTACTTCATGTCGTGCATGTTCTTCATCTCCGGCCTGTTCGTGCCGGCGAGTCTGGCGGGCAGAGGAGCGTCGGACTATGTCGGGCGCCGCGCGCTGCGGCTCGGCGTGCCCTATATCGTTTCGATCTTCGTGATCATGCCGATCGCCTACTACCGTTACGATGTGGCCGAGGATCAGTTCAGCGCGGTGTGGTGGCGGATGATCAGCGAGGGGCCGTGGCCGTCCGGCTCGGCCTGGTTTCTCGGCGTGCTGCTGGGGTTTGATATGCTGGCTGCGCTCGTATGCGTCCTGGCACCGCAGGCGATCGGCGCACTCGGGCGCTGGGCCGGAACGTTGCTGCACTATCCGCTCACTGGCTTCCTGATCTTCCTCGTCATCGCCAACCTGGCCTATCTGCCGCCGCATCTCGGCTTCGGTGACGGATTCTGGTTCATGCCCGGACATTTTCCGCTGCCGCTGCAGGCGAGCCGGGTGCTGCTCTACCCGACCTTCTTCGTCGCCGGCATCGCGATCGGTGCCGCCGGGCTGCGGGCGGGGCCGTTCGCAGCCGATGGCGTACTGGTCCGGCGCTGGTGCATCTGGTTCGGTCTTTCCTACGGCTGCTACGGCGCGATCCTGTTGCTGGCCTACGCGCATCACAACTGGATCGCCGATTTCGATTCACCGCCGCTATGGTGGCGCGCGGCCTATGGCATGGCGGTCGCGAGCTTCTGTGCTGCGATGGCGTTCGCCGTGCCGACCTTCTTTCAGCGCTGGGCAAAGGCGCCGCTGGCGCTGATGGACCGCATCCAGCCGGCGGCCTACGGCATCTATCTCCTGCACTTCCTGCCGCTGCTATGGCTGCAATATCTGGTCTACGACCCGGCGTGGCCGGCCGCCGTGAAGTTCGCGACCGTGCTGATCGGCACGCTGTCGGTGAGCTGGCTCGCAGCAGCACTGTTGCGCCGGGTTCCGCTGGTGGCGCGGATCATCTAGGTCAGCATGCGGCGATGCGTAGGTGGGCAAAGGCGATGCCGTGCTCTCTCACATCCGAGATATTAGTGGCGCCGTGCCCGCCGCCGTGCCGCCGAGTCTGCCGCACGACGGTGGGCACGCGCCGCCTTCGGCGCCGCTTTGCCCACCCTACGATTCCCGCATCATTGCGAGGAGCCCAAGGCGAAGAAGCAATCCAGAGTGGGGTCGGGACCCTGGATTGCTTCGCTGCGTTCGCAATGACGGGAATGAGGAGTCGGACGTGAGCGCCTAGCGCCCATCCTCCAAGATCATCGACGCCGCCTTCTCCGCGATCATCGCCGTCGGCGTGTTGGTGTTGCCTGACGTGATGGTCGGCATGATCGAGGCATCGGCGACGCGCAGCCGTTCGATGCCGCGGAAGCGCAGCCGCTCGTCGACGACCGCCATCGGATCGTCTGCGGTGCCCATCCTGGCGGTGCCGACGGGATGGAAGATCGTGGTGCCGATGTCGCCGGCGGCCTTGGCCAGCGCGGCGTCGTCATCGCCGACCGACGGGCCGGGCAGGTATTCCTGCGGCCTGTAGGCCGCAAGCGCATTCTGCTTCATCAGCCGGCGCGTGACGCGGATGGCATCGGCCGCGACCTGGCGGTCGTCCTCGGTCGCCAGATAGTTCGGTGCGATCGACGGCGCTTCGTCGATCCTGGCGGAGCGGATGCGCACCGTGCCGCGCGAGGTCGGGCGGAGGTTGCAGGCGCTGACGGTGATCGCGGGAAAACGATGCAGGGGATCGCCGAACTTGTCGAGCGACAGCGGCTGCACGTGAAACTGGATGTTGGCGCGGTCGCGCCTCGGGTCCGAGCGCGTGAAGATGCCGAGCTGCGACGGCGCCATGGTCAGCGGCCCGCGGCGCCGGAACGCATAGTCGAGCCCCATCAGGCCGCGGCGGACCAGCGAGTAATAGGTCTCGTTCAGCGTCTTCACGCCCGTGACCTTGTAGATCGCGCGCTGTTGCAGGTGGTCCTGCAGATTGCGCCCCACGCCTGGCTTGTCGAGGACGACGTCGATGCCGAGCTCGCCGAGCCACTCGGCCGGGCCGATGCCGGAGCGCTGCAGCACCTGCACCGAGCCGATCGAGCCGGCGCTGAGGATCACCTCGCCCTTGGTGCGCGCCTCGATGGTCTCACCATTCTGCTGGAAGCGCACGCCTGTGGCACGGCCGTTCTCGACGATCAGGCGGTCGACGAGGACGTTGGTTTCGAGCCGCAGGTTAGGCCGCTTCAGCGCCGGCTTGAGGAAGCCCCGCGCGGAGGACCAGCGCCGGCCGCGCTTCTGGTTGACGTGGAAATAGCTGATGCCTTCATTGTCGCCGGTATTGAAGTCGGGGATGCGGCGGATGCCCATCTGCTCGGCGGCGTCGCCGACCGCGTCCAGCACCGCCCAGGACAGCCGGGGCGCCTCGATGCGCCAGCCGCCGCCTGTGCCGTGATGCTCGCTCTCGCCGAGAAAATGATCCTCCAGCCGTTTGAACACCGGCAGCACGTCGGAATAGGACCAGCCGGAGAGGCCGAGCTGGCGCCAATGGTCGTAGTCAGCGGCCTGGCCGCGCATCGAGATCATGGCGTTGATCGCCGAGCAGCCGCCGATCACCTTGCCGCGGGGGTAGGCCAGCGAGCGGCCGTTCAGGCCCGGCTCGGCCTCGGTGCGAAACATCCAGTCGGAGCGTGGATTGCCGATCGCGAAGAGGTAGCCGACCGGAATATGGAACCAGATCCAATTGTCGTTGCCGCCGGCCTCGAGAATCAGCACGCGGCTGTTCGGATCCGCCGACAGCCGGTTGGCGAGGATGCAGCCGGCGGTGCCGGCGCCCACCACGATATAGTCGAAATCCCCCTCGAGCTGTCTCGGCATCGGCATTCCCTTCCCATCGTTGCCAGGCTTTTAGTCAGCCCGGACGGGCCCGGACAAGCGCCACGTTCATGGCTGGTTGACCGAGCCATGAGACGGGCGCAGCCCTTATCTTGGGCGGTGCGGCTTTTGCATGCTAAACAGGCGCAAAGGCCCACAGGAGTTACGAGATTCCCCATGCCCATCGTCAACCGCGTCGCCGATCTGCAGCCCGATATCCAGGCCTGGAGGCGGGATATCCATTCGCATCCGGAGCTGCTCTACGACGTGCATCGGACGGCGGCCTTCGTCGCCGAGCGGCTGCGCGAGTTCGGCTGTGACGAGGTCGTGACGGGCCTCGGCAAGACTGGCGTGGTCGGCGTCATCAAGGGCCGGAAGCCCGGCCATGGCGAGGTGAGGGTGCTCGGACTACGCGCCGACATGGACGCGCTGCCGATCGAGGAGGCGACCGGGCTGCCCTATGCCTCGAAGACCCCGGGCATGATGCATGCCTGCGGCCATGACGGCCACACCGCGATGCTGCTCGGCGCGGCGCGCTATCTCGCCGAGACGCGCAATTTCGCCGGCGAGGTCGCCGTGATCTTCCAGCCGGCCGAGGAGGGCGGTGGCGGTGCGGACGCGATGATCAAGGACGGGCTGATCGACCGCTTCAAGATCGATCAGGTCTACGGCATGCACAACGGCCCCGGCCTGCCGGTCGGCGCGTTCGCCATTCGCCAGGGGGCGCTGATGGCATCGACCGACGCGGTCGACATCACCATCGAGGGCCATGGCGGCCACGCCGCCAAGCCGCATAATTGCATCGACTCGCTGCTGGTCGGCGCCCAGCTCGTCACGGCGCTGCAGCAGATCGTGTCGCGCAGCGTCGATCCGCTGGAGGCCGCGGTGCTGTCGATCTGCGAGTTCCACGCCGGCAATGCCCGCAACGTGATTCCGCAGAGCGCGGTGCTGCGCGGCACGGTGCGGACGCTGACGCCGAAGGTGCGCGAGCTGATGGAGAAGCGGGTGCGCGAGGTCGTGACCGGCGTCGCCCAGATGACCGGCGCCAAGATCGACCTGAACTATGCGCGCGGCTATCCCGTCGTGATCAATCACGCCGAGCAGACCGAGATCGCGATCCGCGCCGCCAAGGAGGTCGCGGGCGATGCCAACGTGCACGAGATGCCGCCGATGATGGGCGGCGAGGACTTCGCCTATATGCTCGAAGCTCGTCCCGGCGCCTTCATCTTCGTCGGCAACGGCGACAGCGCCGGCCTGCATCATCCCGCCTACAACTTCAACGACGAGGCGATCGTCTACGGCACCTCGTTCTTCATCAAGGTGGTGGAGAACACGCTGGCGGCGTGAGCCGCGGCCCAGCCATCTCAGATGAACTGATCCGCCAGACAGGGGCGCCGACCGGAGTCGGCGCCCCTGTCTTATGGATGGGGCGCCTGTTTGTTATTTTGCCGCCTCTGGCGCTGACAGGCGCAGCGCGTATTGATTCGATCCGCCTGCATCGATCGTGCGGCTTGTTTGTTACGAATTCTCCTCACGTCCCAACGACAGGCATCGCTGCAACGATGATCTGTATCGGCGCGCGTCACGCGATGCGCAGCTGACGACGCGCGCCCGTCTGCGGAGCTGAAATAAATTTCCGCCAGCGTCACTGTCGTAACAGGCAAGTGTTTTCAAAGACACAACCTAAGGTATTTACAACAAAAGCGAGTAAGTTATAGTCATTCGCGTTTCTGCTCACTGCTCGTGATCGAGCGTTCATTGCCTGTCTGAAATTTCCTTGTTCACCAGTTCGATTCCACAGATGGAGAACCCCCATGGACGTCAAGAAGCTCTCCGTGAAGGAAGCGGCTGCGGCCGCGGCCAAGTGTGCGGCAACTGCGGCGCAATGCGCGGCAAACTCGGCCAAGTGCGCTGCAACGGCAGCGCATGCCCAGGCTAAGGCGGCGTCGGCACGGTGTGCGGCCACCGCTGCGCGATGCGCAGCAACTGCGGCGCGCTGTGCGGCCACAGCCGCAAAGTGTGCTGCCTCCTGAAGCAGATCTCCTGCAAGAAATCCCGGCGCGCTGGCTGAGCCGGCGTGGTCGGGCTGGTCGGAGATGAGACCTATGAGCTTTCCGCGTCTTGGAGTGGGACTCCAATTCAACCCGGAACTGATCGGCTGGTTTCCCTTCCTCGACCAGCCGCTTGATGCGCTCGAAATCCTGTTCGACTCGATCATGAGCCCCCTCGATGGCCCGGGGGTGTTGTCTCCCCGTGCCATCGAACTCGTCCGTGATGTCTCAGGCAAGTTTCCGCTGCTCGGACATTCGAACTATGGCGGAGATTTCGGCTTCGAGGATCTGACGGCGACAGCCGCGGTGCGCCGACACGTGCCGCTGGCCAGGAAGTTCGGCGTGGCCTGGGTTGCCAATCACTGCTTCTACAGCGATGCGTCCTGGGCGGATGTGTGGAGCAGTCCGCTGCAGTTTTCTCGCGCGGAGGTCGTGCGGCTCGCCGAGCGGGCGCGCACGCTGCAGGCGCTCTATGGCGTCCCGCTCGCGCACGAAAACGCAGCCTATTATCGGACCTGTCCCGGCAGCGAGATGCCCGAGGAAGAGTTCCTCGCGGCAATCCTGGAACTATCGGGGACCTATCTGCATCTCGATCTTCACAATCTGTATGCGAATGCGCAGAACCACGGCTCACGCGGCTACTCCATTCAACGCTTCCTGGCGACGATCCCGTCCGAGCGCATCATCTCCATCCACCTCGCAGGCGGGCGTTGGATCGGTGGCCAATATCACGATCTTCACGACACGCAGGTCACCGAAGAGGTGTGGGACCTTCTCGATGACGTTCTGGCGCGGGCGCGCCCCGGGGCCGTCATCCTCGAATACGAGACGCAATCCCTCTATTGCGCGGGGGAGCGGGTCGATACGGACCGCACCACTGACTTGATCCTCTCCGACCTGGAGCGGGCGCGGAATGCCTGGGATCGCGCCTATGGACCGGCGAGCCGCCGTACCACCCGCAGCGAGGCCGCGTGATGAATGCCGAGCTGGTATGGAGCACTTGGCGTCGCGTGTTGAGAGACGATGGTCTCGTCACATGGATCACCCGATCCGACGCCCGAACCGCAGATCCGGATGGCCTCTCCGTGGAGGAGAGAGCGATCGTCACCGACTACGCGGGCACGCCGGAGGCCACGAACGCCAATATCGGCATGTACCGGCGCGGACTCGTCAGGAATGCGTTGGGGGCGCTCGATCTGGTGCCGCTGACACGCCGCCTTCTGAACATGAGCGGTCGCGACGTCGATATTGTGGCTGAGGATTTCGTCAGATCGACCGGCTATCCGGACGACGGACCGAATTTCTGGCGCTGTGCGGCCGGCTTCGTCGCCTATCTGACCAGGCTTCCGGAATTTGCGTCCCGCGCCCATCAGGACGTCATGGCGATTGATGACGCGACGATCGCCTTGGCGCGCAGGCTCGGCCGGTCGGCGCCGCCGGCGTGGCCCGTCGACGCGGCCCGCCACGCGGGCGTGGCGGCGCGCAAGGAGGGTGAGGCGGCTCGCGTCCGTCGCAATCCGGCTGCGGTCGTGGTTTCGTCATCCTGCGATCTCACGCCCTGGATCGAGGACCCGTTCGAGTTCGATCCGTCCGACGATCTCGAGGCCTCGTCGCGCCATTGGCTGGTGTATTTCCCGGGGCCCGAGCTAGCGCATGAATATGCCGAACTGTCGGAGCGGGGGGCCCGGGCGTTCGACCTGCTCGGCACGCCGCGGACCGTTGACGAATTGGCTCTGGAGATGCGCGATCTCTCGCGTGACGACGTGCAGGCCGTGGTCGGATCGCTGATGGAATTGGGCGTCCTGACGAGCGGGGCGGACGGGCTAGCATCGGGAAACATCCTGACGATGGAGGGCTGCACCGACCGTTCAGTTCAGTCGCGCATCGAATGGGCGCCAATCCCATGAGACCGCTTGAAAAGCCCTTGCGTTCTGCTCCCGACAGCCTTCCCGGCCGGCTGTCAGACGATACCTTCGTCATGCTGGATCCGGCCGTCGAGGTGGTGGACGCTACGGTTTCGGGCCATCATTTGTTGAGCCACGGCCATTTCGATGCGGGGATGGTCGTGCCGCCCGGCGATGGTCTGCTCGATTTCGTGACGACGCTGATGCCGCGGCCGATCAGGCTCGCCGCGCTGCGGGCGCAATATGACGATCAAGGGATGATCGACAAGATGCTGGCGTCCCTGCACGGCCAGGGCTTCATGCATGTCACCTCGGCTGAAACGCCATCGGCGCAACAGCTCGCGCTTCTTCGGCGCAAGGCATGGCAGATGCGAGAGCCGATGCTGCGCCGGTCCATTGTCGTCGATCTGGATACTCTGGAATCGATCGAGCAGCTGACCGAGCGCCTGAGCGCCGAGCCGCTTCCCCCGGAAGTTCTGCTGCGTTGCTCGAGGTTGTCGGACCATCGCAAATGCTTCGATCGACTGGCAAGGTTGCGGCAGGGCGGTGCATTGCGGATGCACCAGACGGTGGTGCAGACGTGCGATCTGGTCGCCGATCACCAATTGCGCCAGTCGCTGCTGCATCTGGACGCGTCGGTGACTGTCGAGGACGTGGCCTGGCCCGTCCCCGATCGTCCGATCGCAGGGCTCGACGAGATCGTCCGGGCCTGCATTCCCGTGCATGTGCTGATGGCGCCGGATCAATCGATCTGCGACGAGGCGGCGCGAAGCCGGATGCTCGGCTGGGCAGCATCCAGGTTCATCTCCGGCCTCCGGCTCGTTCTGGACGTGCGGACGCTATGGCCGGATGGCGATGCCGGCGACGACGACTTTGCCCGCGTCTTCGACGCGCTGAGCATCATCGAGAACGAGTTCGGAGATGTTCTGATCCAGAACCTGCCGAGCGATGAGGTGCTGCTCGGAAACACGGCGACGAGTCTGCCGTCCGGTCCTGGTCTCGAACTCGCCGATCGTTTTCGGCGGTCATATCTGCGCTGGCGCCTGCCTCTGCTCAAGTCTTGCGAAAACGACAATAGCTGGAGCCAGACGCCCGAAGTCGAAGACAAGCTGGTCCGCGCCGGGGACGACCTGTTGCCCAATCATCCGGAGCTGCTGAAGCTCCAGCCCGGCAGCATCGTGGTCGACGTGTGCGGCGGCCTCGGTCGTGTTGCGAGGCGGCTTTCGCCCGCCGTCGGCAGGGACGGACTGGTCATCTCCATCGAGATGTTCCGCTGTCTGAGTGATCGGGCTCGTCGCTTCGCATGCGAACGGGACATCACCAATCTGCAATTTCGTCCCGGCCTGGCGCAGCGCATTCCGCTGCCCGACGCCACCGCCGACGCCGCCGTCAACGAGTGGACCGGCGGCATCTGGGAGCTCGGGATGGGACCGGTCATGGTCAGGGAAATGGCCAGGGTCGTCCGTCCCGGCGGCCGCATCGCGGCGACGCATCGGCTGGTCCAGCTGCAGCTGTCGGCCCTGGCGCAGCCCTGGGTGCAGTACGACAGGATCTATGCCTGGATGCGCGAGGCCTTCGCGCAGCCGGAGCTGACGATCGTGGCCGAGCGCATATGGGGGCAGATCGTGCCGTCACTGGTGGGCGAGAACGCCTCGCTGTGGCGCAAGCAATACATGCCGCGGCTGATCAATCCCTTCGACGTGACGTACAGACAGGACGAGAATCCGGATACGCGTGCCGACGTTTACCTGACGATCATTGCGCAACGAAATTGACGTTCGTTTTCATTGAGGTGATTGCTCGAGGTGCTCAGATGCGATCGCAAGAAACCGCCTTCGAACGAGCCCGCGCGTCGTTGCATCGGCTTGGAATTCCGCTCGTCCTTCCCGCGCTCCACGCAGCCGGCGTGGGGATCAGCCGGACGGTCCTGGGCGGCTCGCATTCGGTGGCCATCTATCCGCCGATCAACTCGCTGACGCCGCTCGATCCGTCCTGCCTGGAGCGGGGGATCGACTGGAGCCGCGAGATCAGCCTCTACGTGCACATCGCGTTCTGCGAGACGCGCTGCACGTTCTGTCACTATACGGTCGAGCACTACGCCGGACGGAACAGCAAGTCCGCCACGGACGACGACAAGGTCGTTCGCTACCTCGATGCGCTCAAGCGCGAGCTGGCGGCCTGGGAGCCGCAGCTGCGCCGATCCGGAACGGTGGTGTCGTCGATCTATATCGGGGGCGGCACACCGCTCGTTCTCGATGAGGACGCATTGACGGATCTGATCGCGACGATCCGCGATACGTTCGACGTGCGGCCCGGCGCCGAGATCTGCATCGAGGGCAGCCCGCTCACGATCACCGCGCCCGAGGGAGAGCAGAAGCTGCGCTCTCTGAAGCAGCAGGGCGTCACGCGCCTCAGTTTCGGCGTGCAATCGTTCGACGATACCGTGCTCAAATATGCCGCGCGCGGCTACAAGCGGGACGTTCCACTTCTCGCGTGCTCGATCGTCGCCGACATCTTCGAGAACTGGAATCTCGACCTGATCCAAGGGTTGTACAAGGGGTCGCCATCCGAGACCTGGAACAATTTGGCGATGGTCGCCGAGATCCAGCCTCCGCACCTCACCTGGTATCACGCTCGGTTTGCCGATCGCCCCCAGGGACACTGGCTCAAATCCGACCTGAAGCAGGCGAGCTTCGAGAGCGAGTTCGCGACCTTGTTCGGACGCATGCTGATCTGGCAGGAGATGGCGGCGCTCGGATATGACCTGACCGACGGCAACCGCTTCGTGCGCGCGCGCCGCTATGCCGACCCGTTCAAGACGATCCGGACCTCGCCATCACGGGATCTTCTCGGGATCGGTGCGGGCGCGTATTCGCATGTCAGTGCCGGGGCCGCGAAGAGCGGCTACGTCTTCCGCAATGTTCCCGACGTGCACGCCTATGTCGAAACCGTCCTGGCTGGCAACAGTCCGATCACGGCGGGGCGCGCCGTCGACCGGCAGGAATTGCTGGCGACGTCCTATGCCACAGGGCTCCGGACCGGCCGGGTCGAGGATGCCGATCGCCGCGCCATGCGCGCCGACAACCGGGAGCTGTCCGCCCATTATGACAAGCTCGTTGCCAGGCTGAGCAGCGTCGGCGCCCTGGAAGCGTATCGCAACGGCGACGGCCATGCGGGGCTGCGGCTTTCGGAGCTCGGCCGGCTGTTCGAGGATGAGATGCTGTCGCTGTTCTTCAGTCCGGCCGTCAAGGACGCGTTGTCGCCGAAAGTGACGGAGCGCGCGCTTCAATACGGTTAGATCGGGAGTTTCAACACGTCGTCGACCAGGGAGGAAACGTCATGGTTGTGTCCGGGCAAGCAACCCTCGAGCGGGACAACGCGACCGGTGACGGCATCCGCGCCGCGCGTGCCGGCTGGAGCTTCGGCGGCGACACGCCTCAGCACTTCGATCTCCACGTCGCGAGGTCGGTTCCGAACTACGAAGCCGGCCACAAGCTGGTCGAGCAGATCAGCGATTTCTTCGTGAAGCGGGATTCCGTCGCCTATGAAATCGGAACGTCGACGGGGACGTTGCTGCGGCAACTCGCCAAGCGCCATCCGCACGGCACGCGCTGGATCGGCATCGATACCGAGCGGGCCATGATCGATTACGCGCGGGCGCACAGCAGGGATGTGGCGAACGTGGAATACCTGGCGGCCGATGCCTGCGAGGTCGGCTACGAGGCGAGCGACTTCATCGTGTCGTACTACACCGTGCAGTTCGTGCCGCCGCGCTATCGCCAGACCCTGATCGATGCGATCTATCGGTCGCTCAATTGGGGAGGCGCGTTCCTGTTCTTCGAGAAGGTCAGGGCGCCGGACGCGCGGTTCCAGGACATCATGACGTCGGTCTATATCGACTACAAGCTCGACAACGGCTACTCGCCGGACGAGGTGCTGGGCAAGGCCAGCAGCCTCAAGGGCGTGCTGGAACCGTTCTCGACCCAGGGCAATCTCGACATGCTGCGGCGGGCCGGGTTCGTGGACACGATGACGATCTACAAGCACGTCTGCTTCGAGGGCTTCCTGGCGATCAAGTAAGGGCCGGTTGGGGGCAGCCTCACGCCGCGTGCGCGGCGCGCTTGATCGCGGCGGCGGCGATCTTCAGGTCTTCGACGAAGCGCTCATACTCCCGCGCCTTGGCGTCGGCATCCGGCAGCCGCAGCAGGTAGGACGGGTGCACCGTCACCATCGCCTTGGGGCCGTCTGCGAGGTCGACGACATGGCCGCGGCTCTTGTTGACCGGCGTGATCTTGCCGAGCACGGACTGCGCCGCGGTGGCGCCCAGCGCCACGACCAGGGCCGGACGCACGGCGGCCAGCTCGCGCTCGTACCATTGCCGGCAGGCCTTGATCTCCGGCGTGTTCGGCTTCTGGTGCAGCCGGATCTTGCCGCGGGGCACGAACTTGAAGTGCTTCACCGCATTGGTGACGTAGACCTTGGCTCGGTCGATGCCGGCCTCGGCCAGTGCGCGGTCGAGCATCTGGCCGGCGGGACCGACGAAGGGATGGCCGGCGAGGTCCTCCTTGTCGCCGGGCTGCTCGCCGACCAGCATCAGCGGCGCATGCGCGGGGCCTTCGCCGAACACGGTTTGCGTGGCGTCCTTCCACAGCGGGCAGGCGCGGCAGCCGGCGGCTTCTTCACGCAAGGTCTCGAGATCGGTGGACTCGACATCACGTGAGGTCTCAGCAGCATGCGCGTGTGGGGTTGGCTTGCGGGTCATCTCGCTCTCCTCGACGCGTTTCTGCGGCTTGTGCGGTGAGGTGCCGGGCTCGGCGATCATCTCCGTGGTGCGCCGGGCAGCGGCCGCGATCAGCGGCTGGATCAGCTTCGCCTCGGGCAGGTTCTGCCAATATTTCTTCGGCATCTCCTTTTCCATCGCCTTCACTTTCAGCCGTGCCGGATTGAAAATGCTGGCGTAATAGCGCAGCCACAGCTCTTCGAGCCGGTCCTCCGACGGCGCGTCAGCCTTGCTCACACCGGGCGTGAAGCTGACGCGGCTGCCGTCCCAATGCGCACAGAGTTCGGGCGTCAGGATCGACCACGGCATGTCGGCGAAGCGGCGGGCGAAGAACGGCGCGGCGCGTTCGACGATGTGGTGCTCCGGCTCGAACCAGGCGACGTAGCGCGTCTCGCGCTCGCGGCCGACCTCGCGGAAGCGGACGAAGGCGTGCATCTTGTGGACGTCGCGGCGCACCGCTCGCGCCAGCGCGTTGGCCTGCGCGACATCAGGATCGGTCGCGATCTCCATCAGGTCGTGGTTGGTCCTGAGACGCCACAGCAGCCGATAGAGCAGGGTGAAGCGGTTGGGGTCACTGTGCAGGATCGCGCTCTCCGCGAGCTCCATGAAGCTCGCCGGCACCGAGAACGCGCCCTCCGGCACCTCCGGCAGCGTCGTCTCGGCTTCATCGTCGAACAGATCGGCCGCCGCGCCCTTGACGCGCCAGCTCACCTCGGCCGGCTTGACGTCGTTCATCGCCAGCGCCCGCGCCGCCTTGCGCCAGCCATCGAAATCGGTGTCGCTGTCGAGGGTTACGACGTGCATTTCTCTCCTCACGTCATTGCGAGCGCAGCGACGCAATCCAGACTTCTCGTGCGGCCCTGGATCGCTTCGCTGCGCTCGCGATGACGGCTTCCGTTAGAATCCAAATCCCAGCTGCTGCGGTTTGGGCCGCAGCCGGGCCGCCAGCGCGGCGCCGTCGAGCAGGGACGGCTGTGGCCGGTGGTCGGAGAGAACGATGAACGGCAGCGCCTTGTTCCTGATGACGTTGAGCTGGGCCAGATCCGCAAAGCGGATCGTGGTGGTGCGGCGGGTCGCGAGGATGCGCTCCACCGTGCGGGTGCCGAAGCCGGGCACGCGCAACAGCTCCTCGCGGCTTGCTGTGTTGATGTCGAGCGGAAAGCGGTCGCGGTGGCGCAGCGCCCAGGCGAGCTTGGGGTCGATGTCGAGCGGCAGCATGCCCTCGCTCTCCTCGACGATTTCATCGGCGTCGAAGCCGTAGAAGCGCATCAGCCAGTCGGCCTGGTACAGCCGGTGCTCGCGCACCAAGGGCGGCGCCTGCAGCGGCAGCGCGCGGCTGGCATCGGGGATCGGGCTGAAGGCGGAGTAATAGACGCGCTTGAGCTTGTAGGCGCCGTAGAGATTGGCCGAGGTCGACAGGATGACGCGGTCGTTGGCCTCGTCGGCGCCGACGATCATCTGCGTGCTCTGGCCGGCCGGCGCGAAGCGCGGCGGCTTCGCCCGGCGCACCGTCTTCTTGGCTTCCGCGGTCTCGTCGAGCTTGAGCCGGAGCCGGCCCATGGTGCGGCGGATCGCGCGCTGGTCCTTCTCCGGCGCGAGCTGCGTCAGGCTCGTCTCCAGCGGCGTCTCGATGTTGATGCTGAGCCGGTCGGCATAGCGGCCGGCCTCGGCGATCAGCGCCTCGTCAGCCTCCGGAATCGTCTTCAGATGAATGTAGCCGCGGAAGCAATGCTCCTCGCGCAATTTGCGCGCGACGCTCACGACCTGCTCCATGGTGTAGTCCGGGCTGCGGATGATGCCGGACGACAGGAACAGACCCTCGATGTAGTTGCGGCGGTAGAAATCGATGGTGAGCTTCACCACCTCGTCGACCGTGAAGCGCGCGCGCGGCACGTTGGAGGAGGCGCGGTTGACGCAATACAGGCAGTCGTAGTTGCAGGCATTGGTCAGTAGAACCTTGAGCAGCGAGATGCAGCGGCCGTCCGGCGCATAGGAGTGGCAGATGCCCATGCCGGGCGCGGTCGAGCCGAGACCCTTGCCGTCGCGGGAATCCCGCATCTCGGTACCGCTGGAGGCGCAGGAGGCGTCGTACTTGGCGGCATCGGCCAGGATCTCCAGCTTGCGGAGCAGCTCCATACCTTTGAATCCCTTTGATTCCATTCGCTGAATCACATCCGGGGCAATCCCGATTGACTCTCTCGAAGGCGTTAGCTTTATATTAGAACGTATCATGAACAAAGAGGGCCGTCGTGGGTTCAACTGCAACAACGGCAGCGCCCGCACGATGGATGGAAGAGGAGCGGCGACGGATGACCGGCGCACGCATGGATACGCTCGCGCGTCTGCGCGGCCGCATTGCCCGTCTCGAGGCGGGAGATGGCGCACATGACCTGCGCCGGGTCGCGCTCGGCCATGACGAGGCCGACGCCGTGCTGCAGGGCGGCCTGGCCACTGGCGCGCTGCATGAGGTGTTCGCCGAGACCGGCCGTCAGGCGACGGCCGCGACCGGCTTCCTGTGCGGGCTCGCGGCGCGCGTCGCGGCGCGCCGGCCGCTGATCTGGATCCGGCAGGATTTCGCCGAGCGCGAGATGGGCGCGCTGTCGATGAGCGGGCTCGCCGAGCTTGGCCTCGACCCGCGCCGCATCGTGATCGTGCGGGCGCCCGATCTCGATCACGGCTTGCGCACCGCGGCCGATGCGCTCGCCTGCGATGCGCTGGGCGGGGTGATGCTGGAGGTGTGGGGCGAGACGCAAAAGCTCGATCTCGTCGCCAGCCGCAAGCTGACCCTGGCCGCGCAGGAGTCCGGCGTGACCGCGCTCGTGTTGCGCATTGCAGCCACACCCGAACCTTCGACCGCCGAGACGCGCTGGATCGTCCGCACCGCGCCGTCGCTGCCCTCGGCGCCCTGGATGGCCTGGGGCGCGCCGCGTCTCGACGCCGAGCTCATTCGCAATCGTCACGGCCAGACCGGACGATGGATCATGGAGTGGACCCCCGATGCGTGCCGTTTCAGCGAACCGGCGGCGGATCCTCAGCCTGTGGCTGCCGCGCCTGCCCATCGATCGGATCAAGCGAAACTGCTCCGCCGATCGGCGTGACGACCTGCCGCAGGTCGTCGTCATCAAGGACGCCAATGCGCTCTTGATCCATGCGCTGGACGAGGCGGCGGCGTGCCATGGCGTCAGCCTCGGCCAGCCGCTGGCGAACGCCCGCGCGGTCTGTCCCGACCTCGTCGTCCACGAGGCCGACCTCGCGGCTGACGCCAAGATGCTCGAAGGCATCGCCGACTGGTGCGACCGCTTCACGCCGCTGGTCGCGCTGGATCCGCCGCATGGGCTTTCGCTCGACATCACCGGCTGCGTGCATCTCTTCGGCGGCGAAGCCAAACTGATGCGGTCGCTCTGCGATGCGCTGACCGCGCACGGTCTCACCGTGTCGGCAGCGATCGCCTCCAACGCCGTGTGTGCGCGCACGCTGAACCGGCAGGTGCATGGCCGCATCGTGCCTGACGGCGAGGAGGCGGCCGCGGTGGCGCCGCTGCCGGTGGCAGCCCTTGGCGGCAGCGAAGCGATCACGCTCGGCCTGCGCCGCGCCGGCTTGAAGATGATCGGCGACGTCGCGTCGCGCGGCCGCAACGAGATCACGGCGCGGTTCGGTGTCGCCTTCACCCGCGTGCTGGCCCAGGCGCTGGGCGAGGCCGATGCGCCGATCAGCCCGCGCAAAGTCCCGCCGGACTACATCGTCGACAAGCGTTTTGCCGAGCCGGTCGCGACCGACACCGTGATCGCGGCCAGCCTCTCCAGCCTCGCCGCGATGCTGGTGAGGGCGATGGTGCAGCAGGGCAAGGGCGCGCGGCGGCTCGAGGCCTGCTTCTTCCGCACCGACGGCCTAGTGCGCGTCATCGCGGTCGACACCGGCCAGCCGGTCACCGAGGCCGCAATCATCGACCGTCTGTTCCGCGAGCGGCTCGACGCCTTGAATGATCCGCTCGATCCCGGCTTCGGCTTCGACATGATCCGGCTGTCGGCGAGCCGCAGCGAGATCGTGGTGCAGCAGCAGCGCGATCTCGACGCCCATGTCCACGACAATGACGAGCTGTCGGCGCTGATCGACCGCATCGCCGCGCGCATCGGCGGCAAGCGTGTGGTCGTGCATCTGCCGGTCGACACCCACATCCCGGAGCGGGCGGAGCTGCCGTTACAGGCGCAGCAGCATCTCGCCGTCGCCACGGTGGCCGATTGGCCGGAGCGCAGCGAAGGCGAGCCGCCGCTGCGCCCGTTGCGGCTGTTCGCGCAGCCGGAGGCGATCCAAGTGATCGCCGGGGTGCCGGACGGCCCGCCCGCGCGCTTCGTCTGGCGCCGTGCCACGCATGCGGTGGTGCGCGCCGAAGGCCCGGAGCGCATCGCCATGGAATGGTGGCGGCCGGGCGGGCAGGGGCTGACGCGCGACTATTTCCGCGTCGAGGACGAGCACGGCCTGCGCTTCTGGCTCTACCGCGACGGGTTGTATGACCGCGAGCTCGATCAGCAGGAGGGCCTGCCCGTACAGCCCGCCTGGTACATGCACGGCCTGTTCGCATGAGGGCCGGGATCGCACATCTCTCGCGGCGATCTCGCTGCTCACCCTCCCCTGGAGGGGGAGGGTCGGCTCGCATGCGCGCATGCGAGCCGGGGTGGGGTGACAGACCATCAGCGTGCACGGTGCCGATTTTCGCCGGAGTCGAGACGCCCACATCCCTGACGTGTCGACGTCAGGACGACCGATTGTTGGGCTCACCCCACCCCGCCGCGCGCTGTGCGCGCGTCGACCCTCCCCCTCCAGGGGAGGGTGGGCACTTGTGCAAGGCGACTTGTTGGAGCTCATCATCTGCAGGGAGCGGGCAACGCAGCATCGTCAACGCAGCCTCCGCAGCCGCGCCATGACTCCCATCCCCTATGCCGAGATCGGCGTCACCACCAATTTCTCCTTCCTGCAAGGCGGCTCGCATCCGCAGGACTATGTGCACCAGGCCGCCGAATATGGTCTCACCGCCATCGGCATCGCCGACCACAACACGCTGGCCGGCATCGTGCGCGCCTATAGCGAGCTGAACAATGACAGACTGAGCTACAAGCCTAAATTATTATACGGTGCACGTCTCGTCTTCACCTGCGGCACGCCGGATATCCTCGTCTATCCGCGCGACCGTGCGGCTTACGGCCGGCTGTGCCAGCTGCTCACCCGCGGCAAGCGCGGCAGCGATCTCGACAAGGTCGCCAAGGGCGACTGCCGCCTGACCTTCGAGGATCTGTTTGATTTCATCGAGGGGCAGCTCCTGGTGCTGATGCCGCCGCATCGCTTCGACGAGGCTGTCATCAGCGAAGTCCTGACGCGGCTGAAGGACAGCCGCGCCGAAGGCGTGTGGCTCGCCGGCAGCCTGCTCTATCGTGGCGACGACCGCCGCCGGCTGGCGCGGCTGGCGCGTCTCGCCGCATCGGTCAAGGTGCCGCTGATCGCCACCAATGACGTGCTGTATCATCATCCCCAGCAGCGGATGCTGCAGGACGTGCTGACCTGCATCCGCGAGAAAGCCTCGATCGAGGCCATCGGCCGAAGGCTCCAAGTCAATGCCGAGCGCCACCTCAAGCCGGGACACGAGATGGCGCGGCTGTTCCGCGATCATCCCGGTGCGATTGCCGAGACCATCCGCTTCACCGACCGCATCGTCTTCTCGCTCGACCAGCTCAAATACCAGTACCCCGACGAGCCGGTGCCGCCGGGCAAGACCGCGCAGGGGCATCTGCAGGACCTGACTTGGGCCGGCGCCAAAACCTATTTCGGTGATGATCTCGACGACCGCCTGCGCGCAGTCCTCGACAAGGAGCTGGCGCTGATCGCCGAGCTCAACTACGCGCATTATTTCCTCACGGTTCACGACATCGTCCGCTACGCCCGCAGCCAGGGCATCCTGTGCCAGGGCCGCGGCTCAGCGGCGAACTCGGCCGTGTGCTACGTGCTCGGCATCACCTCGGTCGATCCGACCAAGATCGATCTGCTGTTCGAGCGCTTCATCTCCAAGGAGCGGCTGGAGCCGCCCGACATCGACGTCGATTTCGAGCATTCGCGACGCGAGGAGGTGATGCAATATGTCTATCGCCGCTACGGCCGGCACCGCGCGGCGATCATCGCCACCGTCATCCATTATCGCCCGCGCAGCGCCATCCGCGACGTCGGCAAGGCGCTCGGACTGACCGAGGACGTTACCGCCGTGCTCGCCGACACCGTGTGGGGCAGCTGGGGCGACGGCCTCTCCGACATGCAGGTGCGCCAGGCCGGGCTCGATCCAACCAATCCGATGATCCGCCGCGCCGTGGAGCTGGCATCGGAGCTGATCACCTTTCCGCGGCACCTGTCACAGCATGTCGGCGGCTACGTGCTGACCCAGGACCGGCTCGACAGCTACGTGCCGATCGGCAATGCCGCGATGGACGATCGCACCTTCATCGAATGGGACAAGGACGACGTCGATGCGTTGTCCATGATGAAGGTCGACGTGCTGGCGCTGGGCATGCTGACCTGCATCCGCAAATGCTTCGACCTGATCGCCGATCACAAGGGCCAGCGATACGTGCTTTCCGATATCCGGTCGGAGGATGACAACGAAGTCTACCAAATGCTGCAGCGGGGCGAGTCGCTCGGCGTGTTCCAGGTCGAGAGCCGGGCGCAGATGAACATGTTGCCGCGGCTGAAGCCGCGCACCTTCTACGACCTCGTCATCGAGGTCGCGATCGTCCGGCCCGGACCAATCCAGGGCGACATGGTCCATCCGTATCTGCGGCGCCGGAACGGTCTCGAAAAGGTCAGCTATCCATCGCCGGCAAACGGCCCGAAAGACGAGCTTTACAAGGTGCTGCACAAGACGCTCGGCGTGCCGCTGTTCCAGGAGCAGGCGATGCGGATCGCGATCGAGGCCGCAAAGTTCTCGTCGGAGGAAGCCAACGGCCTGCGCCGCGCGATGGCGACGTTCCGCAACGTCGGCACCATCGGCTCCTACGAGGAGAAGATGGTCGGCAACATGATCGCGCGCGGCTACGATCCGGCCTTTGCCAAGAGCTGCTTCGACCAGATCAAGGGTTTTGGCTCCTACGGCTTTCCGGAAAGCCATGCCGCGAGCTTCGCCCAGCTCGTCTATGTCTCGTCCTGGCTGAAATGCTTCCATCCCGACGCGTTCTGCTGCGCATTGCTCAACTCGCAGCCGATGGGCTTCTACGCGCCGGCGCAGATCGTCGGCGACGCCCGCAAGAATGGCGTCGAGATCCGGAACATCGACGTGTCCCACAGCTTCGCCGACAACACGCTGGAGGAAATGGGTAGCAAATACTGCGCCGTCCGCCTTGGCTTCCGCCAGATCGACGGTTTCCGCTGGATCGACCGCGACGAGGAGCGGATCAAGCGATTGTCGGAGGCGATGCGGAGCGAGGCACAAGTCGCTTCCGCATTGTCATTGCAGGATGATGCGCAAGCTCTCTCCCCACCGTCATTCCGGGGCGATGCGACGAGTCAAAACAGCGAAGCTGTTTTGACCGGGGCATCGAACCCGGAATCTCGAGATTCCGGGCTCGCCCTCCGGGCGCCCCGGAATGACGCTGCGGAAGGAGGCGTTCTTTACTCACAAGCCGTTGATACGTTTCGAGCGCTCGACGCTGTCGCGTTGCCCAGGAATGACAGCGAGGGACAGGCCGGCATCTTTCTCCAGGACGACGACTGGGCCGACCGCATCATCAAGGCGCGCGCCCGCGGGCCCTTCACCTCGCTGGAAGACTTCGCCCGCGACACCGCTCTGCCCAAGCGCGCGCTGCTGCTGCTGGCCGATGCCGATGCGTTCCGCTCGCTGGGGCTCGACCGTCGTGCCGCGCTCTGGGCCGTGCGCCGGCTGCCCGACGATGTGCCGCTGCCGCTGTTCGAGGCCGCGATCGCCCGCGAGCAGCCGGACGAGGGCGCCAAGCCGCTGCCGGAGATGCCGCTGCCCGAGCACGTGGTCGCGGACTATCAAACCATCCGCCTGTCGTTGAAGGGCCACCCGATGGAGTTCCTGCGCCAGCGCTTCGCCGCCGAGCGCGTGCTGGCCTGCCGCGACGTCAACCACGCCAACGACCGCCGCCGCGTCCGTTGCGCCGGCGTGGTGCTGGTGCGACAGCGACCGGGCAGCGCCAAGGGCGTCGTGTTCATGACCCTGGAGGACGAGACCGGCATCGCCAACATCGTGGTGTGGCCGAAGGTGATGGAGACCTTCCGCAAGGAGGTGATGGGCGCGCGCCTCGTGCTGGTCGAAGGCCGCATCCAGAGCAGCCCCGAGAAGGTCGTGCATCTCGTCGCCGAGCGCCTGGTCGACCGCAGCGCCGATCTCGCCTTGTTGTCGAACGATCGTCTCGGTGCCGTGCCGCACGGCCCGATGCCCGCCGAGCCGCTCAACGACGACCGCCGCGATCACCTCGACACTCCCTCCCAGCGCGTCAGCCACCCCCGCAACGTCCGCATCCTGCCGCGCTCGCGCGATTTTCATTGAGGTCATTGCTATGCAATACAGCCGCCATGGCCACGTGACACCGGTGCTGCTGCCCTGTTCCGAGGACAGCGTCGTTGGATTGGTCCGTCGAACCGGCTGAAGCATTGCGATTCGCAACAACGATCTCATCCGACTTCAAGCCTATCAATTTCCCGGAGAGCTCCACGGTTCTTCGCGAGGCGCGCTGCGCGCGCTCATCTCAGTTCGTCGGTTGATCCAAATCAATAAACAAAACTTTAAGTTGTTGGAGAGTTCGTTCCAGAACATTCCGGCAAGAAGGCAACCCACCATGACCGAGACCCCCAAACGATCCGCGTCGCCGGTACCTGACCCAGCCGCCCACGAGCGGTACAAATTAGATGAACACGATCAGTTCACGGTCCCGAAGGGTGGGACATACAAGCTCGATCTTGCGAATCGCTGCGTTGTCGCAGCCGCTTCCGGCATCGGTATTGCCCCCTTCGTATTCTCGGGTGCAATGAGCTCCGACGCACTTGCTGCGCCATCCTATATCCCGCGTCGCCTGACCGACGAAATGCTCCAACAGATCCTGTCGCCGGATATTCAGACGAGAGTCTTCAAGAGTTTCGATAACATCGGGACGCTGCACGCCCACGTCCCGAAGATTGCCGAGCTGTCCCGGACTATGAAGAGCTTCGGCGAAGCAGCCCCACACTTCGTGCTTACGGTTGAAGCCAAGGATCACAAGGACGCAGCACTGAAAGCTGATGCCGAGACCGCTCTCCGCGGTCACGGTGTCGACGCCCATATCCACATCGTCTGAACCTGAGGGCTGCACATGACGAGTCGGCCGCCAGCGCAGGAGGATCCGATCGGTTTCGAGGCCATCGCCGAACTCGCGGACGCCCAGGAAAAGCAGGTCGATGCAGCGGGCGTCTCATTGCGGGAAACAGCGAAGTGGATCGTGAGCGGGATCGCCGTCGCGGCAGCTGGTGTCGTGGTCGGAACGTCGCTCTCTTCCTTGGGGGCTTTCGGTTTCGGGGTACGGCTGGTGATTGCCGTTTCCGCCATCGCGGTCGGCTTCATCGGGCTTGGGGTCCTGTTCGGTTTTGCCATCAAGGTCATCGCGCCGCCGAGTCTCACGCTGCAGGACTTCGCCGACAGCAGGGGCATACCGAGCAGCTGGAAGGAGAGGATCGAACTCAGGGCCAGACCTTTTCTGAAAGGTTTGTCGGTAAACAGCCTGGAGGAATTGTGCGAATATTTGCGCGCGCCCCGCAACCGCGACGGTTCCGCACTCTCTCCAAACGATTGGCGTGCGCTGAAAGAATCCCGACGCTTGATCAGCCTGACCGCCAACTCCGAGCTCAGGCGGCTCCTGTTCGACAGACTGGTGCGGATGACCTACGTGATGACGCCACTGATTGCGGTCGCTGTCGTCGTGTTTGCTTGGGCTGCTAATCCGCCCAAGGATGTATTGCGTGCAATGCCGGTACCGGTCGAGCTGGACGCGAACGTCCACCCGGAAGACCTCCCGCAGCTGATCAAGGCCCTGGGAGCTTCGGCATGTGTGGAGGGCAAATTGCACGTGATCGTTCTTGATGAGTGGCGGTCAGGCATCCAAGAGGTCGTGACGGTGCCAAAGCCATCCTGCCCGCCAGTTCGTCTTCTGCTCAACCAGGGACGAATCTCACCTTTGAGCACGCGGCCTTGAGGCCAGCCGCATGAGCTGCACCTGTCGAACATGTTGGGGTCCATGTTCGAGATGGTGGTGGCCTCGTTGCGCGACCATCAAAGATTTTTCTTTCTTTTTTTCAGAAAATGTGTTTCATTGCGGCCATCCCGCTCCATCGAAGAAGGGGCGTTGCGCGCGATCGTCACGACACGCGGGGCGGGGAGCGATGGCTGTGTTTGTGCCGCAGCGTGCGTTGTGCACGCGGACGAACGGCAGGCTTGCGGACGTGAAGGCGTATGGTCCTGGCGCCCCGATGCTGGCGCCAAGTCCGCGGGTGATGATCCCGCCGGCGACGGTGGCTAAAAGCCGGACACCGGGGAGAGTACGCAGTAAACGTGAAAACCATCGCGCAGGGAAGGCCGGGCGTTCTCGGCTGCACCTGTGGTACCTGCCGCCTGCATTTTTTCTCGCAGGCGGGCCGCAGGCGTCAGCCGGCGCCTGGCCTTCCCTGCGCCCTCTTCACGAGAGGGTGAAACGATCGGCAAGACTCGGGCGCATCCGCGCCGCGAGACGACGTCTTCATGTGCGTGTCACAGTCAACGGATCGAAGCTGCAACGGATGATCGCACGATGGACCATCACCCATCGCAGGGCCATGGAAACCATGACCCGATTTTTGCGGACACGCGCAACGTTGCGAGCCCGTCCGAGCTGGAACGCAAATCCGGAGCATGGGCGTCAGGCTGGAGTAGGTGCGTACCCGCGGAGGTTGGCCTACAGACTGGCAACACCGTCACGGCGATCCGCCGCGCGCTCGATGCGTCCATGGTGCGTCGCGGTGAAACCGCGATTGCCCGGAACCAGCTGAATGCAGGCTGAACGGCTGTCGTTCAACTTTCAAATTTTTAAAGCAAAACAGAGGCGGGTTGGGCGATTTTTAGGTTGTTTAAAGCTCCAGTTCCGCACTATTAGCGCAACGATGAGACCGCCAGAGCCGGAATCGTCGACCGATAAAGCGAGCCGATCTGACCAGCCATGGCGTCTGACATGAACCCATCTCCGCAGATGCTCAGCACCAAGCGGCTGCTGATCGGCCTTGCTGCCCTGGCGATGGCCGGCGCGGGCGGCTATGGCTACATGCAGTTCCGGTCGGGAACGGCTGCGAAGGACAATATCGAGCTCTCCAGCCAGTCCAAACGCAACGGCACCAGCTTCACGCCATCGGCGGCGGAATGGTCGACGCTGACGATCGAGCCGGTGTGCGAGAAGATATTTCGTGCCGAGCATATTACCGAGGGCAAGGTTGCCGTCGACGAGGATCGTTCGACACCGGTTTTCTCGCCCTATGCCGGCCGTGTCACCAAGCTGCTCGCCCGTCCCGGCGAAACCGTGCGCCAGGGCCAGCCGCTGTTCGTGATCGAGGCCGCCGACACCGTGCAGGCGCAGAACGATTTCATCGCCGCC
The DNA here is from genome assembly GCF_032485055.1 of Bradyrhizobium sp. SZCCHNRI20481. Classification (NCBI taxonomy): domain Bacteria; kingdom Pseudomonadati; phylum Pseudomonadota; class Alphaproteobacteria; order Hyphomicrobiales; family Nitrobacteraceae; genus Bradyrhizobium; species Bradyrhizobium sp. SZCCHNRI20481. The sequence goes on from NZ_JAUEUE010000010.1 coordinate 226,686, forward strand.
ATCACCGCGATGAACAAGGCGAAGTCTGCCCTCGACCTCGCCGACATCCAGTACAAGCGCGCCAAGGACCTGTTCGAAGGCCGGGCGATCCCGCTGAAGGATTTCCAGCAGGCGGAGGCGACCTCCGTTCAGGCTCAGAATGACATGCGGTCGTCACAAACGGCGCTGGAGGCCGCGCGCAACAAGCTGCGCATCCTCGGCTTCACCGAGGCCGCGATCACCGATTTCCAGAGCAAGGGCGTGATCGATCGCGAGATCACCATCTACTCGCCGATCGCCGGCACGGTCGTGCAGCGCAAGGTCGGCCCTGGACAATATGTCAATTCCGGTGCGAGCGACCCGGTATTCGTGATCGGTGATCTCTCCACCGTCTGGCTGACGGCCTTCGTCCGCGAGAGCGATGCGGCGCTGGTGAACGTCGGCGAGGAGATTCTCGTCAACGTGCTGGCGCTGCCCGGCCGGCCGCTCAAGGCCAGCATCAACTACGTCGCCGCATCGATCGACCCGGCGACACGGCGGCTCCTGGTCCGCGCCACCATCGACAACAAGGATGGCCTGCTGAAGCCGGAGATGTTCGCCAACGTGACGATCTATTCGCCAGGCGAACAGCCCGCGGTCGCGGTGCCGCGGCAGGCGCTGATCTACGAAGGCAACCAAGTCCGCGTCTGGGTCGCCCGCCCCGACAAGTCGATCGAGCTGCGCAAGATCAAGACCGGTTTGATCAATGGCGATCAGGTCGCGGTCGAAAGCAATCTGAGCGCCGGCGAGCAGATCGTCACCAAGGGCAGCCTGTTCATCGATCGCGCAGCCTCGGGCAGCTGACATGCGCTTCTCCTGCCTGTCTTCCTGAAAGTGCCGATCTGAATGGACCGTCTCGTCGCCATCGCCGTTCAGCGGCGCTTCCTGATGGTCGGAATGTTCGTCGCCGTCCTGATCGGAGGTCTGATCGCATTCCGCCAGCTCAACATCGAGGCCTATCCAGATCCGACCCCGCCGATGGTCGACATCGTGACGCAGAGCCCAGGCCTCTCGGCCGAGGAGATCGAGCGCTACATCACGATCCCGATCGAGACCCAGGTCGCGGGCATCAAGAACCTGCGCAACATCCGCACGATCTCGCTGTATGGCCTGTCCGACGTCAAGCTGCAGTTCTCGTTCGACTACACCTACGATGAAGCCTTGCAGCAGGTGCTGAATCGCCTGTCGCAACTGTCGCCGCTGCCGGGCAACGTCACGCCGCAGATCTCACCGCTCAGCGCGGTCGGCGAAATCTATCGCTATCGCTTGCGCGGTCCGCCGGGCTACAGCGTGCTCGACCTCAAGACCTTGCAGGACTGGGTGCTACAGCGCCGCTTCCGCGCGGTGCCTGGCGTCATCGACGTCACCGGCTGGGGCGGCAAGACCAAGACCTATGAGATCCAGGTCGACTTCAACAAGCTCGTCGCGAACGGCCTGACCCTGCCGCAGCTCTTGCAGGCGGTCGGCAACTCCAACATCAACGTCGGCGGCAACACGGTCGAGATCGGCACGCAGTCGGCGGTCGTGCGCGGTGTCGGCCTGATCCGCTCGATGGACGACCTCGCCAACACCATGGTGTCGCAGAGCGGCGGCAACCCGGTGCTGGTGAAGGACGTCGCCAACGTCACGGTGGCGGAGAAGCCGCGGCTCGGCATCGCCGGCCTGAACAACGATGACGACATCGTCCAGGGCATCGTGCTGATGCGGCGCGGCGAGCAGAGCTCGCCGACGATCGCCCGCGTCGAGCAACTGGTCGATCAGATCAACAATTCGACGATCCTGCCGCCGGGCGTGCGTATCGAGCGCATCTACGACCGCAAGGACCTGATCGACACCACGACCCACACCGTGCTGCACAACATGGTCGTCGGCATCGGCCTGATCGTGCTGCTGCAGTGGATTTTCCTGGGCAATCTGCGCAGCGCGCTGATCGTCGGCGCCACCATTCCGTTCGCGCTGTTCTTTGCCGTCATCATCCTGGTGCTGCGCGGCGAGTCCGCCAACCTGCTGTCGGTCGGTGCAATCGATTTCGGCCTGATCGTCGATGCCACCGTGATCATGGTCGAGGCGATCTTCCGCCGGCTGACGCAGACCACGCCGCTATCGGCAGCCGAGGAGAGCCACATCTCACCGGAAACGATGATGGGCATGAAGAGCCACGCGATCCTGTCGGCCGCGGCGGACGTGTCGCGCTCGATCTTCTTTGCCGCAGCCATCATCATCGCCGCGTTTCTGCCGCTGTTCACGCTCAGCGGCGTCGAGGGCAACATCTTCGGGCCGATGGCGCGCACCTACGCCTATGCGCTCGCCGGCGGTCTGCTCGCGACCTTCACGGTCACGCCCGCGCTCAGTGCGATCATCCTTCCGGCGCATGTCGAGGAGACCGAGACGCGCCTGATGCGACTGCTGCACGCGATCTATTCGCCGGTGCTGCGCTGGGCTGTCGGCAATCGCAACCTGGTGATGACCGGCGCGATCGGCCTCGTATTGCTGACGGTGGTGGTTGGCCGACTGCTGGGCCTGGAATTCCTGCCCAAGCTGGAGGAGGGCAATCTCTGGATCCGTGCGACCCTGCCGCCGACGATCTCGCTGCAGGAAGGTAACGCCTACGTCAACGAGATGCGCAAGATCATCCGCGCGCGGCCCGAGGTCGATGCGGTGGTCTCGCAGCACGGCCGTCCCGACGACGGCACCGATGCCGCGGGCTTCTTCAATGCCGAGTTCTTCGCGCCGCTGAAGCCGGTCAAGGACTGGCCCGGCACCAAGGACAAGGACCAGCTCACTGCGGAGCTGCTGAAGCAGCTCGACGACCGCTTTCCCGGTGTCGAGTTCAACTTCTCGCAATATCTGCAGGACAACGTCTCGGAAGCCGTCTCCGGCGTGAAGGGCGAGAACTCGATCAAGCTCTACGGCAATGATCTGCAGGCGCTGACGGACACCGCCAACAAGATCAAGCAGGTCCTGTCCACCGTGCAGGGCGTCACCGACCTTGCGGTGTTCACCTCGCTCGGACAGCCGACGGTCCAGATCGACATCGACCGCGCCAAGGCTGCACGCTATGGGCTGGCGCCCGGCGACATCAACGCCACCATCAAGGTCGCGATCGGCGGTGACACTGCGGGAGATCTCTACGAGCCGGGCAGCGACCGGCATTTCCCGATCATCGTCCGTCTGGCGCCGGAATATCGCAAGAGTGCGGAGGCGATCGAGAATTTGCGCATCGGCGCGCAGGGGCCGAACGGCATCACCCAGATTCCGCTGAGCGAGGTCGCGACCATCAAGCTGGTCTCGGGCGCGGCCTATATCTATCGCGAGCAGCAGGAGCGCTATCTGCCGATCAAGTTCTCGGTGCGCGAGCGCGATCTCGGCAGTGCGATCCAGGAGGCGCAGCAGAAGGTCGCCGAGCAGGTGCAGTTGCCGCCGGGCTCACGCGTCGAGTGGGTCGGCGAGTTCGGCAATCTGCAGGACGCAATCAAACGGTTGTCGATCGTGGTGCCGATCAGCCTCGCTCTGATCGGCGTGCTCTTGTGGTTCAATTTCGGCTCGATGGTCGACACGCTGCTGGCGATGAGCGTGATCCCGATGGCGATCTTCGGCGGCGTCGTCGGCCTCGTGTTGTCGGGCATTCCGTTCAGCGTGTCGGCCGCGATCGGCTTCATCGCGCTGTTCGGGATCGCCGTGATGGACGGCATCATCATCCTGTCGCAGTTCAACCAGCTGATCGACGAGGGCGTCGACCGCATCGAGGCGGTCATCCGCACCGGCGAATTGCAGCTTCGGCCGGTGCTGATGACCTGCGTCGTCGCCGGCATCGGCCTGATGCCGGCCGCGGTGTCGACCGGCATCGGCTCGCAGGTGCAGAAGCCGCTCGCGATCGTCGTGGTCACCGGCATGATGCTGGCGCCGGTGGTCATCCTCATCACGCTGCCGGTCCTGATCTCGCTGTTCTCGCGGCGACGGATCCGCTAGATGCGCATGTGCTCGTCGATGCGCGCGGCGGAGTCACGATCGACTGCGGCGGCATCGACGATCTCGCCGCGCTTGAACACGAGGTATCTGTCGCTGATCGAAAGCGCGAACGGCAGATGCTGCTCGACCACGATCATGGAGGTGCCGATCTCGCGCCGGACCCGCACCAGCACCTCGGACAGCCGGTCGACGACGGACGGCTGCAGACCTTCCGTGACCTCGTCGAGCAGCAGCACGTCGGGCTTCGCCATCAGCGCGCGCGCCACGATCAGCATCTTCTGCTCGCCGCCGGACAGCGTGCCGGCCCGCTGGCTCAGCCGCTTGGTCAGCACCGGAAACCAGCCGCCGACCTGCTCGAAACGCGCGGTCATGTCATCGTCCGTGAGCACCCCAAGTCTGAGATTGTCGCGCACCGACAGGTCCTGGAACAGCGCATGTTCCTGGGGAACATAGACCAGCCCCATCTTCCGCTTCAGATGCGGCGCCACCCGCGTCACGTCCTTGCCTGCAAGTTTCACTCGGCCGCGCCAGGCCGGCAGGAAGCCGACGATGGCCTTGAGCAGCGAGGTCTTGCCCATGCCGTTCTTGCCGACGATGGCGAGGGTTTCGGCTTTGCCGAGCGCAAAACCGACATTGCTGATCACCTCCGACGAGCCGTAGCCGCTCGCCAGATCGCTGACTTCCAGCGTCGCGCTCATGCCGTGGCCTCCGCATGCGGCGCGTGCTGGCCGGTATATATCTCGCGTACCAGATCGCTGTTCACGACCTCGTCGACCGAGCCGTCGAGCGCGAGCCGGCCCTGGTGCAGTACGATGATGCGCGAGGAGATCTCGCGGACGAAATCGAGATCGTGCTCGACCAGGAGTATGCAGAGGCGGTCGCGACGGGCGAGGGCGGTGAGGATATCGGCGAAGCTCTGGCGCTCCGCGCGCGTCAGTCCGGCGGTTGGCTCATCCAGTAGCAGCACGTCGGGCTCGAGCGACAGCACCATCGCGAGCTCGAGCGCCTGCTTCAGGCCATGGCTGAGATTGCGGGCCTCCTCGTCGAGGCGCTCGCTGAGCCCGGAGCGTTCGACGACCGACATGGCGGCAGGCGGCAGCACCAGCGTCACCGCGCGCGACGTCAGCGCAGGAGGATCAGCATGTGTCCGCGCGACGCGCAGGCACTCGGCGACGGTCAGCGTCTCGAACACCGAAGCCGTCTGGAACTTGCGCCCGAGACCAAAACGGACGACGCGATCCGGCGGCAGCCGTACGATGTCATGGCCGGCGATCGCGACGTCGCCGGTCGAGCGCTCGCGGCCGTCGGAGAGGCAACGGATCAAGGTGGTCTTGCCGGCCCCGTTAGGACCGACGAGGCTCAGCAATTCGCCGCGATATGCCGTGAACTGCACGCCGTCCAGCACTGCGAGACTGCCATAATGCTTGCCGAGCGCGCGAACTTCGATTGCAACGGCGTCCGGATTGCTGACCGCCGTGGCGGTGGCGGCCGGGCGCAGCGTCGTCGCAGTGCTCCGTCCCGAACCACCGCGCTTGAACAGGCGCATCACAGCGCCGAGCAGGCCGTCGGGGAAGACAAGGATCACGATGATCAGCGCAAGCCCGACGATCAGCTCCCACACATAGGGGAGGCTATTGGCAAGGTAGGCGCTCGCCACCTCGATGCAAAGCGCGCCGATCACCGGACCGATCACGGTGCCGCGGCCGCCGAGCGCGACCATGATCACGAGGTTGGTTCCGAAGGCGAAGCTCGCGTTCTCGGGCGCGGCGACGCCGCCGAATCCGGCATAGAAGAAGCCGGCCAGCGCGGAGACGATCGCGGACAGCACGAGTACGATGATGCGCAGCCGCGAGGTGTCGATGCCGAGATAGGTGCAGCGCGCGTCGTTGTCGCGCAGCGCTGCAAGCAGGCGCCCGGTGTCGCTGCGCATCAGGATGAGCGCCAGCACGGCCGAGGCAAGCAGCCCGAGGCCGGCGAGGCGCAGCCAGGTGTCGATCTCCAGATCGAAGCTCTCGAAGCCGACGAGGCCGCTGGACGAGCCGGTGAAGGTGCCGCCGGAATAGAGGATCTGCACCAGCACGATCGGCACCACCAGAGAGATCACCGAGGCGTAGAGCGGTGTCGAGCCGGGATAGAACGATAGCCAGCCGGTGAAGGCAGCCACCGCCGCAGCGACGGCAACCGCGGCGGCGATCGCTGCACACACCTGCCAGGTGCCGAAGCCATATTCGGTGAACATGATTGCGAGCGCATAGGCGCCGATGCCAAAGAACGCGGACTGGCCGAAGGTCAGCGTGCCGCAATAGCCCCACATGATGTCGACGGTAATGGCGGCGATGGCGACGAAGCAGGCACGTACCAGGATGTTCACGAGGTAGGTATCGAGCAGCAGTGGCGCGATGACGATCACGCCGGCCGCGATGGCCACGAGCACCACCGGGACGATCATGCGCGGCATCGCACGGCTCATTGCGGGCGTCTCGGGAGAGGCGAGGGGACGCGCATCAGGCACGGGCAAAACCCTCCGGCCGGATCCGCAGCACGATGGCGGCGCAGATCGCAATGGTGAGGCCGCCGAGGATCGGATTGACGAAGGTGGAGACCAAGACTTGCAACGTCCCGAGCACGGCGCAGGAGCCGGCGAGCGCAAGCAGGGAGCCGCCGGACACCATGACGAGCATGAACGCGCCGATCAGCCATGGGACGCCCATGTTCGGATCGACGCTGGAGAGCGGTGTGACCAGGGCGCCGGAGAGCGCCGCAAGCCCGCTGCCGAGCGCAAAGGTGATGAGTCTGACGCGCGAAGAATCAACGCCGAGGCCCTGCGCAAGCATCTCGTTCATGATCACCGCTTTGGTCGAAAGGCCGAGCCGTGTTCCATTGAGCAGACCCGTGAACAGCAACGCGACAATCAACGCGGCTACGATCATCACCAGGCGGTAGGCCGAATAGTCCGTCCCGAACACGTGGATCGTGCCTGAGATCGGCGCCTGCACGAACTGGACCTCGCGGCCGAACATCAACGTAATGAGCTGTCCGAGAACGATTCCGAGTCCCCAGGTGGCGAGGATCGCATCGAGCGGGCGCTTGTAGAGACGCCGCACGATCACGACCTCGGTGACCCCGCCGCAGACGGCGCCGGCAGCAAAGGCAAACGGCAAGATCAGGAACCAGGGCAGGTTCAACTGCGTGCCGACCAGCGCGGCATAGGCGCCGACGGTCAGAAAGGCGGCATGGGCGAAATTGATGATCTTCATGACGCCGAACACGATCAGGAGACCGGCGGCGATGATGAAGAGCATGGCGGCCGTCGTGACGGCATCGAGGGCGACGGTCAGCATGGTCATTTCCAGTCGAGAGGTGCGAGGCCGGACCGCGGTCCGCCTCGCCTTCATCATACGCGATCAGGACTTGCCCGGGCACTGCGCGCCGGGATCGACGTTCGGGAAGCTCTGGATCACCTTCACGCTGCCGTCGGCCTGGACCTGGCCGAGATACATGGTCAGCGGCGCGTGACGCTGCTTGTCCATCTTGATCGTGCCGCGCGGACCGTCGACCGAGACCTCCGCCAGAGCCTTCAAGACCTTGTCTTGGTCGGTGCTGCCGGCCTTCTCGACCGCCGCCTTGTAGGCGTAGACCGCCTCATATTCCGGGACCGAGAGATCGTTCGGCGTCTTGAGCTCGGCGCCGAACTTCTTGGCCATCGCCGCCAGGAACGTCTTGTTGGCGGGCGTGTCGATGCCGGTCACGTAGGAGGCGGAGAGGAAGATGCCGGCGGCATCAGCGCCCATGCCCTTGGCGGTGCCCTCGTCGACGGCGAGGTTGCCGTAAGGCAGGTTCACGCCGGCGGCGCGCAACTGCTTCGTCAGGGTCACGTTCGGTGCGCCGCCCGCGGTCGAGGTGATCAGCGCGTCCGCACCCGATGCTTTGAGCTTGGAGATGATCGACGTCCAGTCGGAGCCATCCATCGGCAGATATTCCTCGCCGACCACCTTGCCGCCGGTCTTCTCGATGTAGCTCTTGGTGAAGCCGAGCATGCCGCGGCCGAAGGCGTAGTCGGAGCCGATCAGGAAATAGTTCTTCGCCTTCTTCTCCTTGTTGAAGTAGTCGACGATCGGCGGCACCTGCTGGTCCGGCACCCAGGCGTTGACATACAGATAGGGGCTGCAGGACTTGCCCTCGTAGAACGAGGTGTAGATGTAGGGCGTCTTGCCGCGGGCGACGATCGGCAGGCCGGCATTGCGGGCCGCGCTGGTCTCCATCGAGATCAGCACGTTGACCTTCTTCTGGAAGATCAGTGCGTCGAATGCCTTCTGCGCGCCGGCGGCGCCCGAGGCGTCATCGGCGACCTCGAGCGCGAGCTTGCGGCCGAGCACGCCGCCCTTGGCGTTGATCTCCTCAACTGCGAGCTCGGCCGACTGTACGACCGAGGGAGCGACGACGGAGTTGGCGCCGGACAGGCCGACGGGGACGCCGATCTTGATCGGATCGGCGGCCAAAGCAGGGGAGAGTGCCGTCGCCGCAAGGGCGAGCGCCAGCGAGGTGGTGATCAAACGCGACGTCATCGATTGTCCTCCGTGAATGGTCGAAAGCTGAAAAGTCGTTGTGAAGCAGTCAGTACCAACCCCGTTTGACCTCGCTGCCGAGCATCTCGTCATAGACGTCGGAGCGGCGGTCGCGCAGGACCTGGTTGAAGGCGTTCCAGTTGCGGGCGCGGCGGGCCTCGCCGAGCGCGACGTCGGCAATCACGATCTCCTCCTTATCGCGGCTCGCGGGGCCGGCGACGGGCCAGCCGGTGTAGCTGACGATCAGGCTCTGGCCCTCGAACGGCTGGCCGCGCTCGACACCGACGCGGTCAGCGCAGGCGATGAAGATCGAGTTGGAATGCGCCGCCGCCATCGCCAGAATGTTGGCCATGGCCTCGCGGCCCGGCGCCTGGCCGGGGATCGGAACCCAGTTGGTCGGCACGCAGACGATATCGGCGCCCTGCAGCGCGTTGAGGCGATAGCTCTCCGGGAACCAGCCATCGTAGCAGATCGCCATGCCGATGCGGCCGATCTCGGTGTGGTAGACGGGGAAGCCGAGATTGCCGGGCTCGAAATACAGGTTCTCCTCGTTCCACAGATGCACCTTGCGGAACGTGCCGATGTAGCCCTTCGGCCCGATCAGCACCGCGCTGTTGTAGAGCTTTGCGCCGTCGCGCTCGCAGATCCCGGCCACGAGATGCAGGCCGTGCTCGGCCGCGATCTCGCTCCAGGCCGTCACGGCGGGACCGCCAGGGATAGTCTCGGAGGCGGCGAAGGCCTCTTCGCGCGACTTGAACACGTAGCCGGAGGAGGCGAGCTCGGGCAGCACCACGAGCTTGGCGCCTTGCGCCACCGCCTGTTGGATCAGATCGAGGCTGTGGGCGAGGTTGGTTGCCAACTCGCCGACCATCGGCTGCATCTGGATGCAGGCGATCCGCACTTTGCTGTCGTCATCCGTCGTCAAGGCACGAGTCTCCGTTGCGTTAGCGAGGTCCGCGCGCGCCAAACAAAAAGCCCCCGACTGCGCCTTGCGGCGCAATGCGAGGGCTGCATAGCCTGATGTGAAATGGCCGACCGGCCATTGGCGGACATCCGATGTCCGCGATGGACTCAAGTAATTCCCATGCTTGATACGAAGTCAACGCCATTGGCTGCAAAAATTTCGGGCCGCGGCTGCCCAACGCATGAGCGCGGAAACACCCGCTCAGCGCGAGGCCGGCGCATCCAGCACCCCCAGTCCTCCGAGCGTCTCCTGTGCATTGATGATGGAGATTGCGATGTCGGCCATCGCGACGCGCTTCTGCGTCGCCTGCGCGCGGATCAGCTCGTAAGCCTCGACCTCGCCGACCTGCTTCAGCCCCATCAGGATCTTGACCGCCTTGTCGACGTCGCGCCGCGCCTTCAAGGTCTCCTCGAGCTTCTGTACCTTGCCTTCGAGGCGGCGCGTGTAGCCGCGCAGCGAGCGCGCCAGCACCAGCGACGACAAAATGCCGAACGAGCGGATCGGCTTGTTGACGACGCCATGTGCATTGCTGTCGAGCAGTCGCTTCAGGATGGTCGGGTTCTCGTAGTCGACGATGGCGATGAAGGTGAGGGGATGATCGCTGGTGCCTTCCGGAAAGATCATCTCCTCCGAGGTCTCGATCAGCTGGAACACCGTGTCGATGTCGTGCGGGATCGTGGCCGGCGGCGGCCATACGCCGCGCACGTTGCAGCCGATGCGCTTGAGCTGGTCGATCAGCGCGTCCCCCTCGGCGTCGCGTGGATGGATCACCAGCACGCGGGCGCCGCGCAGCTCCTCGATGAGGCGGCGCACGCCGGGCTTCATGCGGTCATCCGGCCTCATGCCGACAGCGCCTCTTCGCTCAGCCAGCGGCCGCCAATCGGCGACACCGAAAGATAGGGATCGGGCTTGATCGGGCTCTTGCTCTCCCAGACGATGTCGAACTGGCCGTCGGCGCGCACGCGCCCGATCCGCGGCGTCACCCAGACATGGTTGTTGTCGGGATCGATCCGGATCGGTCCCTCCGGCGCATCGAGGCTGAGGCCGAGCGCAGCTTCCACCAGCTTCTGGGTGTCGAGGCTGCCCGCCTGCGCCAGCGCCAGCGCGAACAGCTTGATCTGCGCATAGGCCGAGGCGCTCCACATGCTGACCGGCTTGTCGGGGCCGAAGGCGGCGGCGAACGCCGCCTTGAAGCGGTCGTTGCTGTCGCGCGCGAGCGTACCGAAATAGCTCGCCGCGGTGAGGTGACCCGCGCAGTATTCGGCGCCGATGGCGCGGACCTCGCCTTCAGCCATTGTGAGACTGGCGATGGGCAGCCGCTTCGGATCGAAGCCCGCCTGTGCATACATCCGGTAGAAGCGCTGCGCGGTACGGCCGACGATGGTCGAGAACACCACGTCGGGCGCGGCGTTCCTGATGGAGTCGAGCCCGCGTGCGAGTTCGGCGTCGGTCGCCTCCATCGTCACATATTGCTCGCCGACGACGCGGCCGGCATAGGACTCGACGAGGTCGCGCATGATGCGGTTGGATTCGCGCGGGTAGATGTAGTCCGAGCCGATCATATAGACGCGCGGGCCGTGCTTGCGCACGATGTATTCGGCGAGCTGGAACGCGTTCTGGTTCGGCGCCGGCCCGGTGTAGATCACGTTCGGCGAATATTCAAAACCCTCGTAGAGCGACGGGTACCAGAGCAGGCCGTTGCGACGCTCGATCGCCGGCAGCACCGCCTTGCGCTCGGCCGAGGTCGAGCAGCCGAAGATCACGGAGGCGCCGTCCTCGGTGAGCAGGCGGTCGGCGAGCTTGCGGAACGTTTCCGGCTGCGAGCCTGGATCATAGGCGATGACCTCGATCTCGCGGCCGAGCACGCCGCCGTCCCGGTTGATCTCCTGGATCGCCAGCGCGGTGCCGAAGAAGTGCTCGGACTCCGTGACCTCCATCAGGCCGCTGCGCGAGAACAGCACGCCGACGCGCCAGACATCCTTGTCGGATGATTTTGCGGCCGGTCTCGTCGTCATCATCATGCCTCCAGGTCAACGGGCCGGTCGGGCCGGCTCGGAAGCGCGGACTATTGCGGCTCGCCGTGCGCTTGGCAACCGGGGGTGGGGCCGCAGGCGGGGATCCCGATCAGGCAAGCCGCAGCATCGCCGCGACGCCAGGGCGTCCGGATCATGCATCAGGCGGGCCCTCGACAATGATGAGGGCGCAGGGAATGCCGGGCGCTGGCCGCACCCATGGCCCGCCTGCAGAAAAAAAGCAGGCGGCAGTCACCACAGGTCAGCCGAGACATCCCGGCATTCCCTGCGCGGAGGTTTTAACGCTTATACGCGATCTCCCCGGGGACCGGCTTGATTGACCCCGTCGATCGCGGAGCTCATCAGGACTCCGCAACCTCCAGCCTCAGCACCGGGAGGCCAGGACCACGCGATTTCACGTCCGCGAAGCGCATCGCTCGTCCGCACAGATGCGCGCCGATGCCCTCGCGTCCACCGCATTGCCGGCCCACGTTTCGTGACGACGCGTACGCCCCTCATCCGGACCGGAACGCGGACCTTATACGCCTGATTTGCGGATTTTCAGAAGAACTTTATTTTTCGAGCAGGCTCTTGAAATCGGCGTTGTTGCTGGAACGGCAGACAAATTCGGCGTTCTGGAGCATGTTTTCGCCGGCAACGTCGCGTCGTGGCAGGGGCCAAAGTCGAATTCGAACGTTGACCATTTCGCGACCAAGCGGCAAACCGTCCGCCGTGGAGGAAGGAACGGTCCAACTCATGGTCCCGGTCCGCTAGGAAAGCCAGATGCGTAGCCTCGAAGACCGAGCCCTGCTTCTCTTGCTCGTCGCGATATCGCTGATGTTCGGGTGGATCCTGCTGCCGTTCTACGGCGCGGTTCTGTGGGGCGTCATCGGCGTCATCGTCTTCGTTCCGCTGCACCGTTGGTTGGCGCGGTCGATGCACGGCCGACACGGCCTGGCGGCGGCCGTCGTGGTGTTGATGTTCGTCGTGATCGTCATCCTTCCGCTGTCGCTGATCGGGGCGTCGCTGGCGCAGGAGGCCTCCGGAGTCTACAAACAGATGCAGTCCGGTCAGCTCGACATTGGACAGTACTTCCAGAAGATGCTGGCCGCGCTTCCGACATGGGTGGTCGATCTGCTCAATCGCTTCGGACTCGGCAGCCTCGCCGGAATGAAGGGCAAGCTGTCGGCCGTCCTGCTGAAGGGCAGCGAGGTCATTGCGAGCCAGGCGCTCGTGATCGGACAGGGTACGTTCGAAGTCTTCGTCAATCTGTTCATCATGGTCTATCTGCTGTTCTTCCTGCTGCGTGACGAAGAGACGCTATCGGAGCGCATCAAGAGCGCCATTCCGCTGCGCCCGGAGCAACGCGATGCGCTGCTGCGGAAGTTCACCGTGGTCATCCGCGCGACGGTGAAGGGCAGTCTGCTCGTCGCTCTGGCGCAAGGCGCGCTGGGCGGCCTGATGTTCTGGTTCCTCGGCATCAACGCGCCCCTGCTGTGGGCAGTCGTGATGGCCTTCCTGTCCTTGCTTCCGGCAGTGGGAGCGGGCCTCGTCTGGTTTCCGGTCGCGCTCTATCTTCTTGCCATCGGATCGATCTGGCAGGGTGTGGTCCTGATCGCCTATGGCGCCCTCGTCATCGGTCTCGTCGACAATGTCCTGCGTCCGATCCTGGTCGGACAGGACACCAAGATGCCCGACTATGTGGTGCTGATTTCGACATTGGGCGGGATCGAGGCATTCGGCCTCAACGGGTTCGTCATCGGGCCGGTGATCGCGGCAATGTTCATCGCGATCTGGGACATCTTCTCGACCTCGCGCTGTGAGAGGGCCTTGGCGCCGGATGCCACGCGTGGGACGGGATGAGGGGAACGCGGTGCACAATGTGGAGCGCGCATTTCATCGGGCGGATTAACGGATCGTAACCCGTCCTCTCCTAGCCATGAGGCGTTCGACGGGTTAAGTTCATTGATCCGCCGCATGCGCTCTTTACCCGTCTCCTGACGGGCGTCCACGTCCCAGACTTTCTCTTCCAGAGCGGTTCGTTGTCAGGCGCACGATGAACCATTTGGCTTCGACGGCGGTTAAACCGACGATAGCTCGTGATTTCGAACTCCTGCAGCCTGTTCGGCGGTCCGCAGGGGTCCATTTGGCCGCGGTCTCGCCATGCGCGATCGCCAAGAACACAAGGTGGAGACGACATTGCAGTTCGATCAGCCAGTCGCGATGGCGATTGTGCCGCCCAAGGACCGCGCCACGCTGCGCGCCGGCGATAACGAGGGCCGCGCCGCGGCCGATGCCCGCTACTGGATGCAGATTCTCAGCAGCTACCGCACGCCAAACCGCCTGCGCAGCGTGACCGAGCTGGTGATCACCGCCGTGCCGCTGGTGGCCCTGTGGACGGCCGCCTGGTTCGCGTTCTCGCTCGGCCATGCCTGGGCTTCGTTGCTCATCGCGATCCCCGCCGGCGGTTTCCTGGTGCGTCTGTTCATGATCCAGCACGATTGCGGCCATGGCACCTTCTTCGCCGGGCGTCAGGCGAACGACTGGGTCGGCCGTGTCCTCGGCGTGCTGACCCTGACGCCCTACGACTGGTGGCGGCGCACCCATGCGATCCACCACGCCACCAGCGGCAACCTCGATCGGCGCGGAATAGGCGACATCGATACGTTGACCGTGCGGGAATATCAGGCGCGGTCAGCCTGGGCGCGGCTGCGCTACCGGCTGTACCGCCACCCGTTGGTCATGTTCGTGGCAGGGCCTGCGTATTTGTTCTTCCTGCAGCACCGTCTGCCGTTCGGTCTCATGCGGGCCGGCTGGTCGCCCTGGATCAGCACGATGGCCACCAATTTCGGCATTGCCTTGGTGGTTGCCGGGCTGATGTGGCTCATCGGCATCCAGGCGTTCCTGGTCGTGCATCTCCCGATCATGCTGCTCGCCGCCATGGCCGGCGTGTGGCTGTTCTATGTCCAGCATCAGTTCGAGCACACCGTCTGGGAGCGGGACGAGCGCTGGACGATGCAGCAGGCCGCGCTCTACGGCAGCTCACACTACGACCTGCCGGGATGGCTGCACTGGCTGACCGCCAATATCGGCATCCACCACGTCCACCATCTCTCGAGCCGGATTCCCTATTACCGGCTGCCGGTCGTGCTGCGCGATCATCCCGAACTGCGCGAGATCGGCCGCATCACGCTGCCGGAGAGCCTGCGCTGCGTCCGGCTGGTGCTGTGGGACGAGTCGCAGCGCCGGCTGGTGTCGTTCCGCGAAGCCAGGATGGCGAGGCGCTAAAGCCCCGGGAATCGTAGGGTGGGCAAAGCGACGCCGTCAGGCGGCGCGTGCCCACCGACGGCGCCGGTGCGTGACGGCGGTGGGCACGGCGCGCGATACTGCGGTGCAAGCCGAGATCGCGGTGGAGCGCGCCTTTGCCCACCCTACGATTGCTTCGCTGCGCCGCTGCGCTCGCAATCAAAGTATGTAGGGCGGATTAGCGGAGCGTAATCCGCCAACGGGCGGCGTAGCATCGTGCGGCGGGTTACGCTGCGCTAACCCGCCCTACGGACTGACAACGCCATCAAAACCCATACAGCCGCGCCGGATTGTCGACCAGGATCTTCTTGCGGATCGCGGCGTCTGGAGCCCACACCGGGAGCTGGTTCATCAGCCGGCCGTCGTCGATCGGATAGAACGGCCTGATATCCGTGACCTTCAATTCGGGATGCGGCGACGAATCCGGGTGGGGCCAGTCGGTGCCCCAGACGATGCGATCGGGGTTGGCTTCGATCAGGGCCTTCGCGAGCGGGATCACGTCCGCGTAGTCGGGGCCGCGGGTCGAGGCGCGATAGGCGCCGGAGATCTTTACATAGGCCTTGCCGCTGCGGACGAGCTCGACCAGATCGGCAAAGCCCGGCTGCCCGAGGCCGAGATCAGCCTGCGCGCCGCCGAAATGATCGAACACGGCCGTCACGGGCGATTGCATCACGAGGTCCTTGATGGCCGCGATCATCGCCGTGTTGGTGTAGAGCTGGACATGCCAGCCGCGCGCCTTCATCCGCTCGACCGCGACATGGAAGCGGGCGCGGCCGACATTGGGGTCGTTGATGCCACCGGTCGCGAGATTGAGGCGGATGCCGCGGAAGCCCTCGGCATGCATGGCATCCAATTGTGCCTCGGTGGTCTTGTCGTCGATGACCGCGACGCCGCGCGCGTCATTGCCGCGCGCCTTCATGCCGTACAGCGTCGCAGAGTTGTCGGTGCCGTAGACGCTCGGCGTCACGATCACCACGCGCTGGATATGTAGAGCCTTGTGCAGCGCCGCCATCTCGTCGGGCAGGGCCGGCTCCGGCGTGTAGACCCGGCTCGCCGCAAACGGAAATTTTTCGGGGTCCCCGTGGATGTGGGTGTGGCAGTCGCAGGCCTGTGGCGGCACGTCGAAATCGACCGGGGTCGAAGGTTGCGCCGGCTTGGCGCGCGCGGCTGTCGTGGTCATCGTCACTCCGGCGGCAAGCGAGGCGAGCAGCAGGCTGCGGCGGTTCAGCATGGCGATCCTTCCCAGGGCTTGGCGCGTGCATTGTGGCTGACGCGCTCATTGTCGATGAAGGGAGCCTGAACCCGCTGTCGTCAGTGGGCAAGAACGAAGTGCGGCATCGCTGTTCGCAGGACGAGAGCGAGACGAGGAAGTCTATGGTGAGGCCGCGGCCGCCGGCCGCAGCAACCGGTCGGAAAGGACCGGTGCTGCCGACCGAACAGATCGGTCTTACTCCTTGACGATGCGCACCGCGCCCTTGGCGGCGCTCGACGCGAACGCCGCATAGGCTTTCAGCGCGGTCGAGACCTTGCGGGCGCGCGTCTTCGGCTTCCAGGCTTGATCGCCCTTCGCCGCCATCGCTGCGCGCCGGTTGGCGAGCTCCTCATCCGACACTGCGAGATGGATGGTGCGGTTGGGGATGTCGATCTCGATGCGGTCGCCGTCCTGGACGAGGCCGATCAGGCCGCCCTCGGCAGCTTCCGGCGAGACGTGGCCGATCGAGAGCCCCGAGGTGCCGCCGGAGAAGCGGCCGTCGGTGATCAGCGCACAAGCTTTGCCGAGGCCCTTCGACTTCAGATAGCTGGTCGGATACAGCATCTCCTGCATGCCAGGGCCGCCGCGCGGGCCCTCATAGATGATGACGACGACGTCGCCTGCCTTGATCTTGTTGGTCAGGATGGCTTCGACCGCGGCGTCCTGGCTCTCCATGACGCGCGCAGGGCCGGAGAACTTCAGGATCGAGGCATCGACGCCCGCGGTCTTCACGATGCAGCCGTCGCGCGCGATGTTGCCGGTCAGCACGGCCAAGCCGCCGTCCTTGGAATAGGCGTGCTCGATGTCGCGGATGCAGCCTTTCTCGCGGTCGAGATCGAGCTCCTCGTAGCGGCGGTCCTGGCTGAAGGCGACCTGCGTCGGCACGCCGCCGGGCGCGGCTTGATAGAAGTTCTTCACGCTCTCGCTCGCGGTCCGGCGGATGTCCCAACGCTCCAGCGCAGCCGCCAGCGAAGTCGAATGCACGCTCGGCAATTCCGTGTGCAGCAGGCCGGCGCGGGCGAGCTCGCCGAGGATGCCCATCACGCCGCCGGCGCGATGCACGTCCTCCATGTGCACGTCGGCCACAGCGGGCGCGACCTTGCACAGGCAAGGGACCTTGCGCGAGAGGCGATCGATATCCGTCATGGTGAAGGGGATTTCCCCCTCATGCGCGGCCGCGAGCAGATGCAGCACGGTGTTGGTCGAGCCGCCCATCGCGATGTCCAGGCTCATCGCGTTCTCGAACGCCTTGAAGTTGGCGATGTTGCGCGGGAGCACGGACGCGTCGTCCTGCTCGTAATAGCGGCGGGCGAGGTCGACGACGAGATGGCCGGCCTCGACGAACAGGCCCTTGCGGTCGGCATGGGTCGCCAGCACCGAGCCGTTGCCGGGCAGGGACAGGCCGAGCGCCTCGGTCAGGCAGTTCATCGAGTTCGCCGTGAACATGCCGGAGCAGGAGCCGCAGGTCGGGCAGGCCGAGCGCTCCATCACCTCGACATCCGCGTCCGACACCTTGTCGTCGGCGGCGGTCACCATGGCGTCGATCAGATCGACCTTGCGCAGCTTGCCCGCGATGTTGACCTTGCCGGCCTCCATCGGGCCGCCCGAGACGAACACGGCCGGGATGTTGAGCCGCATCGCGGCCATCAGCATGCCAGGGGTGATCTTGTCGCAGTTGGAGATGCACACCATGGCGTCGGCGCAATGCGCGTTGACCATGTACTCGACGCTGTCGGCGATCAGCTCGCGCGAGGGCAGGCTGTAGAGCATGCCGTCATGGCCCATCGCGATGCCGTCGTCGACGGCGATGGTGTCGAACTCCTTGGCGACGCCGCCGGCCTTCTCGATCTCCCGCGCGACCAGCTGGCCGAGATCCTTCAGATGCACATGGCCGGGCACGAACTGGGTGAAGGAGTTGACGACCGCGATGATCGGCTTGCCGAAATCCTCGTTGGTCATGCCGGTGGCGCGCCACAGGCCGCGGGCGCCGGCCATGTTGCGGCCATGGGTGGAGGTACGGGAGCGATAGGCGGGCATGGCGGTTTCCTCAGGCGTTCCTCGGGATCAGGCAATGTTGGTCCGTGGGGCGGAAAGGGTCCCGACAACCGACGGACGGCAATGATGCGGCGAGGCATACAGCGAAGGGCTTGATGATTCGACCCTAAATTTCGCTGTTCCGGGATGCCCTCCGGGCAGGGCCGGGGCCTCGTGCCGCTCCCGCAGGTTCCGGCCGGCCCCGGTCACGCGTTTGTGGCTACGTCGGGAACAGGAAGGTCGCTTAGATTAGAACGGTCGAGTTTTGTTCGTCCCGGTCTTGTCCCCGAACGTCCCTGCCGCAGCTTCCGCCGCCCGCGCGTCCCATGCCGTCCGTCATCCGCTTCCGCCACCTGCCGACCCTTGCCGCGCTGCTTCTGGGCGTTCCCGGCGCCGCCTCGGCCCATGCCATCATCGTCTCGTCGCAGCCCGCGGCGGGCGGGACCATCGAGACGCAGCCGACACTGATCCGGCTGCGCTTCAACAGCCGCATCGATCACGCCCGCTCGCGGCTGAAGCTGCGCGCGCCCGACGGAGCCGAGCAGGCGCTTACTCCGGCAGCCGATGCGCCGGCCGACGAGATCGACGCCGAGGCCAAGGCGCTCAGCCCCGGCGCCTGGCATCTGCAATGGCAGGTGCTCAGCGTCGATGGCCACATCACCCGTGGCGACATTCCTTTCAACGTGCGCTAGCCGTGTCGCTGTTGCTCGACATCTTCGGCTATCTCTCGGTGGTGCTGCGCGGCCTGACCCTGCTGGCACAGTCCTTCACCATCGGCGGCTTGGCATTTCTGCTGTTGCTGCTGCGCCCGCTACAGCAAAGGCTGTCCGCTGACGCGATCGTGGTCGGCAAGCGCGGCCAGCGTTTCCTGCGCCGAAGCGCATTCGGCTGGTTCGCGGTCGTGCTGGCTTCGCTCGCAGTCAACATGGGCGCGCTGATCGGGACGCTCGACCTGTCGCTCGGCGCGGCGGCGAGCGCGGATTTCGCCCGCTCCGACATGGCCGTTGCCGCCTGCGCGCTCGGCATCGCGGTGCTCGCCCGGACCGGCGGTTGGGCCGCCTGGCGCGTCGTGGCGCTGACTGTGCTGACCGTCTCAGCGCTGCTGCTGCAGCTCAACCTGACGCACGCGGCGAGCCGGCTTGAGGTGCGCTGGCCGCTGCTTGCCGCCGACTTCCTGCACATGCTCGGCGCCGGCGTCTGGATCGGCGGCCTGCCGTATTTCCTGATGGCGCTGAACGGCTGCAAGGCGGATGACGATCAGCGCCTGATCGGGCGGCGCTACTCGCTGATGTCGATGGTCTCGGTGGCAGCCATCGTGATCGGCGGCACCGTGATGGCGATCGCCTATCTCGGCGCGTTCGCGGCGATCTACGGCACCGCTTACGGCGTGATGACCTCGGCCAAGGTCGCGATGCTGCTGATGCTGCTCGCGCTCGGGGCGGCCAACTTCTTCGCCGTGGAGCGGCTGCGCCGTCGTGATCCCATCGCACCGCTCTCGCGCATAAGGCGCTTCGTCGAGGTCGAGCTCGGCATCGGGCTGACGGTGCTGCTCACCGCGGGCTCGCTGACCTCGCTGCCGCCGGGCATCGATCTCAGCCAGGACCGGCTGAGCTGGCAGGAGATCGTCGCGCGCGCCGCGCCGCAATGGCCGCGGCTGACGAGCCCCTCGGTCGACCAGCTCACGATCTCGCAGCTGCAGGCCAGGATCGATGCCGCCGACGCGCAGCGCGTGACCGCGCCGCAGGCCTATGTCCCCGGCGAGGGCGTGATCCTGCCGCGCAGCGCCGCCGACATCGCCTGGTCGGAATACAACCACCATTGGGCGGGCATCTTCGTCGTGCTGATCGGCGTGCTCGCGCTGATCGAGCGCTTCTCCTGGGGCCGCTGGGCCCGGCACTGGCCGCTGTTGTTCCTGGGGATGGCGGCGTTCCTGTTCCTGCGCGCCGACGAGATGGCCTGGCCGCTCGGCCCGATCGGCTTCTTCGCCTCGTTGCGCGATCCCGAAGTGGCGCAGCACCGGCTGTTCGTGGTGCTGATCATTCTGTTCGGCCTGTTCGAATGGCGGGTGCGGCTGCGCGGGCAGGCGGCGGGCCGGGCGGCGCTGGTGTTTCCGCTGACGGTCGCCGCCGGCGGCGCGCTGCTGCTGACCCATTCGCACGCCATCGCCAACATCAAGGATCAGCTCCTGATCGAGATGAGCCACACGCCCTTAGCGCTGTGCGGCATCACCGCCGGCTGGGCGCGCTGGCTCGAGCTGCGCCTGGACGGCCGCATCAGCCGCGCCGCCGCCTGGGTCTGGCCGGTGGCCTTCGTGCTGGTCGGGCTGATCCTGCTGGATTATCGCGAGGCGTAACGAGCCTCACTCCTTCCGCAGGAACACGTAATCTGCGGAATAGGCGACGCTGCGGAATTGCCCGCCGGTGTCGCAGGTGCCTTCCAGCTTGCCGCCGGCGGTGTTGATCCGCTGCACCGTGGTGACGTCGGAGAGCACGCCCTGAGCGCCGCGGTGAGAAATGACGGCGAGCTTCAGCCAGGGGATGTCGTTGTCGGTGGCGCCGATGGCGGTGCCTTGCACCCGGCCGCCGACGATCGAGCCGTCCTGGTGCTCCCAGCTCGGCCCGGCATAGTGCCGGCCGACGGTCTTGCCGTCCGCGAACAGGGTGGCAATCGGCTCACGGAAGGTCCAGGCGAGCTTGCCGTCCTTGTCGGTCTTGCAGTCGTAGACCTGCGCGCCCTCGGCATGCAGCGTCAGCACGGCCTTTTCGCCGGCGGCGACCAGCGCATCGGGAATCGTGGTCTCTGCGGCGTGGGAGGAGCCGATCTGGGCCCCGAGCAACAGCAGGGCGAGCGATGAGGTCAAGCGCATGATCAGGTTCCTCGACGGCAGGAGTGAAACAGAAACGGGCCGCGCTTGTGGCGCGGCCCGTTGATAGGTGACGAAACCAGAAGGCGAAAGTGGGGAAACTTACGCCGCCATCGCCTTGGTGAGGTTTTCCGCGATCTTGTCGAGGAATCCGGTGGTCGACAGCCAGCGCTGGTCGGCGCCGACCAGGAGCGCGAGGTCCTTGGTCATGTAGCCGGACTCGACGGTGTCGACGCAGACCTTCTCCAGGGTGGCGGCGAACTTCGCCAGTTCGGCATTGTTGTCGAGCTTGGCGCGGTGCGACAGGCCGCGGGTCCAGGCGAAGATCGAGGCGATCGAGTTGGTCGAGGTCTCCTTGCCCTTCTGGTGCTCGCGGAAATGGCGGGTCACCGTGCCGTGGGCGGCCTCGGCCTCGACGGTCTGGCCATCCGGGGTCATCAGCACCGAGGTCATCAGGCCGAGCGAGCCGTAACCCTGGGCCACGGTGTCGGACTGCACGTCGCCGTCATAGTTCTTGCAGGCCCAGACATAGCCGCCCGACCACTTCAGCGCCGCGGCGACCATGTCGTCGATCAGGCGGTGCTCATAGGTGATCTTCTTGGCCTCGAACTTGTCCTTGAACTCCTTGTCGTACACCTCCTGGAAGATGTCCTTGAAGCGGCCGTCATAGACCTTCAGGATGGTGTTCTTGGTCGACAGGTAGACCGAATAGTTCTTGGCGAGGCCCATGTTGAGCGAGGCGCGAGCGAAATCGTAGATCGACTCGTCGAGGTTGTACATCTCCATCGCGACGCCGGCGCCCGGCGCCCTGAAGACCTCCTTCTCGATCACGGTGCCGTCGTCGCCGACGAACTTCATCGTCAGCACGCCCTTGCCGGGGAACTTGAAGTCGGTGGCGCGGTACTGGTCGCCATAGGCGTGGCGGCCGATGATGATCGGCTTGGTCCAGCCGGGGACCAGGCGCGGCACGTTCTTGCAGATGATCGGCTCGCGGAACACGACGCCGCCCAGGATGTTGCGGATGGTGCCGTTCGGCGACTTCCACATCTCCTTGAGGCCGAACTCCTTCACGCGCGCCTCGTCCGGGGTGATGGTGGCGCACTTGACGCCGACGCCGACCTTCTTGATCGCGTTGGCGGCATCGATCGTGATCTGGTCGTTGGTCTTGTCGCGGCTCTCCATCCCCAGGTCGAAATACATCAGGTCGATATCAAGGAAGGGGTTGATCAGCTTGTCCTTGATGTACTGCCAGATGATCCGGGTCATCTCGTCGCCGTCGAGCTCGACGACCGGGTTGGTCACCTTGATTTTTGCCATGATCGATGGGGCCTCTTGGGAACAGCGCGCCAGGAGTGGAAAGCGCTTGTGAAATCAAGCGCGTCATAGCACTGCTGCACCGCGGGCGGAAGCGCAGCCGGTATGCGCCCGGTGCTGATTTTCGCAGCCCGCTCATGCGGTGGGCAACGGCGGCTACCGGCCGGCCTGCAGGTTCGAGCAAACCCTAAAATTCTTGGCTAAGCCGATTATTTTGCTTGAGAATTCTCCCCGGTCAGGTCAACGGAGCGGGCAGGGCGCGCCGCGGGCGCTTCAACCGGATTCAGAGGGCGAGGATTGAGCGTGTCGGGCACCGACAAGACCAAGGTGGGATTGGAGATTGCAGGCCCGGTGGTGATCCTGGTCGAGCCGCAGCTCGGCGAGAACATCGGCATGGCCGCGCGCGCCATGGGCAATTTCGCGCTGTCCGAGCTGCGCCTGGTCAATCCGCGCGACGGCTGGCCGAACATCGCCGCCCAGCGGGCTGCCGCCGGGGCCGACCACATCATCGATCATGTCCGGCTGTTCGACACCCTGCCGGAGGCGATCGCCGACCTCGACCTCGTCTTCGCGACCACCGCCCGCGCCCACGACCAGGCCAAGCCGGTGATGGGACCGGAGGCGGCCGCCCGCGAGATGCAGGGCCAGATCGCCGCTGGCGGCCGGGCTGGCATCCTGTTCGGCCGCGAGCGCGCGGGCCTGACCAACGAGGAGGTCGCCCGCGCCAACCGCATCGTCACCTATCCGGTCAATCCAGGCTTTGCCTCGCTGAACCTCGCCCAGGCGGTGCTGCTGATGGGCTATGAATGGTTCAAGCTGGTCACGTCAGGCTCGCTGCCGTTCGCGATGCCAGAGCGCTCCGAGCGCGCCTCCCAGGATCAGATGGAAGCGTTCTTCGAGAACCTGGTGCGCGAGCTCGACCGGGTCGAATTCCTGCGGCCGGCCGAGAAGCGCGAGACCATGCTGGTCAACCTGCGCAACATCTTCTTCCGCATGGAGCCGTCGCGGCAGGACATCCACACCCTGCACGGCGTGGTCATGGCGATCGCCGAGGGGCGCAAGGGGCCGGCCAAGGGCGGCGTGCTCGACAGCGAGCAGGCCACGCGTCTGCGCGCCCTGATCGCCGAGCAGGGCACGGTGGCGAACCTGCCGGATTCGCGCGGCTCGCTGCGCGGGCTGGCGCGGCTGCTCCGCCGCAACCCGACCGACGCCGAGCGCGCGCTGTGGCACGCGCTGTCGCGCGACCGCCGCTTCGCCGGCCAGTTCAAGCGCCAGACCCCGGTCGGCCGCCACATCCCCGACTTCGTCTCTTTCATCCACCGCCTCGCCATTGAGCTGGTGGGCCCCGGCGAGAGCGAGGGCGTCGTCGCCGACCGCAGCGCGCGACGGGCGTGGCTGGAAAGCCGCGACTACCGCGTCACCGAAGTGAAGGCGGCGGATGTCGAAGGGAATCTCGAGGCCGAGCTGGTGCGGCTGCAGGCGCTCATCGCCGAAGCGAAGTAGCTGACGGTCGCATTGCCGGCTGCACGGCGCCGCCTGCCACGCGTGAGCGCAATCGCCGATTGCGCCGTCGCGTGGCTCACACCGCCGTAGCAGTTGATCCAAACATCCAGGGCAGGCCGAGTCTGCGATCCCGTTTACACCGGCTGAAGGATGATTTGCGATCGCAATTCCAGATTGTGGTTTGCCCGATCGGTTTTGGTTAGATCGCAGCACAAAGAGCAAGACCAAGGGGGCATTCATGACTACGCGACGATGGCGCTCGTTTCTGTGTTGTGCGTTGATCATCGGTTCGATCTTCGGCTTGTCGGCAAGTGCCCACGCAGCCGGCGCGAAGCGGTGCACGACCGCGGCCGATCTCGGCGCCGAAGAGCGCATTGCCGGTTGCACCATGGTGATCGAGCACGGCAAGCCGGCGACGCCGCTGGTGATCGAGGCCCGTTTCGCGCGCGCCGGAGCCTATTTCCGCAAGGGAGACGTCGAGCATGCGATCGACGACTACAAGATCGTCATCGAGCAGTCCTCGGCCGGTCTTCTTGCCGCATTCGATCGCGCCGCTCCTGATCTGCGCGAGAGCGAGCCGCAGCCGGGGTCGGGTTTCGGGCGGGCGTTCGGGCGCAACGGCTACCGGGCGCAAGCCTATCGCGCGCTGGGGATCGCAAGCTTCCAGGCGGGTCTTCTGGAGCAGTCGCACGACGATTTCAGATGGCTCAGCGAGATCGATCCCCACAATGCCGATGCGGCCCTGTGGCTGGATCTGGCCCGCCGCCGCGCCGGCCTGCCGAGCGAGCTCGCCGACCACGCGAAGCGGCTCGACATGGGCAAATGGCCGGCCCCGATCGTCCGTCTCTTCCTCGGGCAGGAGACGACAGAGGCTGTGCTTGCGGCGGCCGACCGTGGTGCTCCCGCCACGCGCAGGGCACGGCGTTGCGAGGCGAGCTTCTTCGCCGGCGAGCTGATGCTCGACCAGAGTCGTGAGCGTGATGCCATGCAATTGATCGACCGCGCTCTCGCCGAGTGCCCGTGGACATCGCGCGAACGCTCGGTCGCCGAGGCTGAGGCGCGCGCGCTCCGCGTCATGCCGTAGGCGTCCTGCGTCGCTCGCGCGGCAAGAACGGATCGGCGCGGCGATCGCGCCGCGACCGGATCCCCGACCGCATGCTTAACGCCCACGCGCGCATTTGAGTGAAAATGCCCGGTCAAATCCGCACGGCGCGGGTTACGGAACGCTCGGGTTCGAACGCTATGATCTGCGCATTGCCCTTTCATCGTTGCAACTGTGCGGCCTTTCATCATGAACGAAACCAGATCGGTGTTGCGGGACCTCGAGGATGCGATTGCGCGGGGGACCGCCGACAGCCGCGAACGCGCGCTGTGGCATGCGACCGACCTGCTGATCGCGGGGCGCTACTGCGAGGAGGAGATCGCCACCTTCGGCGAGGTGATCGGCCGGCTCGCCGACGAGATCGAGATCGAAGCGCGCGCCAAGCTTGCGGATCGCCTCGCCAGGATCGAATATTCGCCGGCCAGCGTCATCCGCAAGCTGGCCTTCGACGATGAGATCTGGGTCGCCGGTCCAGTGCTGCGCGAGTCCGAGCGGCTCGATGACGCCACGCTGGTCGAGAACGCCAGCACCAAGAGCCAGGACCATCTGCTCGCGATCGCCGAACGCCGAACGCTCAGCCCGGCGGTGACCGACGTGCTGGCCACGCGCGGCAACCGCGACGTCGCCACGGCGGTGGCGCGCAATCAGGGCGCCCAGTTCTCCGGTGCCGGTTTCCTGCACATGGTCCAGCGAGCAGAGAACGACTCGATCCTCGCCGAGCATCTCGGCCGGCGGCTCGACATCCCGCGCCACCTGTTCCAGCAACTGATCGCCAAGGCCTCGGACGATGTCGGCAAGCGGCTGGCCGGGGAGCGGCCGGAGCTGCTTGGCGAGATCAGTAGCTCGGTCGCCAACATCGCCGGCGACCTGCAGTCGAAGTTCGGCCCCGGCTCGCGCAACTACTTCGTCGCCAAGCGCACCGTGACGATCCAGCACCGCCTCGGCAATCTGCACGAGAGCACCATTGCCAGCTATGCGACGGCACACAAGGTCGAGGAGGTGACGATCGGCCTCGCGCTGCTGTCGGGACTGCCGGTCGACGTGGTCGAGCGCGCCTTGTTCGACCGTAACCGTGAGATGCTGCTGATGCTCGCCAAGGCGCTTGGCTTTACCTGGGATACGATGATGGCGCTCGCCTTTCTCGGCGCCCGCGAACATCGCATCACGGCCGGCGAGCTGCAGGAGCTGGAGCGCGACTATGCCAAGCTCCAGTCGCAGACGTCGCGCAGCGTGCTCGAATTCTATCAGTCCCGCAAGAATCCAGGCAAAGGCGGCAAGGCGTCCGCGCCGCGCGCCGCGGCGTATTGAACCTGCAGCGACGGACGGAGGTGATCGCGGATGAGCGGCATGGGATTTCCTCTTCGCGGAGAGCAACGGCTCGGCCATCGCGAGGCGCCTGCGGACGGCGCGGCAGTCGATGCGGCCTGGCATGTGCTCGAAGCGGCCAACGAGCTCGGCGACGAGGCTGCGGTCGCCGCCTGCCGCCGCGTGATCGATTCGAGCCTGAACGGCGCAGTCGCGGATCAGGCCGACGTGAAGCTTGTGACAGACTACTTCCGCTAGTTCGATTGATGGCTTTGCACGGGGCGCTCCGCGGCGTC
The DNA here is from genome assembly GCF_032485055.1 of Bradyrhizobium sp. SZCCHNRI20481. Taxonomy (NCBI): domain Bacteria; kingdom Pseudomonadati; phylum Pseudomonadota; class Alphaproteobacteria; order Hyphomicrobiales; family Nitrobacteraceae; genus Bradyrhizobium; species Bradyrhizobium sp. SZCCHNRI20481. Next base: position 253,189 of record NZ_JAUEUE010000010.1, read on the forward strand.
ACGAGTTGACAACTCCGTCCTCCCCGTCCATTCCGCCGTCATTCCGGGGCAATCGCCAACGCGCTTGCGCGTTGGCGATTGAATCCGGAATCTCGAGATTGTGAGGAATGGACGCAAGACAAGATAGAGCTTCCAGGTTCAAGGCCTGCGGCCTTGCCCCGGAATGACGGTGGGTGGGACTCAGGGCGAGCAGGCCGCTTCACACAGCGGCGAGCTGCGTGTCCGGCTTGCCGAGGCGCTTTCCCGTCTTGTGCTTCGCCGGCTCGATCAGCGCCTTCGCGGCCAGCCCGGCCGTGTCCGCGACCTCGGGATTGCGTGACACCATCGCCGCCACGATCGCGCCGTCGATCAGCAGTGCGAGCTGATGCGAGAAGCTCTCCGGCTCGGCAGCGCCCATCTCACGGGCGAGCTTCTCGATATGCGCCAGCACCACTTTCTTGTGGCGCATTGCAATGGTGCGAAACTGCTTCTGGTCCTTGTCGTGCTCGCCGACTGCATTGATGAAGGGACAGCCGTAGAAGCGCTCCTCGCCGAACCAGCTCTTCAGCGCCGGAAAGATGCGTGCCAGCTTGGTCTCGGCGTCACCGCCGCCGCTCTCCATTTCCGCGATGAACCATTCACGCCACTGCTTGCCTTCGCTTTCGAGCACGGCTGTGACGAGCGCGGTCTTTGATCCGAACAGCTTGTAGAGCGTGGTCTTCGCGGTGCCCGCCTCACTGATGATCGCATCGATGCCGGTGGCATTGATGCCGTTCTTGCAGAACAGCCGCGTGGCGGCGCCGAGCAGACGGCCGCGCGCGGATTCGTCATCGCTGGCCGCGATCGTCCTTGCGATCGCCTGCTTCTTGCCGGTTTGTTTGCCCGCAGCTGACTTGCCCATGTGTACGAGCTTAATCGCTGTGCGCGTGAGTCAGCAAGGCTGCTGATGCGGTCGAGGCAGCGTTGCGCTCAATTTGATCGCTGAAGGCGGCATTCTGCATCGCACTTGGGCAGCGGCTGGGTCGTGGCGGGGCGCTGCTCGCCGCCCTGATCGCATAAGCCGCGAGGATCATTCCGGCTTTTGATTTTCGGCCTCTCTGGCACGCTTCGTGCAGGATACAGACCGTTCGGTATCCTCATCCCAGGGAGAGAAATGAGATGACCGCTGTGGTTCAGAAGACGGCGCTGACGGGCTGCCTCGCACCCATCGACAAGAACGGGCTCGAACAGCTCATCGTCAACGGCAAGGCCAACCCCAAGGTCATCAAGACCCTGAAGTGCAAGACCGTGGCGGAAGGCAAGTTCCGCCACGCCAACTACATCCGCAACCTCGCGCCCTACATCGTCGACGAGCCGCCGGGCCTGCTCGGTGACGACACCGCGCCCAATCCGTCGGAGGCCTCGCTGGCCGCGCTCGGCTCCTGCCTTGCGGTGGGTTTGCACGCCAATGCCGTGCATCGCGGCTGGACCGTCAACAAGCTCGAGCTGGAGCTCGAGGGCGACCTCAACATCACCGCTGTCTGGGGCACCGGCGACGTCAGCGAGAAGCCGGTCGGCTTCACCGACGTGCGCGTCAAGGTCGACATGGAGTGCGAAGGCATTTCCAAGGAGGAGGTCCAGGCCCTGGTCGACCACGTGAAGAAGTGGTCGCCCGTCGCCAACACCTTCACGCGTCCCGTCAATCTCGAGGTCGGTGTCTGAGCCTGGCTCGAGGCCATATGGAGCGGAGGACGTCATGGGTTCACTCGGACAGCATCTGGCGATCGACAGTGCGGGCGTGATGCCCGTGCCGTCGACCGTGGAGCAGGTCGCGGCGATCGCGCGCAACGAGCTTGCGCCGCTGGCCAGCGGAATCGACGCCGGAACGGTGTATCCGGCTGACGTTCTCCGCCGCTTCGGCGAGGTCGGCGCGTGGAGCAGCCACGTGCCGGACAATGGCGCGGCGGATCTCAACTGTGCGATCGATGCCATCGGCGCGATCGGCGAGGTCTGCGGCGCCTCGGCCTTCATGGCGTGGTGCCAGAACACGCTGGTCTGGTACATCGCCAATTCGGACAACAAGGCGCTCAAGAAGCGTCTGCTCGACGATGCCGCGAGCGGCAGGCTGCTCGGCGGCACCGGCCTTTCCAACCCGATGAAGAGCTTCTTCGGCATCGAGAAGCTCAAGCTGAAGGGCCGGAAAGTGGAGGGCGGCTACGTCGTGCGCGGCGTGCTGCCCTGGGTCTCGAACCTCGGGCCGGACCACATGTTCGGCACGATCTTCGAGCGCGAGGATGCGCCCGGCGAGATCGTGATGTTCATCGTCGACTGTTCGGACCCGGCGGTGACGCTGCAGCCGTGCCAGCAGTTCCTCGCAATGGACGGCACCGGCACCTACGGCATCCAGCTCCGCGACCTGTTCGTGCCGGACGAACTGATTCTGGCAGATCCCGCTGGCCCCTTCGTGAAGAAGATCCGCGCCGGCTTCATTCTTCTGCAGGCCGGCATGGCGCTCGGCCTGATCAGGGACTGCATCAAGATCATGCAGGAGGTCGAGGCGCCGCTCGGCCACGTCAACCGCTATCTGCCGCAGCAGCCGGTCGACTTCAGCGCGCTCGCCGATGAGCTCGCACGGGAGACCATGATCCTCGCCAGCGATCCGTTCAACACGGACGAGACCACCTGGCGCAAGGTCGTCGCGCTGCGCCTCCGGGCCGGGGAGGCCAGCGTGGCTGCGGCTCACGCCGCGATGCTCCATTGCGGAGCGCGCGGCTACATCAAGGGCAATCGCGCCGAACGTCGCCTGCGCGAGGCCTATTTCGTCGCGATCGTCACCCCCGCGACCAAGCAGCTCCGCAAGATGCTCGCCGACGGCTGACGCCGGCGAGAACGGCAAACCAACAAAGTTTAGACCAGGAGAGGCCTGCCATGACGGACGTTCTGATTACTGCCGGCGAACTCGCTGATTTCATCAAGAAAGAACCGTGTGTCGTCATCGACACCCGCAATCCGGATGCCTATGGCGCGGGACATCTTCCCGGCGCGGTCAACGTCCATGAGATCTTCACCTATCTCGCGACGTCGACGCCGGAAGGCATCGAGGAGCTGAAGACGAAATTCGCCGACGCGTTCGGCGCCGCCGGCCTGTCGGGTGCCGAGACCGCCGTCGTCTACGAGCAGTCGATGAACTCCGGCTTCGGCCAGTCCTGCCGCGGCTACTTCCTGCTGACGATGCTGGGCTATCCCAAGATCAAGGTGCTGCATGGCGGCTACGATGCCTGGGTTGCCGCAGGCATGGCCGTGACCACCGATGCGCCGTCGCCGGCCAAGGCCTCGTTCGCGATCGTGCCGGAGGCGGGCAGCATCCTGATCGACGCCAAGGCCATGCTGGCGGCGGTCGGCAATCCCGCCATCGCCATTCTCGATGTCCGCGATGTCGACGAGTGGATCGGCGATTCCTCCTCGCCCTACGGCAAGGATTTCTGCCCGCGCAAGGGCCGCATCCCCGGCGCCGTCTGGCTCGAATGGTACCGCATGATGAAGCCGACCGCCGAAGGTCCGCGCTTCAAGTCGAAGGACGAGATCCTCGCCGAATGCGCCACCGTCGGCATCACCCCGGACACGCCGGTCTATCTCTACTGCTTCAAGGGCGCGCGTGCGTCGAACACCTTCCTCGCTCTGAAGAACGCCGGCGTGAAGGATGTGCGGATGTATTTCGGCTCGTGGAACGAGTGGTCGCGCGACCCGTCGCTGCCGATCGAGGAAGGTCTGCCGATGCCGGCGATGACCAGCAAGGCGGCATAAAAGCTGCATAGAAAATTCGCAAGGGCACGTCCGGCCGCTGAAAAATGCGGCCGGATGAGCAGTTCGAAGGCGCAGTTCGCGCAGGTGTGACAAAGGGGCGCAGCACATGTCGATTTTCGATGATCCGTTCGATGCCGAGGCCAGCGTGAATGCCGGTTGTATCTGCGGCCAGCATCGCAGTCCGGCCGAACACGAGCACGCCGTGCTGGCGCTGCGCTGCGAGCCCGTGACGGACTCCACCGAGAAGCGTTACGAGAACGTGGTCGCGTCAGCCGTGCTGCGCGCGGTGTTTCCGGAAGCAGCCACCCGTCGCGCGTTCCTGAAGTCGGTGGGTGCCGCCACCGCGCTCGCCGCGGTCTCACAATTCTTTCCGCTGAAGACGGCGACCGAAGCCTTTGCCGAAGCGGGCGCGCCAGAGAAGAAGGATCTCAAGGTCGGCTTCATCCCGATCACCTGCGCGACGCCAATCATCATGGCCGCGCCGCTCGGCTTCTATGCCAAGGCCGGGCTCAACGTCGAGGTGGTGAAGACCGCCGGCTGGGCCGTCATTCGCGACAAGACCATCAACAAGGAATACGACGCCTCGCACATGCTGGCGCCGATGCCGATCGCGATCTCGCTCGGGCTTGGCGCGCAGCCGATCCCGTTCACCGTACCTGCCATCGAGAACATCAACGGGCAGGGCATCGTGCTGGCGATGAAGCACAAGGACAAGCGCGACCCGAAGGACTGGAAGGGCATGAAGTTCGCCATTCCGTTCGACTATTCGATGCACAATTATCTCTTGCGCTACTATCTCGCCGAGCACGGCATCGATCCCGACACCGACGTGCAACTGCGCTCGGTGCCGCCGCCGGAGATGGTCGCGAACCTGCGCGCCGACAACATCGACGGCTTCCTCGCGCCGGACAACATCTGCCAGCGTGCGATCTTTGACGGCGTCGGCTTCCTGCATATTCTCTCGAAGGAGATCTGGGACGGTCACCCCTGCTGCAGCTTCGCGGCGAGCCGCGAGTTCATCACGGCCGCGCCGAACAGCTTCGCCGCGCTGACCCGCGCCATCGTCGATGCCACCGCCTATGCGTCGAAAGCCGAGAACCGCAAGCAGATCGCCGAGGCGATCGCGCCGGCCAACTACATCAACGCGCCGGTGACGGTGCTGGAGCAGGTGCTGACCGGCACCTATGCCGACGGCCTCGGCGGCGTGAAGACCGATCCGAAGCGGGTCGATTTCGATCCGTTCCCGTGGCAGTCCTTCGCGGTTTGGATGCTGACCCAGATGAAGCGCTGGGGCCAGATCAAGGGCGATGTCGACTACAAGGCGGTCGCCGAGCAGATCTATCTCGCCACCGACACCCGCAAGGTCATGACCGACATGGGCCTGACGCCGCCAAAGGACTCCTACAAATCGTTCTCGGTGATGGGCAAGCCGTTCGACCCGACCAAGCCGGACGACTACGTCGCCAGCTTCAAGATCAAGAAGGCGTCGTGATGGGGGCGACGAGGGCGACGCTGCCGACCCCACCCATGGTGATGAACACGCCGCCAACCACACCACCGGTGTCGTCCCCGCGAACGCGGGGACCCATACGCCGTGACCTGTCTTGGGGCAGGGGCGGTAGCGACAATCGTTTCCATCAACTGCCGACGGTGGTTATGGGTCCCTGCGTTCGCAGGGACGACAGCGTGGGTGGAGCGACGTCATGACCGCCTCACTCCGCCTGCGCGCCGCCGTCGTCTCGATCGTCTTGTTGGCCGTCTTCCTCGGCGCCTGGCATATCGCCACCCGTAGCACGGGCACGGCTGCCAACATGAGCCCCGAATACGCCAAGCTGATGGGCATGACAGCGACGCAAGGCAAGTCGGCGATGCCCGGGCCGCTCGATGTCGGCGCCAAGCTGTGGGAGCATCTGCGGCGGCCGTTCTACGACAACGGTCCGAACGACAAGGGGCTCGGCATCCAGCTCGCCTTCTCGCTCGGGCGGGTCATGCTCGGCTACCTGATCGCGGTCGCGGTCGCGATCCCGCTCGGCTTCCTGATCGGCATGTCGCCCTTGATGAGCAAGGCGCTCGATCCGTTCATCCAGATTCTCAAGCCGATCTCGCCGCTCGCCTGGATGCCGCTGGCGCTCTACACCATCAAGGATTCCAGCCTGTCGGCGATCTTCGTGATCTTCATCTGCTCGGTTTGGCCGATGCTGATCAACACCGCGTTCGGCGTTGCCAGCGTCCGCAAGGAGTGGATCAACGTCGCCCGCACCCTCGAGGTCGGGAATTTCCGCCGCGCCTTCACCGTCATCCTGCCAGCGGCGGCGCCGACCATCCTGACGGGCATGCGGATCTCGATCGGCATCGCCTGGCTCGTGATCGTCGCCGCCGAGATGCTCGTCGGCGGCACCGGCATCGGCTACTTCGTCTGGAACGAGTGGAACAACCTGTCGATCACCAACGTGATCATCGCGATCCTGCTGATCGGTCTCGTCGGCATGGTGCTGGATCAGATCCTGGCCCGCGTGTCGCGGCTCGTGACGTTTCCGGAGTAGGGCATGATCAGGCGAACTGCTGCAAGGTGCGCAACTCCGTTCCCCTCCCCCTTGCGGGGAGGGGTTAGGGGTGGGGGTGCCCCAGGCACGAGTCTTTGTGGGGAACCCCCCTCCCTGCCCCTCCCCCACAAGGGGGGAGGGAACGGAAAGACCTTCCTATGACCGACAAGTTCATCTCCATCGAGGGGATCGCCAAGCGCTATGATGGGGCGCGGAGCACGACGATCTTCGAGAACCTGTGGCTCACGATGGCGCGCGGCGAGTTCGTCTGCGTGATCGGCCATTCCGGCTGCGGCAAGACCACGGTGCTGAATGTTCTTGCCGGCCTCGACGTGCCGAGCGAGGGCGCCGTCATCGTCGATGGCCAGGCGATCGAGGGGCCGAGCCTCGACCGCGCCGTCATCTTCCAGAGCCACGCGCTGCTGCCGTGGCGGACGGTGCTCGGCAACGTCGCCTATGCGGTCTCGTCGAAGTGGCGCAAATGGGACCGCGCCAAGGTCAAGGCGCATGCGCTGAAATATATCGAGCTCGTCGGCCTCGCCGGCTCGGAGCACAAGCGGCCGTCGGAGCTGTCCGGCGGCATGAAGCAGCGCGTCGGCATTGCCCGCGCGCTGTCGATCACGCCGAAGATCATGCTGATGGACGAGCCGTTCTCAGCGCTCGATGCGCTGACGCGCGGCACGCTGCAGGACGAGGTGCGGCGCATCTGCGTCGAGACCGGCCAGACCGTGTTCATGATCACCCACGATGTCGATGAGGCGATCTATCTCGCCGACAAGATCGTGCTGATGACCAACGGGCCGGGCGCGGTGCTGGCGGAGATCGTCGAGAACCCGCTGCCGAAGGACCGGCTGCGCGGCGACCTGCACCGCCATCCGCTGTACTACGCGCTGCGCAACCACATCATCGACTTCCTGGTCAGCCGCAGCAAGACCTTCACCGCCGAGACGCCCGATTACGACCCGCGCAAGGTGCCGGTGGTGAAGATCGGGCGCAGCGAGCCGACGATCGTCGCGTCCAACCCGGTCGAGAACGACGCGCCGCAGGCGATCGCCCGCTGACGCCCAGCCGGAAGAAACCCATCAACGAAGACTCTCAAGGGAGACCAAGCATGAAGCGATCCGACCTCACCGAGAAGCTGCTCGACATCAAGCGCGAGAAGGGCTGGAGCTGGAAGTACATCTGCGAGACGATCGGCGGCTATTCCGAGGTGCTGATCGTCGGCGCCATCCTCGGCCAGATGAAGCTGACCAAGCCGCAGGCCGCCAATGCGGGCGAGCTGTTCGGCCTGTCGAAGTCCGAGATCGCGATGCTGAACGAGACGCCGATGCGTGGCGAGGGCGTGCAGATGCCGCCGACCGATCCGCTGATCTACCGCTTCTACGAGCTCGTGATGATCAACGGCCCGGCCTGGAAGGAGCTGATCCAGGAGGAATTCGGCGACGGCATCATGTCGGCGATCGATTTCGACATGGTGATGGAGCGCCTGCCCAATGCCAAGGGCGACCGCGTCAAGATCACGATGTCGGGCAAGTTCCTGCCGTACAAATATTACGGCGCCAGCGGCAACGTGCCGGAATATGGATTTAAAGAGGAATAGCGAGCAGGGAATAGCGAGTAGCGAATAGAACGACATCCTATTTGCTGCTCGCCATTCACTCTGGTGTCAGATATGTCTATCCGCGATTGGCCAGATCGCGCGGAGACTGCGCTTGAGCGTCATCCAGACCACGTTCCTGTTCTCCTATGGCACGCTTCAGCTCGAAAGCGTTCAATTGAAGTCTTTCGGCCGACGTCTCGTCGGGCGTGCCGATTCGATGCCGGGCTTCAGAAAGAGCTTCATTGAGATCACGGACCCGGATGTGCTCGCCAGCAGTGGAGAGCAGTTTCACCCTATCGTCGTGCCGAGCGACGATCCTGACGATGCCGTCGACGGAACGGTGTTTGAAATCACGGCAGCCGAACTGCACGCAGCCGACCAGTACGAGGTGGCCGATTACAAGCGGGTAGATGTGGTGCTGCGCTCCGGCACTCGCGCGTGGGTGTACGTCAAAGCAGGCGAGTAGCGAAGAGGGGACGGACATCCCCATTCGCTACTCCCAAGCCGCTATTGGCCTCGCACTATCCCGCCTTGATCTGGGCGACCGCGGTCGCCAGCAGCTCGCTCATCTTGGCGCGGACCTCGGCCTCGGTAACGGAAGCGCCCTTGGCGGTGAGGTCGCCCAGCACCTTGCGCAGCACGTCGGCATCGCCCGCTTCCTCGAAATCGGCCGCGACGACCTCCTTTGCGTAGGCGTCGGCGTCAGCGCCGGACTTGCCGAGCTTTTCGGCTGCCCACAGGCCGAGCAGCTTGTTGCGGCGGGCTTCTGCCTTGAACTTCAATTCCTCGTCATGGGCGAATTGCTTCTCGAAGGCGTCCTCGCGCTTGTCGAACGTGGTCATGGTCGGAACTTCCAGTGTTGCCGAAGAGGGTTAACCGCGCAGGCGGTTGCGGGGCGGTGGCCGCACGCCTAAATAATTGGAACATCTTGCCAATACAACGGGTACGAGGCCGCAGGGAAGGGCGGTAAAACTCCGCTCCCGAGGCCCGGATCGATTGTGCTCGGGACACCAATGAGATAGGTTTCCCACAGGCCCGGTTCTCGTTCTGTTTCCTTAACATCCGGGCCCTCGCGGCAGCTCCGTCGTGGTCCTGTCCAAAGTCATCCGGAGCCCACCATTTCATGGATTTCAACAAAACACGGTACATCCCAATGAGCCGTCGGCGTCGCATTTATGAAGGCAAGGCCAAGGTCCTGTACGAAGGCCCCGAGCCGGGCACCCTGATCCAGCACTTCAAGGACGACGCCACCGCCTTCAATGCCAAGAAGCACCAGGTGATCGAAGGCAAGGGCGTCCTCAACAACCGCATCTCGGAGTACCTGTTTCAGCACCTCAACGACATCGGGGTACCGACTCACTTCATCCGCCGGCTCAATATGCGCGAGCAGTTGATTCGCGAGGTCGAGATCGTGCCGCTCGAGGTCGTCGTTCGAAATGTGGCGGCGGGCTCGCTGTCGCAGCGCCTCGGCATCGAGGAAGGCACCCAGCTGCCGCGTTCGATCATCGAATTCTATTACAAGAACGACCAGCTCAACGACCCCATGGTGTCGGAGGAGCACATCACCGCGTTCGGCTGGGCGACCCCCCAGGAGATCGACGACATCATGGCGCTCGCCATCCGCGTCAACGACTTCCTGACCGGGCTCTTCCTCGGCATCGGCATCCGCCTCGTCGACTTCAAGATGGAGTGCGGCCGGCTGTTCGAGAACGAGATGATGCGGATCATCGTCGCCGACGAGATTTCCCCCGATTCCTGCCGGCTGTGGGACATCAAGTCGAACGAGAAGCTCGACAAGGACCGCTTCCGCCGCGATCTTGGCGGCCTTCTGGAGGCCTATACCGAGGTCGCCAAGCGGCTCGGCATCCTGATGGAGAACGAGCGTCCGGTGGGCTCCGGTCCGGTTCTCGTCAAGAGCTAAAAGGGAACAAGACGTGAAAGCGCGTGTCACGGTGACGCTGAAATCCGGCATCCTCGATCCGCAGGGCAAGGCGATCGAGGGCGCCCTCAAATCGCTCGGCGTCGACGGCGTCGCGAGCGTGCGCCAGGGCAAGGTGTTCGACATCGAGCTCGAAGGCGCCGACAAGGCCAAGGCGGAGGCCGCCCTGAGGGCGGCCGCCGACAAGCTGCTCGCCAACACGGTGATCGAGAATTACCGGGTGGAGCTGCTGGGATAGGGCAATGGCCGTGACCGAGCGCGAGATCTACGAGCGACTGCTGGAGATCTCGCGTGATCTGGTCCTTGTCGAACATTCGGTCGATGAGCTCCTTGCCGGTGTGCGAGCGTTGAATTTGGAGCTCTCGTCAGACTCAAACACTCTCGCGTGGCCGCGAGGGAGCGATCCTCGAGCAAGCACGTAAGATCATGAAATCCGCCGTTCTCGTCTTCCCCGGCATCAACCGCGAGCGCGACATGGCGCGCGCGCTGCGCATGATCTCCGGCCATGAGCCGGCGATGGTGTGGCACGCCGAGACGTCGCTGCCGAAGGGCACCGATCTCGTCGTCGTCCCCGGCGGCTTCTCCTATGGCGACTATCTGCGCTGTGGCGCGATCGCGGCCAGGGCACCTGTCATGGATGCGGTGCGCGACCACGCCGCCAAAGGCGGTCTTGTGCTCGGCGTCTGCAACGGCTTCCAGATCCTGTGCGAATCCGGCCTGCTGCCGGGCGTGCTGATGCGCAACGACAAGCTCAAGTTCATCTGCAAGGACGTGCATCTGCGGGTCGAGCGCTCCGACTCGCCGTTCACGCGCGGCTACAATGCCGGCCAGGTGATCCGCGTGCCGGTCGCCCATGGCGAGGGCAACTATGCAGCCGACGAGGAGACCCTGAAGCGCCTCAATGGCGATGGCCGCGTGCTCTATCGCTACTGCTCGGCCGATGGCGAGGTCGGCGACATCAGCAACATCAACGGTGCTGCGCATTCCATCGCCGGCATCGTCAACGAGAACGGGAATGTGCTTGGCATGATGCCGCATCCCGAGAATCACGTCGAGGACATCATGGGCTGCACCGACGGTCGCGGCCTGTTTGCCGGTCTCGTCGCCCATCTCGATCGCGCGGCCTGAAGGCCGTTCATCGAAATCGTTCCGTAGCTTTTTTCTCGCGCCGCCCGGCAACACCGGGCGGCTGTTTGCGTTGTCCGCCCGATTCCATGGGGCATGAACCAAGGAGGTTCTTATATGACGACGAAACATTGGCTGGGAACTGCCGCCATCATTCTCGCGATCGGCGCGGGTGCGAATGCCGCGTCAGCGCAATCGGAAATGAAGCACGAGGGTGGCCCGGCCGCGGCCTCGCCGCGCGAGGCGGCCCGTCCGGGCGCGGAGTCCAAGGGCGGCGGCGCTGCCGCGGCGGAACGCGCCGGGTCCGATGCGAAGCAGAGCGCGCAGGATCTGCGCCGCAGCGAACCTTCGTCCTCGACCGGGCGCGAGCAGGCGCAGGAGCGAGCCTCGGAGCGCTCGGCGCATGAGACCAAGCAGGGCGCTGACAGCAAGGCTGAGCGCGGGCCGGCCTCGGCGCAGCGCGACCACGATGCCAAGGACAGCGCCGAGACCAGGTCCCAGGCTGACAGCAAGCAGTCTGACAGCAAGGGCAAGGCCGAGTCGAAGCAACAGCAGGGACGCGCCGACGAACCGCGCAAGGGCGAGGATCGCGCGGCCGAGAGCAAGTCGGGTGCAACCGACCGCAAGTCCGACCGCGAGGCCGATCGCAGCGGCATCGACAAGAGCCGGCAGAGCCAGGACGAGCGCAAGGCCGGCACGTCGGACCAGGCGGCCGACAAGCAGACCGACCGCAGCAGGCAGCCCAATCAGCCGGGCGCAACGGACAGCAAGAGCACGACCGCGCAGCAGAACCAGCAGACCGGTCCGGCCGGCGCCACCGCGGGCAAGCCGGATGCGACCGGGCAGGCCAGCAACCAGACCCAGACCAACAGCACCCGCTCGAGCACGCAGGTTTCGGTCAACGAGCAGCAGAAGACCCGCGTGGTCGACCAGCTCAAGCGTGATCACGACTTCGACCGTGCCCGCACCGATATCGACATCCGCATCAATGTCGGCGAGCGCCTGCCGGAGCGCGTGCGGCCGCGTCCGCTGCCGTCGGAGATTGTCACCATCGTTCCGCAATATCGCGGCTACGAGTATACGGTTGTGCATGACGAGATCGCCATCATCGATCCGCGCAGCCGCGAGATCGTCGACGTGATCCCGCAAAACGGCATGCGCGCCGATCGCGGCTATGACCGCGGTGGCTACGGCGTAAGCTCGACCCGCATCGTGCTGTCGGACGATCAGCGCCAGATCCTGCGCCGCGCCGCCACCGAGACAGGCACTGTGGGCTCGACGACATCGTCATCGACCTCGTCCGGACCGAGCTGCCTGAGCCTGCGCCGCGTGCCCGATGAGCTCGCGCGCAGCAATCCGGAGCTCGCCAACTACCAGTATCTGGCGATCGGCGAGCAGGTCGTGCTGGTCGACCCGCGGGATCAGAAGGTGGTGCAGGTCATCGACCAGCAGCAATAACAGCGCGGCGATACGACGGCGGCTCGAGGGCGGGAGCGCGACGCGCTTCCGCCCTTTTTCGCGACAGGACCGCCTTCCGTACGGCCATTGAACAAGCCTTGCTCTGTTGTTTGAACCGGCCGTTGTCCCGATGCGTCCAACCGGCATCGTCAATTGAGCCGGCGGATGCGGGATTGTCGGCCGCGCTCGGCCACGCTATCAACGTCGGCGTGTAGGGATTGGCCGTGGGGACCGTCGTGCCGGTTGCACTCGTCATTATACTTCTTCAGATCTCGCTGATCTACCACGCCTCGCGTACCGGGCGGATGCAGCCCTGGGCGTTCATCATTTTGCTGGTCCCCTTGATCGGCGCGCTCGCCTACATCGTGGTCGAGCTGGTGCCGGAATGGCTGGGCAGCCACGACGTCCAGAAGGCGCGCAAGCGCGTCGCCAACAAGCTCGACCCGGAGAAGTACTACCGCGAGTTGTCCGATCGTGTCGCGATCACGGACACGATCGCCAACCGCGCGGCGCTGGCCGAGGAATGCGTCGCCGTCGGACGCTATGACGAGGCGGAGCAGCATTACGATCACATCCTGAGCCTGCCGATGGGCCACGAGCCGCTGTTCGCGCTCGGCAAGGCCAAGGCGCAGTTCGCGCGCCGCCGCCCCGCGGATGCGCTGGCGACGCTCGACGAGCTGCAGAAGGCCTGGCCGGACTACAATTCGGCCGAGGCGCATCTGCTCTATGCGCGGGCTTTGCAGGAAGCCGGCCGCACCGACGAGGCTATCGAGGAGTACCAGGCGCTGCTGGACTATGCGCCGGGCAGCGAGGCGAAGGTCCGCTACGGCACGCTGCTCAAGCTGGTCGGCCGGATCGATGAGGCCAAGGTCGTGTTCACCGAGCTGCTGATCCAGATGAAGCGCGCGCCACGACATGTGCGCAAGGCGCAGGCCGAGTGGATCGCCCTCGCCGAGAAGCAGCTCGCGGGGTGACGCCGGAAGCCCGGGTGAGTGCAGCGATATCCGGGTTCACGGACAGCGCGCGTGAGACCCCGGATATCGCTGCGCTCATCCGGGCTACGACATCATCCGCTACGGCGAGTTCGCCGCCTCCGGCGTCCGCCGCTTGACCCGCTTGATGGTCCCAGAGAACGAGAACAGCGGCCTCGGGCCGGAATGCAGCATGCCGCGCAGGAAGATCAGCGAGGCGCCGGCGCGGGTGACCTCGCCGGTGGCCTCGATCAACTCACCCTCGCGCGCCGCGTCGAGGAATTCGCTCGAGAACGACACCGTGACACCCGGGCCCTGCATGATCGGCGCGGCGAAGGCGAACAGGCAGTAGTCGGCGAAGGTCATCAGGCAGCCGCCATGGACGTTGCCGCCGCCGTTGAGGTGCTTCTTCTCGACCCGGAAGGCGCAGCGGATCGAGCCATCGTCCTCCATCCGGTGCCAGAATGGCCCGGTGTGGGATTCGTAGCTGTCGCGCATCCAGGTCCGCCAGCCGGCGAACTCGCCGTCGGTCGCGATGTGGATGCCAGGACGGTTCTCGAAGGCGGAACGGGACAGGTCGTGCACGTGTCAGGGCCTTTAACTGTTGATTTACCGTCTTAAATCCGATTGGTCGCCAATCTGCAAATATCCCTTCTGGCGGTCCGGGCCAAAGCTCTGGACAGGGCGGAATAGGGCCGTAAAAGGCCTTTTCCCGCCCTGGCGATCTTTCTATGAAGCAGGCTTCAAGGGACCAGCGGCCCACGGGCAAAGGCATTTCTCCATGCGCAATGAACCGCAGATCACCCCCGAGCTCGTCGCCGCCCACGGGCTGAAGCCCGATGAATATGAGCGCATCCTGAAGCTGATCGGGCGGGTGCCGACCTTTACCGAGCTCGGCATCTTCTCGGCGATGTGGAACGAGCACTGCTCGTACAAGTCGTCGCGCATCCATCTGCGGGGACTGCCGACCAAGGCGCCCTGGGTGATCCAAGGCCCCGGCGAGAATGCCGGCGTGATCGACATCGGCGACGGCCAGGCGGTCGTGTTCAAGATGGAGAGCCACAACCACCCGAGCTACATCGAGCCGTACCAGGGTGCGACCACCGGCGTCGGCGGCATCCTGCGCGACGTGTTCACGATGGGCGCGCGCCCGATCGCCTGCCTGAACGCGCTGTCGTTCGGCGCGCCGGAGCATCCCAAGACCCGGCATCTGGTGTCCGGGGTGGTGGCCGGTATCGGCGGCTATGGCAACTCGTTTGGCGTTCCGACGGTCGGCGGCCAGACCCGCTTCCACACCCGCTATGACGGCAACATCCTGGTCAACGCCATGGCGGTCGGCCTCGCCGACGCCGACAAGATCTTCTATGCGGCGGCCTCCGGCGTGAACATGCCGATCGTCTATCTCGGCTCCAAGACCGGCCGCGACGGCATTCATGGCGCCTCGATGGCCTCGGCCGAGTTCGACGATTCCTCGGAGGAGAAGCGCCCGACGGTGCAGGTCGGCGACCCCTTCGCCGAGAAGCTGCTGCTGGAGGCGTGCCTAGAGATCATGGCCGCGGACTGCGTGATTGCGATCCAGGACATGGGTGCGGCCGGCCTGACCTGCTCGGCGGTCGAGATGGGCGCCAAGGGCGACCTCGGCGTCGATCTCGATCTCGATGCCGTGCCGACCCGTGAGATCGGCATGAGCGCCTACGAGATGATGCTCTCCGAAAGCCAGGAGCGCATGCTCATGGTGCTGAAGCCGGAGAAGGAGAAGGAGGCGGAAGCGATCTTCCGCAAATGGGGGCTCGATTTCGCGGTGGTCGGCTACACCACGCCGAGCAAGCGGTTCGTGGTGAAGCATGGCGGCGACGTCATGGCCGACCTGCCGATCAAGGAGCTCGGTGACGAGGCGCCGCTGTACGACCGTCCGCATGTGGCCTCATCGGCGCTGCCGGTGATCCACGCCCGCGAGGTCAAGTCGCCGATGGACATCATCCCGGCGTTGGAGAAGCTCGTCGCAACGCCCGATCTGTGCTCCAAGCGCTGGATCTGGGAGCAGTACGACCATGTGATCCTCGGCAACACCGTGCAGCGCCCCGGCGGCGATGCCGCAGTGGTGCGCGTGCAGGATGGCCCGAAGGGGCTTGCGCTCACCGTCGACGTCACGCCGCGCTATTGCGAGGCCGACCCGTTCGAGGGTGGCAAGCAGGCCGTCGCGGAGGCCTGGCGCAACATCACCGCGGTCGGCGGCCGGCCGCTCGCCATCACCGACAATCTCAATTTCGGCAACCCGGAGCGGCCCGAGATCATGGGGCAGTTCGTCGGCTGTCTGAAAGGCATTTCGGAAGCCTGCCGCGCGCTCGACTTCCCCGTCGTCTCCGGAAACGTCTCGCTCTACAACGAGACCAATGGCCGCGCGATCCTGCCCACGCCGTCGATCGGAGGCGTCGGCCTGCTCGATGATTTCACCAAATCGGCGAGCATCGCGTTCAAGGCCGAGGGCGAGGCGATCCTGTTGATCGGCGAGACCCATGGCTGGCTCGGCCAGTCGGTCTACCTGCGCGACATCTGCGGCCGCGAGGAGGGCGCCCCGCCGCCGGTCGATCTCGCCGCCGAGAAGCGCATCGGCGATGTCGTCCGCGGCATGATCCATGCGGGCACAGCGACGGCCGCACACGATCTCTCCGACGGCGGCCTGCTGGTGGGGCTCGCCGAGATGGCGATGGCCTCCGGGATCGGCGCGCGGCTGCTGGCCGCGCCTGCGTCGATCGTGCCGCATGCCTATTGGTTCGGCGAGGACCAGGCGCGCTATCTCGTGACGGTGCCGGAGACCGAGGCTGGCCGCGTGCTCGCCAAGATGCGCGGCGCCGGCGTGTCGTGCACCCGCATCGGCACCACCGGCGGCACAGCGCTTGCCATCGCTGGCGACGCGTCGGTCGAGGTCACTGCGCTCAAGACCCGCTTCGAGAGCTGGCTGCCCGGCTACATGGGCGGGGCCGCCTAACTCACCCCTGTCGTCCCGGACAAGCCACGACGGCGCAAGGCGCCGTCGCGGCGCCGATCCGGGACCCAGACTCCGCGGCCGCGGTTGTCACGCACGCTGGTCGTTGAGCTCTTTCAACAACGACGCCCTGTGGTTATGGGTCCCTGCTTTCGCAGGGACGACAGGGGAAATTGCCGTGAGCGCCGCAGCCTTGCCCGGCGTCATTGCGAGCGAAGCGAAGTAATCCAGGACTCCATCGGCGGATGCAGTCTGCATTGCTTCTTCGCTTCGCTCCTCGCAATGACGGAGGAGACAGGGTCGTGCTTACAGCACGTTCTTCGCTCCCGGAATCTGCCGTAGCGCCCACGTTGCACCCCAGCTCAGGAGCACGGTGGCGACGAAGGCGATCGTGGCCTTGGCAATGGCCGGCAGATTGAGGTCGAACAGCCAGTACTGGATCCACAGCACGATCGGATAGTGCACCAGGAACATGCCATAGGCATCGGCCTGCATGCGATCGAGCACGGAGAATTCCGAGCGGCGGTTGTTGAGGAAGTAGGACAGGATCGCGAACAGGATCGCGGCGCTGAAGATGACGAACAAGAAGCCGTAGGCCGCCTCGTACCACTGCGGCAACACGGGCGGATTGCCCAGCACCTGGCGCTTGATCGTGATCAGCACCCAGAGCAGCGCATAGGGCACGAGCGTGACCACGATCCAGGCCCCGAGTCCGCGCTGCGACATCTGCCCTTCTGCGGCCAGCAGGCCGCGTTCGAAATTGGCCGAGCCGATGCCAGCCCCGACGTAGAAATAGGCGGCGTAGAGCAAGACGCGGCTGGCCTGCACCGAGAGCGGTCCGGCCTCGAACCAGAAGGTCGGGCCGAAATAGAGCCGGGACGGGATGTAGAGCACGCCAGTGATCAGCAGGAAGACGAAGAAGAAGTCGCCCGGATTCTCGAAGGCGCGCTGCGACAGCCGGTTGATCGGATCCAGCAGGCGCGGCGAGACGCGGTACAGCAGGGCCGCCGAGGTGTCGAACGCCAGCAGCACCCAGATGAACCAGATCGGCCCGCTCGGCCATGGACCGACCGTGACCGTCTTCCACCAGAAGGCAGCGAAGCTGGCTTCGGGATTGGCGCGCAGCTCGATCGCGTAATAGGCAAACGGAATGACGGTCAGGGCCGCGATGGCGAAGGGCAGGCCAAGACGCAACAGCCGGTCGCGCAGGAATTGCAGCGTCGACTTGTGAGCAAGGCCCGACCACACGAACAGGCCCGACAGGAAGAAGAACATGGCCATGAAGAAGCTGTCGGTGGCCAGCACGATGGCATCGAAGCCGAGGAAGGACGTCGGATCGGTGTGCCCGAAATAGGTATAGGGAATCACGGCGTGGTGGAGCAGCACCACCAGCGTCAGGAATGTCCGGGCATGATCGAGCGCGGCGTTGCGCGCCCGGGCGCGCGGGCGGGCCTGAAGCTCGACCTTTGCGGCCGCCGCCGATTGTGTAACCGATATGACCATATGCCCCCCAGCGTCGCTGCTGCCCGGCCCGTGCAGCGGATGTGACGTTCGCATCCCCTTCGCCGCGGGGCGTCACGCAAACGCCGTCCAAGGCTGCGCGAGCCGGAATGATTCAATGAGATCGTGTGACTGTCTGGCACCGTCATTCGCTGGAGACGCCCGCAAGCGAGCGAATGACGGCGCCGGACCACCAGATGTTGTCGTTGGTGCTGCAAATCAGCAAGTGCCGCGGTCCGCAAGCCGGTTTCTCACACCCTCTGCCGATTTCCGCTCCCGATATCCTTACGAACCGACGACCTACGAAGTTACGGGCGGGACTGCCGTGGGTTGCGCACTTCTCGGCGACGGGATCGATGGCCGAAGGAACCGGTTCCCCGCGGCATCGTTAGTGAGGCGCCGCGCCGGCACGGCGCAGAACCGGAGGACCATACCGTGACACTTCTCAAATGGGCGTTGCTGTTCTTCGTGATCTCGGTGGTGGCCGGTATTCTCGGCTTCACCGGCATTTCGGCAGCTTCCGCCGACATTGCGCGGATCCTGTTCTACATCTTCCTGGTGATCTTCCTCGTGCTCCTGATTCTGGGGCTTACGATTTTCAGAGTGTAGCACGCCATCAGGTCAGTGACCGAAACGACCGCCGCGCCGGTATGGCCTCGCGCCGGCCGCGCGGCGGGCTGTCACCGCAGTTCAATCAACTGCGATCTCCTCGATCCGCACCTTGTCCGGATAGAACGCCAGGTGGCCCGAGATCTCGGTCATCGCCGGGAAGGGCGCCTCGTAGCTCCAGATCGCATTGTCCAATGTCTTGCCGTTGGCGACGACGCTGAAATAGCTCGCATCCCCCTTGTACGGACAATGGGTGACACGATCGGTCTTCTGCAGGGCCTCCATGTCGACGTCGGCCCGCGGCACGTATTGAACCGCGGGGTAGCTCGCTTCCTTCAGCGTCAACGCGCGGGTGGTGTCGGCAATCACGGCGCCGTCGGCGATCACCCGCACACGTTTCGGATTGGGGGTGATGGTGATCGGGTGATCCGGTCCTGGAAGCTTCATGTCGCCCTCACGATTCAGCCTTTTGGGTGCGTCACCCGGTCCGACGTATCTCGTTTGATCCCGGTATATAGTGGTTCCGCGCGTGACCTCGAAAGCGGTTCGCGCTAGATTTCACCATCACGGTCCCGCGAGAACGCCTTGATTCGCCGTGCTCGGCGGGCCACTGATGGGAGTGCAGCCAAGCCGCGGGCCCTGCGGGCTACATCGTCCACGGGATGCGGCGCCTGCCTGACATAAGGAGATGCACCGGGATGCCCATGGATGCCCACGATATCGAGCAGATGATCAAGTCTGCCATCCCTGACGCCCAGGTGACGATTCGCGATCTCGCCGGCGACGGCGACCATTACGCCGCGACGGTGATCTCGGAATCGTTCCGCGGCAAATCCCGCGTGCAGCAGCATCAGCTCGTCTATCAATCGCTGCGCGGCCAGATGGGTGACGTGCTGCACGCTCTGGCGCTGCAGACCGGCGTGCCTGAGCAGCGCTGACCGTTCATTGCAGATCGCGCAGCACGCATCCGGGGGAGATGGCGGTGGACGATCCGCGTGGTGCGCTGTTTCGCGTCATTGAGCCGAACCGGCACAGCCGGGTCACGTTCGTCGAGCTGTTCTTCGATCTCGTCTTCGTCTACGCGGTGACGCAGATCTCGCACTATCTGATCGGCCATTTCTCGCCGCTCGGCGCCGCCCAGACAGCCGTCCTGTTTCTCGCGGTCTGGTGGGTGTGGGTCTACACCGCCTGGGTCACCAACTGGCTCGATCCCGAGAAGGCGCTGGTCCGAGGTCTCTTGTTCGCGCTGATGCTGGCGGGCCTCGTGCTGTCGATGTCGATCCCGCGGGCGTTCGACGACCGCGGCCTGTGGTTCGCGATGGCCTACGCCGCCATGCAGGTCGGCCGGACCGCGTTCTGGTTGACCGCGACGCCGCCGCAGCGATCTGCCGTCCGCCGCAACGCCGCCCGCATCCTCTCCTGGCTCAGTGCCTCCGCCGTGCTCTGGCTGCTCGGCGGCCTTGCCGAGGGCCCGGCGCGGATGGGGCTGTGGGGGGCGGCGCTCACCCTGGAATATGTTTCGCCGGCCGTCCGCTTCTGGGTCCCCGGGCTGGGTGCATCCACCGTGGAGGACTGGATGGTCGAAGGCGGCCACATGGCGGAGCGCTGTGCGCTGTTCATCATCATCGCGCTCGGCGAATCCATCGTCGTCACCGGCGCGACCTTTGCCGAGCTCGACTGGACCGGAGCCAACATTGCCGCCTTCGCCAGCGCCTTCATCGGCACGGTGGCGATGTGGGCGGTGTATTTCAACCGCGGCGCCGAGGCGGGATCGGAGGTGATTTCGCAGTCGGCGCAATCCGGGCTGATGGCGCGCTCGGCTTACACCTACTTGCACATGCCGATCGTCGCCGGCATCATCGTGTCGGCCGTGTCGGACGAGATCGTCCTGAAGCACCCGCTCGGGCATGCCGACTTGAATACGGCGGCGACAACGATCGGCGGTCCGTTCGTGTTTCTGCTCGGGACCATCCTCTTCAAGTTCAACATCCGCGGTTTCCTGCAATTGTCGCACGGCGCTGGACTGCTGGCGCTGATCGGGCTCGGCTGGTTCGCGACCGAACTGTCGCCTCTCGTGCTCTCGGCCCTGACGAGCGCGTTGCTGGCGATCGTCGCCTTGTGGGAGACGCTGTCGCTGCGATCGAAGCCAGAGCCTCACGCCTCGGCGACGAGCGCCTGAACCGAGAACATCTTCTCGGCATCCGTCCACACGGTCCGGACTTTCCAGCCAGAACCACGGGCCAGCGCGCCGAAGCGCTCGATGCTGTATTTGTAGCTGTTCTCGGTGTGGATGCTCTCACCGGCGCGGAACGAGAGGGTGGTGCCGAGCAGCCGTACAGTCTGCGGCTTCCGCGCCACCAGATGCATCTCGATGCGGTGCTGCTCGCGATTGTAGATCGCCCGGTGGACGAAGGCGGACAGGTCGAAATTGCCGCCGAGCTCCCGGTTCATCCGCAACAGCAGATTGAGATTGAAGCGCGCGGTCACGCCGGCCGCGTCGTTGTAGGCGGCATGCAGGACGCGCTCGTCCTTCTCCAGGTCGACACCGACGATCATCAGCGCGCCGGTCCCTAGGATCTCGCGCGCTGAGCGCAGGAAGCGGCAGGCCTCGTGCGGCTCGAAATTGCCGATCGTCGATCCCGGAAAGAAGCCGACCTTCGGCTTGCCGTCGATGGCCTCGGGTAGTTTGAACGCCGTCGTGAAGTCGGCGACGACCGGGTGCACGGCGAGCTGCGGGAAGTCGCGGCGCAGGCTGTCGGCCTGTGCGGTCAGGAACTCGCCGGAAATATCGACCGGCACGTAGGCCGCGAAGCGGCAGCTTTCCAGCAGCAGCCGCACCTTGGTGGTGGCGCCGGCGCCGAACTCGACCAAGGCCGCCTCATCGGGAATGATCGCTGCGATCTCGGCGCCGCGATCCCTGAGAATGCCGAGCTCGGTGCGGGTCGGATAGTACTCCGGCAGCCGCGTGATCTGCTCGAACAGATCCGATCCCGCCGCGTCATAGAAATACTTCGGCGACAGCTGCTTGGGCTGCTGCGCGAGGCCTGCGACCGCATCGCGCGCGAATGCCGACGTCTCGGCGTCGGGAAGGTGAGCGTTGGACAACGTGTTGACGTGCACGTTCATGATACTCTCCTGGACGCGCACGGGCGCGACTGTCGGGAAGCGAATGTGGGTTGATCAGGCGTAGTCGGCGAGCCGGAGCCCAGTGAATTGCCAGCGATGATGCGGATAGAAGAAGTTGCGATAGGTGACGCGGCTGTGGCCTGCCGGCGTCGCGAGCGATGAGCCGCGCAGCACCAGCTGATTGACCATGAATTTGCCGTTGTACTCGCCGAGCGCGCCTTCGATGGCACGATAGCCGGGATAGGGGCTGTAGGCGCTGCGGGTCCATTGCCACACGGTGCCGAAGGCATCATTGAGCTGGTTGCCGCGCGCGGCGACCTCCCACTCCATCTCGGTCGGTAGGTGCTTGCCGCGCCAGCGCGCGAACGCATCAGCCTCGTAGTAGCTGACGTGGCAGACGGCTGCGTCAGGATCGACGGTCGTCAATCCGCCCAGCGTCATGATGCGCCACTCGCCCTCGACCTTGTACCAATGACCGGGAGCCTGCCAGCCCTCGCGGCTGGCGGCAGCGAAGCCGTCCATGAGCCAGAGCGTGGCGGTCCGGTAGCCGCCGTCATCCATGAAGGCGAGCCACTCGGCATTGGTGACGAGATTGCGCGCGATCCCGACCTGCCCGACGAGCGCCCGATGCGCCGGCCCCTCATTGTCGAAATGGTAACCATCGCCGGCGTGCCCGACGGTGTGGATGCCTTCGGGGAGGTGGACCCAATCCTTGCTCCGGTCCGTTGGGGACGGAAATGTCCACGATGGATCGTAGGCCGGCGCCGTCGGATTCTGCGCGAACGCATGCAGGATGTCGGTCAGCATCAGCTCCTGGTGCTGCTGCTCGTGATTGAGGCCGACCTCCACGAGCGGCGCCACGGCTGCCAAGGTCGCGGCGTCGGCTTGGCCCAGGAAGTCGACCATGGCCGCGTCGACATGCCGGCGGTACGCCGTGATCTCGGCCACCCCCGGGCGGGTGATCAGGCCCCGCTCGCCCCGCGTGTGGCGCGGGCCCGCACTGACGTAATAGGAGTTGAACAGGAAGGCATAATCGGGGTGAAAAGGGGCATATCCTCGGCAGTGCGCGCCGAGCACAAATTGCTCGAAGAACCAAGTGGTATGGGCGCGATGCCATTTGGCCGGACTGGCGTCCGGCATCGATTGGATGACCTGGTCTTCCGGGGTCAGCGGGGCCGCCCGGGCTTCGGTCTCGTTCCGGACCGCGAGATACGCCTCGATCAGACTGCCGGCCAGGCGACCCGGCCCAGGGGTTTGCGCAGCGGTGATCTGATGCGGGGCCGTGGCGGACGCTGAACTGGTCACGAGGGTCTCCGTTTGCCGGGAGAAAACGATGTTCGACGGAACAAGTTCCTTTTGGGCGGTTCGTCCTAGATAGGGGCTTGGTTACGGGATGAAACCCTCGTGGCGGCTATAATATTGCTGCCATCAGCCTATGGTCCGGCCGGGTGACTGTGTTGCGGACTGATCCTCGGCATTTTACTTTGGCTGAACAACGGTTTGCGCTACATATAAGACAGTGACGGTCGGCTCTGGACGAAATCTGTCCGGCGGCGACCCGCGCGGCACCGAGCCCCAGGCGTTCCTTGAGGCGCCCTAGAGGAAGCGAAGATGAGCATTGAGCAATTCATTGACAACGAAGTGAAGTCGAACGACGTCGTCCTGTTCATGAAGGGGACACCGCAGTTTCCGCAGTGCGGATTTTCCGGCCAAGTCGTGCAGATCCTGGACCACGTCGGCGTCGGCTATAAGGGCCTCAACGTTCTCGAATCTGCCGAGCTGCGCAACGGCATCAAGACGTTCTCGAACTGGCCGACGATTCCGCAGCTCTATGTGAAGGGCGAGTTCGTCGGTGGCTGCGATATCGTCCGCGAGATGTTCCAGAGCGGCGAGCTGCAGCAGCTGTTCACCGACAAGGGCATCCCGGTCGGCACGGCGGCCTCGGCCTGAGCTATCCGCGGACATCCCCCAACGCAGCGCTGACGGGATTGTCGGCGCCGCGTTGATGGCACGGCGCGGCAGCGTGCGATGTCGAGAGCAAGACTGACGGGCGGGGCTGGCGTCATGGACGGCCTCGTCTCGCGACGCGCGTTGCTCGGCGCACTCTTCGCGGCGCCCATGCTGCCTGCTCTGGCCCGCGCAGGCGCACAGTCGCCGCGCGATCTCGACCGGCGGCGCCTCGAGGCGGTCCCGACCTATTTCCGCGACGAAGTCTACGCCGGCAACATTCCGGGCGCGGTCGTGCTGATTCAGCAGCACGACAGCCCTGTCCTGCTGCAGTGTTTCGGTGTTCGCGATCCCGCGACGCGCGCGCCGATGACGGAGGATGCGATCTTCCGCATCTACTCGATGTCGAAACCGGTCACGTCGGTGGCGGCGATGATGCTGGTCGATGACGGCAGGCTGAAGCTCGATGATGCGCTGGCGAGCTACATTCCCGCCTTCGCTGACGTGAGGGTCGGCGCTGCTCCAGTGGCGCGCCCGATCACCATCCGCGATCTGCTGCGCCATACCTCCGGCATCACCTACGGCTTTTATGGCGAGACGGCCGTGCGCCGGCTCTATGCGAAGGCGCCTCTGTTTGACGGCGACATCGACAACGCCACCTTCGTCGAGCGCCTCGCCAGGCTGCCGCTGGCCGAGCAGCCTGGCACGGTGTGGGACTACGGCCACTCGACCGATGTGCTCGGGCGTGTGATCGAAATCGTCTCCGGCCGCTCGCTCTATGAGTTCGAGCAGGAGCGGCTGCTCGGGCCGCTCGGCATGCGCGAGACGGCGTTCTTCCTCGCCGACCCGAGCCAGCGTAGCCGCGTCGCCGAACCGTCGCCGCGCGACTGGTTCGATCGTCCGATCGCCGGCATCGACGATCCCATTCGGCCCAGACGCTGGGAGTCGGGCGGGGCGGGGATGATCAGCACCATCTCCGACTACGCGCGGTTCGCTCAGATGCTGCTGAACGGCGGTGAGCTTGACGGCCGCTATTATCTCAAGCCTGAGACCGTCGCGGTCATGACGCGGGATCATGTCGTTGGGGCGGGAATTCGTCGTGACGACCTCTATTTTCCCGGCGCCGACAGCGGCTTCGGCTTGGGTTTCTCCGTGCGCATCACGGAGAAGCCTCCGGTGCCATCAGGCGAATATGGCTGGGACGGCGTCGGCGGGACGTTCTTCTTCATCGATCCCGCCGACGACCTGTTCGTCATCGTCATGATGCAGGCGCCCTCGCAGCGCGGCCGCATCGCGAGCGATGTGCGGCGGCTGGTCTATGCGGCGCTCGCACCATGATCCTCATGCTCCGCGCAAGATCTCCCGGACATGGCCGATGGTCTCCTCGATCATGGCTGCGGTCACGTCGAGATGGGTGCAGGCGCGGATGCGGCCGTCCATCATCGCGAGCAGCACGCCGCGCTTGCGCAGCTCGGCCACCATCTTGTCGCCGGGCACACCGGCGCCGTCGGGCTTGAAGAACACGAGATTGGTCTCTGGCTCCTGGACCTCGACGCCCTGGATCTGCGACAGCCCGCGCGCCAGCGCCCGTGCATTGGCGTGGTCCTCGGCGAGCCGGTCGACATGGTGATCGAGCGCGTAGATGCAGGCTGCCGCGACGATTCCGGCCTGGCGCATCGACCCGCCGAGCCGCTGCTTCCAGCGCCACACCTCGTCGATGAAGGCGGCGCTGCCGGCGAGCACGCCGCCGATCGGCGCGCCCAGCCCCTTGGAGAAATCGATCCAGGCCGAATCCCAGCCCGCGGTCATCTGCGCCGCCGGAATGCCGGTGGCGACGGTGGCATTGAGCAGCCGGGCGCCGTCCATGTGCGTCGCCATGCCCTGGGCCTTCGCGATCTGCACGATCTCGTCGAGCGCGGCCTTCTTCCAGATCGTGCCGCCGCCGATATTGGCGGTCTGCTCGACGCTGACGACGGTCTGCGGCGGCTGGTAGCGCGAGCGCGGATGCAGCGCGGCGCGGAATGTCTCCGGCGTGAACTGGCCGTCGGGCCCCTTCAACTGCGTCACCTGGAAACCGCCGAGCGCGGCATGGGCGCCGCCCTCGCGCGAGATGATGTGCGCGGTCTCATGCGCGAGGATCTCGTCGCCCGGCCGGCAATGCACCAGCGTCGCCGCGACGTTGCACATCGTGCCCGACGGCATCAGCACCGCGGCCTCCTTGCCGAGCAGCGCGGCGACGCGGCCGCACAATTCATGCACGGTCGGATCGTCGCCGATCTGCTCGTCGCCGACCTCGGCGCGCGCGATGGCCTCGCGCATCGCGGCTGTCGGGCGGGTCTGCGTGTCCGACAACAGATTGACGCGCACGGGCGGCGCCTTGGGATCGCGCGGGGGCGGGGTGTAATACATCGGCAGTCCTCGTTCGGCTCATCACGACCCGACCTTACCCAACTCGCATCGCCCCCGCAAAACGCCTCCTCGATTACGCCGCGCGCGGCGGGTTGAGCCAGATGTCCGGCCG
Source organism: Bradyrhizobium sp. SZCCHNRI20481 (assembly GCF_032485055.1). Taxonomy (NCBI): domain Bacteria; kingdom Pseudomonadati; phylum Pseudomonadota; class Alphaproteobacteria; order Hyphomicrobiales; family Nitrobacteraceae; genus Bradyrhizobium; species Bradyrhizobium sp. SZCCHNRI20481. The sequence continues at coordinate 279,276 of NZ_JAUEUE010000010.1, forward strand.
CCGCAACGGCCGGGTCTCGATCGGCTCGGCCACCAGCGGCGGCGCCTCGGTGCAATCGAACACCCAGGAGTCGAGCGGGCTCTGCCGTGACGGTGAAAGCAGCAGCGCGGCGCCCGGCCGCTGCCGCCGGATGTTCCAGCCCATGTTCACCGCGGCCCAGCCGACCAGCATGGTGTGCCATTCGTCGGCGAGTTCGCGGGAATCGTCGAAACAGTGCAGGAGCTCGAGCGCGTAGGGATCGTGGCGAAGCTGCGCGTCGGCGAAGGTGAGCCCGGTGCCGAGATGGCGGATCACATGGGCTGTCGCATCAGACTGGACGTGCCAGCAGGAGCGTTCGAGAATGTCGAAGACCGTCGAAGGGTAGAGGCCGTCATTGAATCGGTAACGGATCCCCGAGGGCCGTGCGCGTAACGGTGAAGCGCTGAGGGGCGGCGCCCGCAACGGCGGCAGAGGCGGAGCACCGACCGCATCGGTCGGCAACGCACCGAAGATGATATTGCGCCTGTTGAACTCCATGGCGAACGCCCCGCTACTTTACAACTGCAGACAGTGAATCACGGGACGGATTCGCTGTCAGCCCAGCTTGGGGCGATTTCGTGGCAGGTGTGGCATTCGGGAATCGGTTCGCCCATCCGAAAAGAAGCCCAAAAAAGAAAGGCCCCGGCGCGTGCCAGGGCCTTCGGATTATCAGATGGGACCGGACCGCGGTCCGGTCAAGATCAGCGCGAGTAGAACTCAACGATCAGATGCGGCTCCATCTGCACCGCGAACGGCACGTCCGACAGCGCGGGGATGCGGATGAACTTCGCGGTCATCTTGGAGTGATCGGCCTCGATGTAGTCGGGCACGTCACGCTCGGCGAGCTGGGTCGCTTCCAGCACCACGGCGAGCTGCTTCGAGGCTTCCTTGACCTCGATCACGTCGCCCGGCTTGACCTGGTAGCTCGCAATGTTGACCTTGCGGCCGTTCACCTTGATGTGGCCGTGGTTGATGAACTGGCGCGCCGCGAACATGGTCGAGACGAACTTGGCGCGGAAAACGACGGTGTCGAGACGGCGCTCCAGAATGCCGATCAGGTTCTCGCCGGTGTCACCCTTGAGACGGCCGGCCTCGACATAGATGCCGTGGAACTGGCGCTCGGAGATGTTGGCGTAATAGCCCTTCAGCTTCTGCTTGGCGCGCAGCTGCACGCCGAAGTCCGAGAGCTTGCCCTTGCGGCGCTGGCCGTGCTGGCCGGGGCCGTATTCGCGGCGGTTGACGGGGCTCTTCGGGCGGCCCCAGATGTTCTGGCCCATGCGGCGATCGATCTTGTACTTCGCCTCACTGCGCTTAGTCATCGCGTCCTCTTCGATCAAGTTAGGGTTTGAGGAAACGCGCCCTCCTGTGTGTCCGGAAGCCCGGTCCACCGACAGGCCCATCCCCAAAGCATGAAGGGATGAAGGCCACGGGTCGCGAAACGCAACGCGGGCCGAAACCGGCCCGCGAGCAGGCGGGTTCTACGGGAGAACCTGCCGACTTGTCAAACCGCAACCGGCGCTTTTGCCGGCGAATCACCGCTGCGGCTCTCCCGCAACGGTAATTTTCTGCCGCGCAGCCGGGAATCCGGGTACGGCCTCCGCCGGCCCACGGCCGCACGGGGTTCCGGCCTTCAGCTCGGCCGCGATCTCCCCGTTCAGCACCTGCTCGAGCCGGATTGCGGTCCTGGCCATCATGGCGCCGTCGGTGACCCGGTGGTCCCAGCGGATCAGGATGGCCAGGGTATGGTCGGGCTGGATGACGTCGTAATTGACGATGAACGGTCCCGGGCTCAGGGCCAGCAGCTGGCCGCCACCGCAGGCGGCGACGCTGGTCACGGAGAAATTGCCGAACCAGTTGGCCCGCTGCCGGCCGAAGCCGAGCCCGACCCACCAGGCGAACCGGCGCAGCGGCAACGGCAGCCGGGTCGCCCGCATGATCTTGCGGAACATGGCGACGTCCTCGACCGGCGCCTCCTTGCCCTGCCGGATCACGGCATCGATCTCGGCCAGGGTCATGGTCTCCGGCCCGGAGATGCGCTGCGGCAGCACGCAATCCTCACCATGTTCGACCCGGGCGATGGTGACGGTGGCGACGCTGCGCGGCAGCTCGTAGAAGCAGGGCCAGGGCCATTTGACGTAGAGCGTGCGCAGCACCGGCTCGTCGCGGGCGACCAGGGCGAACGCCTTGACGAAGATCGCGGCGAAACCGGGCGGACGGACGGCCGCGGCGCGGGCCTCGAGCAGCGGGCCGATATGGATCGTACGCGCCAGCGACACGAACGGCACGTCACGCGAGGCATGCATCAGATCGATGATCAGACGGCGGTGCAGCGAGATCGGCTTGGTTGTTCCGCGCATCGTGAGATCGATCGCTCCCGCTGGTTTCTGTCTTGGCCGTCTCGCGTGGCCGTTGCTTGGTGGCTCCCGGCCTGGGCCGGTGGCGGGCCTCTGTTAGCACCGGGGCGCCGTGCAGCAAACGCCTCGTTTGGGCGTCAGGGCGCCGGCGAGGCGAGCGGCTTGGTCTTGTCGACCACCCCGAGCCCGGGCAGGGCCGGCGACAGGCCGAGAATCGTCTTTTTCATCATGGTGTTCCCCCCAACTCTTGTTCTTTGTTTGGAACGTGAAGGACCGGCCCAAGCCGGCCGCCGACTCTAGCGCTTGATCCCCTCGAAGCTCGCGGCAATGCCGCGCTGGAACAAGGACCAGTCGAAGCCGAGCGCCAGCGCCAGGTAGCCGCGCTCAATCATTGCATTGGCCTGCTCAGCCGAGCGCGCGGCGCCGCCGATCGGCACGCCCGATCTGAGGATGCCGGCCTCGGCGCGGGCGATCAGGGATTTCACTTCGGGATCATCGAGCTGGCCGCGCTTGTTGATCGAGGTCGCCAAGTCGCCGGGACCGATCACGGCAATGTCGATGCCGGGGGTGGCCACGATCTCGTCGATGCGCTCGACCGCCTCGACGTGCTCGATCGTCACCATGCAGACCATGTCGTCGTCGGCGGTCGCCATGTAGTCGGCCATCGACACGTTCCAGCGGAATGGCGCATGGAACGGACCCCACAGACGGTCGCCGTGGGGCGGGTAGCGCACGCTGCGCACGGCTTTCTCGGCGTCCGCGCGGCTCGAGATCATCGGGAAGTTGATGCCGAGCGCGCCGAGGTCCATCGGCGCCTTGGCGAGATGCGGCTCGTTGGCGGCGATGCGCACCAGCGGCACGCAGGGCGTGCCTGCGGTGGCCGTGATCATCGCATGCGCCGTCGAGAGATCGATCGGCCCATGCTCGAGGTCGACGATGATCCAGTCGAGCGACTGCGCCATGATGCGCACGGTCTGGATGCTCGGGATGGTGGCGATGGCGCCGAACGTCGGCCGCTTGTCGCGCCAGGCCTGCTTGAGGCGGTTGAGCGGTTGGGGCGCTGTGGACATCGGACGGTCTCCGTCAGGCCGGGACGCGGCCGCCGAAATAGGGCGTGAGCGCGCGGCCGAGCTGATGTGGCTTGTTCGAGGTGAAGATCATCGCGGAGTCGCCGTCGTCGGCATGGCCGGATGCTGGGCCCAGCAGCTCCACGACGCGGCGCGCGATGGCCGGCGCCGGATCAATCCAGGCGACCGGCCAGGGCGCGAGGCGTTCGAGCCGGTCGAGCAGCAGCGGATAATGCGTGCAGGCCAGCACGACCGTGTCGGTCCGGCCTGCGGGATCGGCGGCGTCGCCCACGAAGCAAGGCGCGATTTCGGCGGCGATGGCCGCGTCGCTGACCTGCGTTCCGCCGAGCGCGGCCTCCGCCAGTGACGCGAGTTCCGGCGAGCCGACCAGGGTGACGTTGCAGCCTTGCGCAAAATCGCGAATGAGCGCGTGGGTGTATTCGCGCTGGACCGTCGCCTTGGTGCCGAGCACGGAGACGCGCCTAGTCTTTGACTGCGCGCAGGCCGGCTTGATCGCCGGCACCGTGCCGACGAAGGGCGTGGAGTAGGCGGCCCGCAGCGGCGCCAGCGTCTGCACCGAGGCGGTGTTGCAGGCGATCACGATCAGGTCGGGCCGGTGCGCGGCGATCAGCTCGCCCATCAGCGGCACCACGCGGGCGATCAGGGCCTGCTCGCTGTGATGGCCGTAGGGAAAGAAGGCGTCGTCGGCGACGTAGACGTAGTGGGCGTCAGGCCGCGCCCGCACCACCTCGCGCAGCACGGACAGGCCGCCGAGGCCTGAGTCGAAGACGAGAATCGTCGGGCGGTGGGTCACGTGGCGAGTCTACCGGAATGGGAGGGGTGATTCAGTCGGTTTTTCTGCGGGGTTTGGCAGGAATGAGGCGTCTGGGTGTGTTCCGGTTGCGAGCTGAGAGGTTCAAACATCCGCAATACGAGCCGCCGTGGCTGCCAGATAGTCGCGGGGCGCGGCGCCACGCCCACGCTGACGCGTTGGCGCAGCTTGTCCGGGACGACAGCGGAGACGGAGGCGTCATTGCGAGGAGCGCAGCGACGAAGCAATCCAGAGTCGGCGCGGGACTCTGGATTGCTTCGCTTCGCTCGCAATGACGCCGAGACATGAAGACCGTGAAACATGCGCTCTCATCCTCGCGCCCGCATCTTGCGTCCGAGTGTTGTCCTCTGATCGCCCTCTCAGAGATGAGGGCGCGGGAAAGGCCGGGTGCCGGTCGCACCCATGGCCCGCCTGCGAAAAAAATGCAGGCGGCAGGAACCACAGGTACGGGCCGGATCATCCGGCCTTCCCCGCGCGATGGCGTTACGGCTTATACGTGATCTCCCCGGGGATCGGCTTTATTGCCCCCGTCGCCCGCGCGCTCGTCGAACTTGCGCACCGGACTTGGCATCAGCACCGGGATGCCAGGACTACACGATTTCGCCGTGCGCATCGGATCGTTCGTCGGCATGATCGCTCACGCTGCAACCCGACACGCCCACCGCATCCCGCACCAACGCTCGTGACGATCGCGAAACGCCCCTCAATCGAGGCGGGATGCGACATCATAGCATCGAATTCCGAAAAACGGAAGAAGAAAATTCGGATTTTCCGGGGTGGTCTCTCACGCTGGAGTCGTCCCGCCAGGGCGAAAGACCAGGCAGAATAATAACATTAGTATTGACTAATTGATTAGTGGTGGCTATTGGTTTTGCATGTTCCAGCCTGAAACCATCACCACCGTCATGCGCGCCTTGGCCGACCCAACCCGGCGTGCGGTGTTCGAGCGCATCGTCGAGGCCGACGAGATCACCGTCGTCGAACTCACCCGCGGCAGCACCGTCACGCAGGGCGCGATCTCCCAGCATCTGAAATCCTTGAAACAGGCCGGCCTGGTCTGCGAGCGCCCCGAGGGCCGCAAGGTCTATTACCGCGCCGAGCCACGCGGCCTGGAGCCGCTGGCCGACTGGATGAGCCATTACGGCGTGTTCTGGCGCGACCGTTTCGCCAAGCTGAAAAACCTGCTGAAGGACATCGATCCATGAACCAAGCCGTGAATGCGGACACGCAGGCCATTGTGGTCGAGGACACCTTCCCTCATGCGCCCGAGGTCATCTGGAAAGCCCTGACCAGCGGCGAACTGATCGGTCGCTGGCTGATGGCGCCGAAGGGATTTGAGGCCGTCGTCGGCACTCGTTTCACCTTTCAGACCACTCCGGCGGGCGAATGGGATGGCACCATTCATTGCGAGGTGCTGGAGGTCGTGCCGAACGAGCGGCTGTCCTACGCGTGGAAGGGCGGACACGACAGCAATGTCGGCTACGGCGCGAAGCTGGAGACGGTGGTCACCTTCAGTCTTTCCAAGGCGGACACGGGCACGCGCCTTCGCCTGGTGCATTCTGGCTTCGTAATTCCAACCAACGACACCGCCTATCGCAAGATGAGCGAAGGCTGGAAGAAGGTCGTCGCCAATCTCGACCGGATCGCCGGCGAAGAGGCGTCGTCGAAACAGCTGCACTGATGCCAAAGGAGAACGGTATGACCCAGTCCTATGCCGGCGGCTGCGCCTGCGGCGCGGTACGCTATGAGATCACGGGCGAGCCGGCCGTGATGCTGGACTGCCAGTGCCGGCAATGTCAGCGCGACAGCGGCACCGGGCATCAATCGCATTTGACCTTCGTCGCGGCGGAGGTGAAAGTCGACGGCGAGGTGTCGCATTGGCAGAGCGTCGGCGACGGCGGCACCGTCAAGCGGCGCGCGTTCTGCCCGACCTGCGGCTCGCACGTTCACCTGACATTTCCCGCGATGCCCGAGGTGTTCATCGTTCCGCCGGCGAGCCTCGACGATCCCAGCCGCTACAAGCCGCAACTGGTGTCGTGGACTGCGGCGGGACAGGCCTGGGATCACCTCGATCCGGCGCTGCCGAAATTCGAGAAGATGCCGCCCAGGTGAGTTCGGTCGTTGGGCGTAGGAGGGTTGACTATCGACATTGTAGACCGCCCGTGTCTTCGTCCGCGAAGGCCGACGATCCAGTGCGCGGTGACGTCTCGGTCCAATATCTTCTGCTGCGGAGTACTGGATGCTCCGCCTTCGCGGAGCATGACAGCCGTGGAGATCGTGAGATCTCGACCCAGCACCCGCCGCCGATCTGGAAAATCGGTCGTCGATTCACCAGAACCTGAGCCGTGCCACCGGGTTGTACTTGGCTGCAGTTGAGCTCTAGGATCGCAAGATCATCCCCCACTGGCGGTACGATGTCGCGATTTCTGAATTGGTTCTTCCGAAATCGCGCGACCGGCGAGATCACGATCGCCCAGATGCCCAACCCCGCTCTGTGGATCGTGCTGGTGGGCAGCCTCGTGAGCTGGGTCTGGCATCCGCCGGGTCAGGCTGGCACCAATCTGGATTGTCTCGTCAAAGCCGGTCTCTTCGTCTGGGCGTTCGACGAACTCCTGCGCGGCGTCAACCCCTGGCGCCGATGCCTCGGCGCAGCCGTGCTGGTGTACGTCATCGCGACCGCGGTCTGATGGACATCAGCGCGTTGGCCACGTGATGATGTGCCCGCTTGACATGCATCAACGGATGACGATGGCTACCGACCGATGGTCGGCGGGATGTCATCCGATGTCGAGGATTCAGGCGTGAGACGTCTCGCAGGTTCGATGCGGGCCTTTGGTGCAGGAGCCGCAGCCCGATGAGTTCGGCCGTCACCAACGACGGGGGCCCCGCCGCGCCTCCTGATCGGTCCGGCGCCACCCCGGTGTTCCGCGCCCGCAAGCTCTCGAAGACCTATCGGATGGGCGAGGTCGAGGTGCATGCGCTGCGCGACGTCGACCTCGACATCTACGAAGGCGAGCTCGTGGTGCTGCTCGGGCCGTCGGGGTCGGGCAAGTCGACCTTGCTCAACATTCTCGGCGGGCTGGACAGCCCGACCTCGGGCGAGGCGCAGTGGCGCGATCATCAACTGGTCGGCGCCGGCGATGCCGAGCTGACGCGCTACCGGCGCGAGCATGTCGGCTTCGTGTTTCAGTTCTACAACCTGATCCCGAGTCTGACGGTGCTCGAGAACGTCGCGCTGGTCACGGAGATCGCCGACAAGCCGCTCGATCCGCTCGAGGTGCTCAAGCTCGTCGGCCTCGAGCGGCGGATCGACCACTTTCCCTCGCAGCTGTCCGGCGGCGAGCAGCAGCGCGTCGCGGTGGCCCGCGCCATGGTCAAGGCGCCCGACGTGCTGTTGTGCGACGAGCCGACCGGCGCGCTGGATTATGAGACGGGGAAGGTCGTGCTCGCCGCGATCGCCCGGGCCAACGCGCAGCTCGGGACGACCACGATCATCATCACGCACAATGCGGCGATCGCCGGCATGGCCGATCGCGTGCTGCGGCTCGGCGGCGGGCGCATCGTCGGCGAGACGCGCAATGCGCGGCGCCTCTCGGCCGATGAGGTGCGCTGGTGAGCCTGCTGGACCGCAAGCTGTGGCGCGACATCGGCGCGATGCGCGGACAGGTGGTCACGATCGCGCTGCTGGTGGCGGCTGGTGTCGCCGTGTTCGTCGGCTCGGTCTCGACCTATTTGTCCCTGCGCGGCGGCTGCGAGCAGTTCTATGCCGACGGCCGGTTTCCGCAGATCTTCGTCACGCTGAAGCGGGCGCCGCTCGCGCTGGTGCCGCGGCTCAATTCCATTCCTGGCGTGGTCGCGGTCGAGCCGCGCATCGTGCGCGAGGTCATCGTCGATTGGCCTGCCGTCTCGCAACCGGTCTCGGCTCGCCTGGTGTCGCTGACCCATGCCGGCGACGAGCCCCTGGCGCGGTTGCATCTGCGCCGCGGCACGGCGCCCGAGCCGGGCGCCGCGCGCAGCGCCGCGGTCAACGAGGCGTTTGCCGACGCCAACGGCGTCAGGCCGGGCGGCGAGATCCGTGTGCTGCTCAATGGCCGGGTGCAGGGCTTCCGGATCTCCGGCATCGCCCTGTCGCCGGAATATGTCTACGCGGTGAAGCCCGGATTGCCGATTCCCGACGATCGCCTCTATGCCATTCTGTGGGTCGACCGGAGCGCGGCCGAGGCTGCCTTCGACATGAAGGGCGCGTTCAACGACGCCGTGATCGCGCTCGCCCCGGGCGTCGATCCCAAGCCCGTCATCGAGGAGCTCGACCGGCTGCTTGAGCCCTATGGGTCGATCGGCGCGATCGCGCGGCGGGACCAGCCGTCGAACCGCTTTCTCGAGGACGAGCTGAACCAGCAGAAGGTGATGTCGATCACCATTCCCATCATCTTCTTCGGTGTCGCCACGTTCCTGCTCAACGGCGCGCTCGGGCGGCTGGTCGCGGCGCAGCGCGAGCAGATCGCGGCGCTGAAGGCGCTCGGCTTTCCGACGCTGCTGCTCACCTTGCACTATCTCAAGCTGATGCTGGTCATCGTGCTGATCGGATCGGCGCTCGGCATCGCCGGCGGCGTCGGCTTTGGCCGTGCCATGATCACGAGCTATCAAGGGTTCTTCCGTCTGCCCGAGCTGCCATTCCGGCTGGCGCCATGGGCGGCGGTGGCCGGTGTCGCGATCAGCGTCGCGGCCGGCGCGTTCGGGGTCATCACGGCGCTTCAGGAGGTCGTCGGCCTTGCGCCGGCGGAAGCCATGCGGCCCGCGATGCCGCTGGGGTTCCGCCGCTCCTGGATCGAGCGCATCGTGCCGGGCAGGGCGTTCGGCGCGCGGCGGATGATGATGCTGCGCAACGTCGCGGGGCGGCCGTTCCGCTCGCTGTTCACCATCATCGGCATCGCCTTCGCGGTGCCGATGATGGTGCTCGGGATCTTCTGGCGCGATGCGATCGGCGACATGATCGAGCTGCAGTTCAACCTGGTCGAGCGCGGCAACGCCATGATCACCTTTGTCCACCCGGTCGACCGTGCGGTGCTGCGCGATCTGGCGCGCCAGCCCGGCGTGCTCGCGGTCGAAGGTCAGCGCATCGTTCCGGTGCGCCTGCGCGCCGGGCATCAGAGCTACCTGACCTCGGTGATCGGGCTGGCCGCGACGGACGAACTGCGCCGGCCGCACGATTCCGCGCGCCGTCCGATCGTGGCGGCGCCTGATGGCATTACGCTGACCCGACGCCTTGCGGAGCGCCTGGCGCTGAACGCAGGGCAGATCGTCACGGTGGAGGCGATGGAAGGCCGTCGCCGGCGGCGCGACGTTCCGGTCAGCGCCATCGTCGATGAGGCGGTCGGCATGGCGTCCTACATGGATATCGACACGCTCAATCGCTTCACCGGCGAAGGCGCGGCGGTCTCGGCGGCGAGCCTCCATGTCGAGCCGGCGGCGCTGGCTGCGCTCGGTGCGAGCTTCAAGACCATGCCGGCGATCGAATCGGTGACCATGAAGGCCTATGTCATCGCATCGTTCATGGAGAAGATCGCGGGCCTCGTGTTCGTCGTCGCCGGCATCCTGACCGGCTTCGCCGCGATCATCACCGTGGGCGTGGTCTACAACAGCGCACGCATCAGCCTGCAGGAGCGGGCCTGGGAGCTCGCCAGCCTGCGGGTGCTCGGCTTCACCCGCAGCGAGGTCGCGGGCATCCTGTTCGGCGAGTTTGCGCTGGACATCGCGGTCGGGATTCCGCTCGGCCTGTTGCTGTCGCGCGGCGTCATTGCGCTGATCGCGCACCTGCATTCCAGCGAAAGCTTCCAGATTCCTGGCGTGATCGCGCTGCGGACCTACCTGATCGCCACCGCGGTGGTCTTGGCCAGCGCCGCGATCAGCGCCATCATCGTCCGCAGGAGGGTCGATCGGCTCGATCTGGTCGCGGCCCTCAAGACCAGGGAATGAGCATGCGTCCCGTGTTGCGCCGCCTCGGCATCGTGTCAGCGTTCCTGGCGGCCGCCGCCGTCATCGCCTGGATGGCGATGCCGGGCGCAGTTCCGGTGGAGACGGCCGTGGTGACCAAGGGGCGGTTCGTTGCCACCGTCGATGACGACGGCAAGACGCGGGTGCGCCAGCGCTACATCGTGGCCGCGCCGCTCGCCGGCAGGCTGGGGCGCATCCGCTTCAAGGCCGGCGACCAGGTCAAGGCGGACGACGTGGTTGCCACCATCACGCCGGGGCCAGCGCCGCTGCTCGATCCGCGCGCCCGCCGCGAGACCGAGGAGCTGCTCGGCGCGGCAGAGGCCAACGTCGAGCGGGCCAAGGCGGTCGTGGCCCGAGCGCAGGCGCAGAGCGCGCAGGCAAGCGCCGATCTGGCGCGTACCACGGCCCTGGCCGCCAGCGGAGCGGCGACCGCGCAGGCGCGGGAGCGTGCCGAGCTCGCGATGCGGATCGCCGAGCGTGACCTGCGCGCAGCCGAATATGTCGACCATGCCGCCGAGCACGAGCTGAGCCAGCTCAGAGCGATGCTGGTGCGCTACGGGAGCAAGACCGATGCCGATGCGCCGGCGGATAGTTGGAGCGTGACCGCGCCGGTCGGCGGGCTGGTGCTGAAGGTGACCCAGGAAAGCGAAACGACGGTGCAGCCGGGTGCGGCATTGCTCGACCTCGGCGATCCCCACGATCTCGAAGTGGTCGTCGACGTGCTCAGCACCGATGCGGTCGAGATCCGTCCCGGCGCTGATGTCACGATCGATCGCTGGGGCGGCGCCGGCCGACTCTCTGGGCGGGTTCGCCGGGTCGAGCCGGCGGCGTTCACCAAGATATCGACGCTCGGAATCGAGGAGCAGAGGGTCAACGTGCTGATCGACATCGTCTCGCCGGCCGAGCAATGGCAGCGGCTCGGCGATGCCTATCAGCTCGATGCGCAGATCGTCGTCTTCACGCAGGAGGATGCGACCATCGTTCCGACCGGCGCGCTGTTCAAGCGCGGTGACGACTGGTCGGTGTTCGCGCTGAAGGATGGGCGCGCCGAATTGCGCACCGTCCGGCTCATCCGGCGCTCAGGCCGGTTCGCCTCCGTGGCCGACGGCGTCGCCAGCGGCGATGTCGTGATCATCTATCCTAGCGACCGGGTGGCCGACGGCGTCAAGGTCGCGCCGCGCTGACTTGCGGCGCCGTCGGGCCCGAGGAGCGGCCGGCGATCGTCGTCAGCGCTGCGACGCCAACTCCCTGAGCCGCGCATGACGCGCCAGCGCATGCGCGATCAGACTGTCCATCAGCGCCGGCTGGGGCAGGCCGGTGGCCTCCCACATCTTCGGGTACATGCTGATGTTGGTGAAGCCCGGCAGGGTGTTCACCTCGTTGACGTAGACCTCCTCGCCGCGGACGAAGAAATCGACGCGCGCGAGACTCTCGCAGCAGAGCACGCCGAACACCTCGGTCGCCATTTTGCGGATGCGCGCGGCGAGACCCGGCTCGACCTGTGCCGGGACGTGCAGCGAGGCACCCGATGCGTCGGTGTATTTGGCCTCGTAGGAATAGAAGCCGTGGCTGTCGGCCGGCACGATCTCGCCGAGCTCGGACGCGGCGACCTTGCCGTCGGGATGCTCCAGCACCGCGCATTCGATCTCGCGCACCGGGCTGATGCAGCGCTCGATCAGGATCTTGCGGTCGAAGCGCAGCGCCAGGCGGCAGGCGGCGGCGAACTCCTCGGCACTGCGCGCCTTGGAGATGCCGACGGAGGAGCCGAGATTGGCCGGCTTGACGAACAGCTCGGACGACCCGACGGCGTCGACCGCCGCCTCATAGGTCACCGGAGACGCTTCCGTCATGGTGACGAACGGCACGATCGGCAGGCCGGCATCGCGGAGCAGGCGCTTGGCGACGTCCTTGTCCATCGCCGCCGCCGATCCCATCACGCGGCCGCCGACATAGGCGACATCGGCGAGCTCCAGCGCGCCCTGCACGGTGCCGTCCTCGCCGTTCGGACCGTGCAGCACCGGAAACACGACGTCGAAGGCAAGCTCGCGCGGGGCGCCGTCGCCGATGACCAGCGCGCGGCCCTGGCCGGCCGGCAGCAGCACGATCTGCGGGCCGTCGGTCGGTACGGTCAGCGCCGCGCCTGTACCGTCATTCGCAGCGTCGGCGAGCACCCAGCGCCCGTCGGTGGTGATGCCGATCAGCGTGACGGCGTAGCGGCCGGCATCGAGCGAGCGGAAGATGTTGGCCGCCGAGGCCCGCGAGACGTCGTGCTCCGCCGAGCGCCCGCCGAACAGGATCGCCACGCGCGTCTTTGTCTCTGTCATCGTCCTCATCCAGCCTGGTCTTTGCGGTGCGCGACCGTACAGCCAGAGGGCGACGCGTGGCAATTGAGGTGTTGTGGCCGGTGTGGTGGACAAGGCGACGCCGTCATGCGGCCGCGCTCACCGCCAGCCGATCCCTCCGTCCGAGCACACCGACGTCGTCCTGCCGGCATGCATGCAGCCGCGATAGAGCGGCGGCTCAATGAAACGGCCGGACCAGATGCCGCGGCCGGCGCGGCGGGCGGCGCGCTGATCGGCGGTGTAAACGCCGCGCGAATATTGCGGCTCCTCGACCGCGAGCCCGCGCGACACCATGAACTGGCCGAGATCCGTCGCGCCGGCGGCGCAACGCGCGACGATGCGGCCGTAGCGATCGCCGTCGACCGGCATGCAGCGCAGAACCTTGCCGCGCGTGAAGGCGTCCAGCGTGTTGGCGGCCAGCGCGCCGCAGCGATACGGCCTGCGGTCGCGGCCGCGGCAGAGCTGTGCGCTTTCGGGCGCGTCGATGCCCCACAGGCGAATCCGCTCGCCGTGAATGTCCAGCGTGTCGCCGTCCACGATGCTGACGCGGCCAACGAGCTCAGCCGCTGCGGCGGGGAAAGCGAGGAGAAGCGGCAGAACGAGGCAGGGGAGGAAACGTCGCAAGATCGGCACCTGACGCTGAGAGGAGCGTGATCGCTCGCTGCGCGAATCGATCGCGGATCATCCCGATCTATAACGGAGTGGAGTTGCGCGATTGTGTGGCGAGCGCAGCGACAGCAGGGGAGCGTGAATCCGCGCAGCTCGTCCAGGGAGCTTCGCGGTTCAGCGAAGGCTCGCTTTCTCTGTGCGCCCATCCTGCGCGCGGGCCGCGCGCTCGACCTCGGCGGCGAGCATGCTCAGATGCTCGGCCAGACGCGCGAACAGTTCGCGCTTGTCGCGGTCGGTGGCGAGATCACGAATGAGGGCGCATTCCGCCGCGTCGGCCCGCAGCTTGTCCGGCTGAGTCATCAACTCTGACATGTTCCGCTTCCCTGCCGCGCCGGCAAGTTTTCGAAACAACGGATCGTCATGATTGTTCCGAGTATCCACGTATTTTTCGAGCGGGCGCAGTCAGTGCCTGATCGGAGTACCTCTGCACGAATCCGAGGGGACGCGACGCTGGGTATTCGACCGCCTATCGCTCACCGGGCCACCATGTCGAGGCCGGATGCGCGGCCGAGATCTTGGTCTCGCGCAACGCCACCAGCGCGCTGCGCTTGTAGGGATGACCGCGAAGCCGCGAGCAATCCTGGCAGCGCATGTAGCGCTCGAGCTCATGGATTGGCGTCGTCTTGGCGCGCCTGATGATGTCGAGCGCGACGGTCTGATTGGTGTCGCAGCCGAGGCAGTGCACTTCCAGATAGTAATAGCCGGCGTTGAGCGCATCGCCGAGCAGCGGTGACGGCTGCGCCGGCCCCTTGTAGCCGAGCATGCGCTTATTCCAAGCGTCGCAGGCCAGACGATCCGCTTCCTTACGCGCACGCGCGGCCTGCTCCTGCGCGATGCGGATGCCGGCACCGTAGAGTCTCTCGCGCGATTTCGTCGTCATGGCCGCGATGATCGACGCTGCGGCGCTCAGCGGCAAGCCGCTAGGGTTAGCGCAGCGAGAAGCGCCGGATACAAGCTCTTTCGCGTGCAGCGTTCCGATACCGTTGTCTTTTCAGTTCGTCGGCGAGCCTGCGACGAACTCATCGTGCAACGTCCGGCATTCGTGCCGGCGCAGACGCGACGCGGAGTGCGTGCCCTTGGCGGCGGAGCGGTGGCTTCTCCCACCGCGCGGCATGATGCGTTCCGTCTGGCGCAACAGGGGTAGCCAAACGCAACGGCGCGGCAAAGGTTCCTAAAATATTTGCGCCCCGGTGGCAGTTCCTTCAGCTTGTTCCAGCCGGCGTCCGGCGATAGACCTTGCCTTCGGGGTCAATCGTGCGCGCGGGTCGGAGTTTCTCAGATTGGATCGTTCGGAGCAGACGGTGGTCGGCGACCACGTTTCTGCTCACCATGCTCGCCGTCGCGATTTCGACCGCGGGCCGGATCGGGCTGGATTATGCCGGCGCGACGCTGCCCTACGCGACGTTCTACCCGGCGGTGGTGTTCGCAGCGCTGCTCGGCGGCATTCCCGCGGCCATTTTTGCCGCCTGGCTGTCCGCCACCGTGGTGCTCGTCGGCTTCACCGATCGTCCTGATCATGCCGAGGCGATCAACCTCGTTGGATTCCTGAGCACCGCGGCGCTGATCATCTGGCTCGGGCATCTCTGTCGCGGCGCGCTCGTGGAGCTGAAGCGCAGCGAGCATGCGCGCGAATTGCTGCTCGGCGAGCTGAGGCATCGCGTGAACAATCAGCTCGCGTTGTTTCAGGCGATCGTCAGATCAAGCCTGTCAGGCGAGGATCGCGCCAAAGGGGAGGCGATCGCGCTGCGGCTCGACGCAGTCGCGCGCGCCAACAGTCTCGCCTGGTCGGACCACCGCCTGATGACCTTGCGCATGCTGCTCGACGTCGAGCTGCAGCCGTATCGCGCCTCCGGCGCCGTGACGGTGGACGGGCCGGACATGCCGTTGGGGCCGGAAGCGGTGCGCAATCTCGCGCTGGTGTTCCACGAACTCGCGACCAACGCCGTCAAATACGGCGCGCTGCGCGGTCAGGGCGGACGGCTCGAGGTCCAGATCGCGCAGGAAGGCGGCCGCGGCACCGTGGCCTGGCGCGAGCTCTGTCCGCACGCGATCGAGCCGCCTGGGAGCGAGGGATTTGGCGCGCGCATGATCCGAGCGAGCCTCGCAGCGATCGGCGGCAGCATCGAGCAGGATTTTCGCGACGAGGGTCTGGTCTGTCGGATCAGGTTCGAAGCGGCGATGTGACGGCGTGTCGGCGGTCGGCACGCGCGGTCGCGGTGATCTCCGGACTCCAGCGCGGAGCATGCGCGTGTTTGCGTTGTTTGTCCGTCGCATGGAACGACGGTCGGCTTGATCGCCGGCACGAAACGCTTCACCATTCCCGGCAGAAGAACGAAGCGACAGCGCCGCATGGGCGGGAGACATCGGATGCAATGCTACGAGCTGCAGGGGCCCGGCGGAATCGATGCGCTGGCGCTGGTCGACAAGCCCGTGCTGCAGCCCGGCAGGGGCGAGGTGCTGGTGCGGCTGACGGCGGCGAGCATCAACTACCGCGATCTCCTGACCGTGAGGGGCGGCTACGGCTCACGGCAGAAATTTCCGCTGGTGCCGCTGTCCGACGGCGCAGGCGTGGTCGAGGCGGTCGGCGATGGCGTGTCGGCGTTCGCAGCCGGCGATCGTGTCGTCGGCAGCTTCTTCGAGAGCTGGACGGGCGGCGAGCCGAGCGAAGCGAAGATGCGTGGGGCGCTCGGCGGCGGCGTCGACGGCACGTTGACCGAGTATCGTGTCTTTCCGGTGCAGGCGCTGATCAGGACGCCCGCGCATCTCAGCGATGTCGAGGCCGCGACCTTGCCCTGCGCCGGCGTCACCGCCTGGAGTGCCGTGATCAAGCTCGGCGGCATCAGGCCGGGCCACACCGTGCTGACGCAAGGCACCGGCGGCGTCTCGATCTTTGCGCTGCTGATCGCGAAAATCGCGGGCGCGCGGGTGATCGCGACGTCGTCGAGCGAGGCCAAGATCGCGCGGCTGAAGGCGCTCGGCGCCGATGTCACGCTGAACTACAAGCAGGTGCCGGACTGGGGCAAGAAGGCGCGCGAGATCACCGGGCAGGGCGTCGATCTCGTGGTCGAGGTCGGCGGCGTCGGTACGCTGAATGAATCGATCCGCGCCACCCGGATCGGCGGCACCATCGCCTTCATCGGCGTGCTCGCCGGCGCGCCGGCCTCTGAGCTGCGGCTGCCGCTGATGGTGATGCAGCAGCAGCGGCTGCAGGGCGTCACGGTCGGCTCGGTCGACGATCTCCAGGCGCTGGCGAACGCGCTGACGCTGCATCAGGTGAAGCCGGTGGTCGATCGCGTGTTTGCGTTCGGCGAGGCGCGCGAGGCGTTCCATTACATGGCGAGTGGCGCGCATGTCGGAAAGGTAGCGATCGCGATCGGGTAAGGGCGCTGCATCAATTTTCTCGTCATTGCGAGGAGCCGAAGGCGACGAAGCAATCCAGACTTGTTTGCTCGCCGCCCTGGATTGCTTCGCTGCGCTCGCAATGACGGCGTGAGTTGCGCTTGTTTTGAGCCCTGCCGGGATATGCGGTCAGCGGACCGTCTCTCTGCCATCCATCCCCCCCTTGCGCGAGGGCAGCGTCATCGCGATCACACCAAGGACGACGCAGGCGAGCCCGATCCAGGCGCTCGGCGCGAGGCGCTCGCCGAGGCCGGCAACGGCAATTGCAACGCCGATCGGCACGCGCAGATAGGATTGCGCGGTGGCGCCGATCGAGCCGAGCGTCTGCACCAGGCGGAAATAGATCACCATCGCGGCCGCGGTCGAGACGGTCGCGAGCGCGGCCAGCGCCAGCACCGAGCGCAGCGACGGTGCCAGCGTCCACGGATGGTCGACGACCAGCGCAAGCGGGATCAGGACCAAGGCGCCAGACAGCAGCGATCCCGCCGCCGGCAGCATAGGGTTGAGCCCCTTGAAGCTCTTTCCCATGATCGCGGCGCCAGCATAGCAGATGGTGGCGGCGACGATCGCAATCTGCGCCCACAACTCGCGGCCAAGCCCGCCCAGCGCCTCGGTGCCGACGATGAGGCAGGTGCCGGCGAGTCCGGCGGCGACGCCGACCAGCTTGCGCAGGGTGACGGGCTCGTGGTGCGTCACCAGCGCGGTCAGCAGGAAGGTGAAGATCGGCGAGGTGGCGTTGAGGATCGTCGCAAGGCCCGCCTCGACGGTGCGCTCGGCCCAGGCGATCAGCGTGAACGGCACGACGCTGTTGAGGCCGGCCTGGATCATGAAGCGACGCCATATCGTCCGGTCACGCGGCCAAGCGAGGCCGCGGCTGCGGATGATCGCGGCCAGCAGCAAGCCCGCGATCAGCGTGCGTGCCGCGATCAGGGTCAGCGGCGGGATGGTCTCGACGCCGATCTTGATGAAGGTGTAGGAGGCGCCCCACAAGGTCGAGAGCAGAACCAGGAGGGCGATTTCGCGGCTGAGGTCGGAGCGGCGCTGCATGGGGGACTCGCGGCGGAGAAGGACGCCTTCTCATAGCGGCCCGGCAGCGCTCGACGTTTCGATGCGGAACGAAACGTTCCGGCTCCGAACGAAGTAGCCATTCCGGTTCGTGCGCTGCGCCCCTGGATCGCTTCGCTGGCGCTCGCGATGGCGGAGCTTGGAGGAATTCCGGTGCCCGCCACGCCCGTCATTGCGAGCGAAGCGAACAATCCAGAATGTGGGGTGGGCGAAGGCGCGACCGCGCCGCGTGAGATCGTGATGGCACCGTGCCCACCATCTCGTTGCGAAGAATGACGCGCTACGGTGGGCACGCTGCCGCTTTGCCCACCCTACGTTTTCATCAGCTCATCAGTTCGCCGGCATGCTCTTCTCGACCAGCTTCACCCAGTACGATGCGCCGGCGCTGAGGATATTGTCGTTGAAGCGATAGGCCGGGTGGTGGCACTCGTTGCCGGGGCCCATGCCGAGGAACACGAACGCGCCGGGGCGGGCCTCCAGCATGAAGGCGAAGTCCTCGCCGCCCATCAGGGGAATGGCGCGGTCGTTGACGCGCTCGTCACCGGCGACGTCGCGGGCGACGTCGGCGGCGAAGGCGGCCTGGGCCGGGTGGTTCATCGTCACCGGATATTTGCGCTCGTAGATCGCCTCGGCCGAGCCGCCATAGGCACGGGCGGTGGCCTCGGTGACCTCGACGATGCGCTTCTCGACGAGGTCGCGGATCTCCGGATCGAGCGTGCGGACGGTGCCGAGCATCTCGACGGTCTCGGGGATGACGTTGAAGGTGGTGCCGCCATGGATCGAGCAGATCGAGATCACCGCGGATTTCAAGGGATCGACGTTGCGCGCGACGATCGACTGCAGTGCGTTGACGATCTGCGAGGCAATCAGGATGCTGTCGACGGCCCGGTGCGGGCCGGCGCCGCCATGGCCGCCCTTGCCGGTGACCTTGATGTGGATCGCATCGGCCGAAGCCAGCATCGCGCCCGGCGAGATTTCGAAATGGCCTTCGGGGACGCCCGGCATGTTGTGCATGCCATAGACCTCCTGGATGCCCCAGCGCGTCATCAGGCCGTCGTCGACCATTGCCTTGCCGCCGGCGCCGCCTTCCTCGGCCGGCTGGAAGATGACGACAGCGGTGCCGTCGAAATTGCGGGTCTCGGCGAGATATTTCGCAGCGCCCAGCAGCATCGCGGTGTGGCCGTCATGGCCGCAGGCATGCATCAGGCCCGGCGTCTTCGAGGCATAGGGAACGCCGGAGGTTT
This sequence comes from Bradyrhizobium sp. SZCCHNRI20481, assembly GCF_032485055.1. Classification (NCBI taxonomy): domain Bacteria; kingdom Pseudomonadati; phylum Pseudomonadota; class Alphaproteobacteria; order Hyphomicrobiales; family Nitrobacteraceae; genus Bradyrhizobium; species Bradyrhizobium sp. SZCCHNRI20481. Next base: position 298,260 of record NZ_JAUEUE010000010.1, read on the forward strand.
CCTCGATCGGCAACGCATCCATGTCGGCGCGCAGGCCGATGGTCCTGCCGGAGCCGGACTTGCGGCCGCGGATCACGCCGACCACGCCGGTGCGGCCGATGCCGGTCACGACCTCGTCGCAGCCGAATTCGCGCAAGCGGTCGGCGACGATGCCGGCGGTGCGATGGACTTCGTACAGCAGCTCGGGATGTTCGTGGAAATCGTGGCGCCAGGCGGCCATTTCGTCGGAGAGCGCGGCGATGCTGTTGAGGATGGGCATGAGGACCGGATGACTCGCTGAAGTGAATCGGAACGCTGCAGTGATGCGGCCAGGCCAGCCGACAGCACCGCGCAACGACCGACTATGACCCGGTCAAAAAAGCGAGGCAAGTTGCGGCCGGCCATGGCGCCATGCGCGGATGCGCGGTCACCTCGACGGACGATGCCGGGCGTTCCGGATTACGGAACGGGATTCAGGCGAGCGGGGCGGGGGCGGGCACGCGGGGGTATTTGCGCTCGGGCGGCACCTCCAGGCGGAAGGCCCGCAGCTTCGGCTCGTCCCACGCTGCCAACGGCGTGCCGCAGACGCCGCAGTCGAACCGCCCGGCAGCGCCAACGGCGGATGTCGATTCCGCGATCTCGTAGGCGGCACGGCAATGCGGACACGTCACGCTGGATATCTTCATGAGATCACGCTCCCACACATCTCGACCAGACACCTTGAACCGGATCAATGCGCTCCATGAACCGACGTCATCGCGTCCGATCGTCACGCCTCCTCGGCCTGCCACGGCGTCGGCGCCTTGGTGAAGGCGCGCCACGCCTCGCGCAACGGCTGCTCCACGCCGGCCATGGCATGCGTCTGCCAGCCGGTGATCGCGGCGGCCGCGATCGCCGCGTCGGTGGAGGTGGTGCCAAGGGTCTCGATCACGCCGGCGGTGACCGCCATGTCGTTGTAGTGGCCAAGCTGTTCCTGGAAACCGGCGAGCGTCCTGGCATATTTCTTCGCCGATTTGCTCGCGCCGTAGAGCGGCAGCAGGAAGTCGATGCTGTAGCGCAGCTTCTTCAGTGCGAGACGCAGCCGGTGGCGCCGCTCGGCCGGCAGCTTCTTGAAGCGGCGGCCGCGCTTGAGCACCTTCTGGTGGCGCTCCGACAGGACGGGCCCGGCGAAATCGATCGCGGGCGCGGCGAGGCGTCGGAGATCGTCGGGGGAGACGTCGTTGCGCCAGCCGCGGGTCTCGATCCATTCGCCGAGGCTGAGCACGAAAGCGGCGCAGCGGCGCTCGGCAAGCGCGATGCGCAGCGTGCGATAGGCGAGTTCGCGCCGCCGCTCGGCGAGCGACCGGAGCGAGTCGAAGCCTGCAACCGTGGGGCACGCCTCGGCGATCTCGGGCAGCGTATCGTTCAGGAACACGTCGAGGTCGCGCGCCGCCGAGAGGCTCTGTGCCAGCCAGCGCGCATCCGCCTCGAGACCGTCGAGCGTCGCCGAGGTCCCGAGCGGCCGCATCAGGTGCAACGCGGCGCGCAGGCGGCGCAGCGCTACCCGCAACTGATGCACGCCTTCCGTATCGCGTCCGTCATCTGCTGCAGGCATTGCCTGCAGCAGATGACGCAGGCTGCCGCGCAGGACGACGGCGAAGCTCTCGTCGAGAGACACCGCCGGATCGAGGCGCAGCTTGCGCGGCTTTTCGGCCCCCGGCGCTGCTCCGGCTGCGAGGTCGAAACCGCGCGCGGATTTGCTGCGGATCGAAGGTCTGATCGGTCCGTGATCGGCGATGCGCTGCGCGATCTCGTAGATGGCGGCGGGGTTGCCGCTTTTGAGCTCCAGCTCGATCTCGCTCACGATCTCACGGTGCTCGCCGGCCTTGATGACACCGCTGTCGAACGCGATCTCGATGGTCGCGCCGGGCACGTCGAGCATGCGCGCGTGACGATGCACGTCGGCCGTGAACACCGCCTCGAGCGTTGCATCGGCCAGCGCGGAGCGAAGCTCCTCCGGCAGCAGCGCGGCCGCCAGCACCGGATCGGGCGCCAGCGAGCTGACGCTGGCCTCCCACTCTCCGCGCTTGAGCGGGTCGTCGCTGTGCTGCTCTTTCACGGTCTGCACGAAGCGCGAGCCGCTCTGGCGCACCCGCAAGGTGAAGCCGTTCTTCCACAGCATGCGCTTCGGCGTGTCGTAGTAGACCGATGTCAGATGCTTGCGCGAACCCTTGTTGCGCGCATGCGCGGTGACGACCGGTGCGTTGTTGAAGCCGGCGAGTTGATCGGGCGCGACGAGGAGCTTCAGCTCGATCTCATGGCCGGCGCCGGCCGCGGGATCCGGCAAGGACGGCGTCACGACCTCCACGCCCGGCGCCACGGCATTCCCCCGTGTGACCGCGTGATCGGCAAGGTGCTGTGCAGTCAAGCTATCGGCGGCGCCACCGGGATCGCTGCTCGCCGAGTCACCACTATCCCGCAGGCCGACCGCATGGCCACTGCCGTGGATCGACGCCGTTGCGTTCGAATCGGGCATGTGTCGATTCTGTAACCGTTTAGTGACAGTCATCTCTCGTATAGCTGCAGCCGGCACAAAGGGACAGTGGCATTTCTCGCAGGCGGCTGACGATGCTCGACGCGCCTGCGCTTATCGGTCGCATTTTTTGTTGCTACTTCAATGACAAGTGCTCGCGCTTGCGGCCGGCGGGCGCTCACGAAGATATGTCCCTCGTAGCCGCGCAATGCACCGTGGCGCGGCCGCGCTGCCACAGCGGGAACTCAGATCGAGCCGGTCAGCATGAAACGCGTGGCGATGAAGACGGCGGCTGCGGTGGTCGCAATGCTCGCGGCGGCCACGAGACCGCGGCCGCGTCGCGCCAGCGCGCGGGAGCATTCGCGCGGATCCTGCGTCGGATCGATGGGTATGCGCCGGCTGCGCCGGTGGCGCACCGCCTGCACCCAGAAGGCAAGCGCGGCGATGCCCGTTGCGACCGCAAACACGGTCGTCACGCCGGCGGCAAAGCCGAGATCGACACCGACGCTCTCCAGCATGGCCCGCAGATGCACCGCAAAGCGTGCCAGGAGAGTTGCGGCATAATCGGCGGCCGCGGCACCCGTATAGAGCAGAACCGCCGTCCACACGACCGCGGCCATCGCAATCAGGATCGACAGCAGGACTGCGAGCCCGTCGCCGGCCATGAAGCCGATCGAGGCGGCGATCAGCGCCAACGCCGGCATCACGTTGCCCATGGGGATCGGAAGGATGATGGTGACGGCCATCAGCAGCAGGGGCAGCGCGAGCAGCATCCGCGCCGGCCGGCCGGTCAGCCAGACCAGCCGGTCCTCACGCAGGCCGCGCTCGGCAAAGCCCGCCCAATCGAGTCCGGCACGGATCACCTTGCGCAGCAGCCGCTGCGGCACCGGCCGGCGGCGCAGCGGCTCGGGCAGCCATAGCCGCTCGGCGCCGAGCAGGATCTGCAGTGCGACGAGAGCCACCAAGGTGCCGAACACCATGCCGAACGGGCCGGGCAATGGGATCAACGCCGGTAAGGTCAGCAGCAGCAACGTCAGGCCGAGACCTTCCGACTCCAGTCGGTCGAACAATTCGCCGATGGACGGCTCCTCGGACCGCACCGTGCGGGCGATCGCGAGCAGACGGCGGCTGATCGGCCCGTTGTGACGGCGCGGCGCCGACGAGTCCTCATCGTTGGATGCGACATCATTCATCACCACGCGGCAACCTCATGTCCTCTGGCCTGCGTCACTTCATCTGCTCGACGGCAGGCCGCGTCTTCCACAGCGAATAGGCGATACCCGCGCCGAGCAGACCGAAGGTGATGCCGAGCGAGAGGGCGGGCGGAAACTTCTCGAGCCCGAGCAGGTCGGCAAGGAAGATCTTCGAGCCGATGAAGATCAGCGCTGCCGCCAGCGCCAGCTTCAAATACTGGAAGCGATCGACCATCGCGGCAAGCGCGAAATAGAGCGCGCGCAGGCCGAGGATCGCGAAGATGTTCGAGGTGTAGACCACGAACGGGTCGGTCGAGATCGTGAAGATCGCGGGCACGGAGTCGACGGCGAAGACGACGTCGGCGAACTCGATCAGGATCAGCGCCAGGAACAGCGGCGTCATGAACCAGGTCGGCCTGCCGCTTGCATCCGGCTGGCGAACGAAGAAACGCTCCTCGTGCAGGCGGTCGGTGACGTCGAAGCGACGGCGCACCCAGGCCAGTGCCGGGTTGGAGCCGATGTCGTGCGGCTTGTCCTTGAACACCAGCATCTTGATGCCGGTCGCGACCAGGAACAGCGCGAACAGATAGAGCACCCAACTCGCCTGGGCGACGATCACGGCGCCAAGGCCGATCATGATCGCGCGCAGCACGATGACGCCGACGATGCCCCAGAACAGCACGCGGTGCTGATAGGCGCGCGGGATCGAGAAGTAGCTGAAGATCATGGCGATGACGAAGACGTTGTCCATCGCCAGCGCCTTCTCGATCGTGAACGCGGTGAGATAGGCGGTGCCGGCCTCGCCGCCGAGCTGCCACCATACCCAGCCGCCGAAGGCCAGGGCGAGCATGATGTAGATGGCGCTCATGACGAGGCTCTCGCGCACCGAGATCTCGCGCGTCTTGCGATGGAGGATGCCGAGATCGAAGACGAGGAGGGCGAGCACGATTGCGAGGAAGGCGAGCCACATCCAGACGGGCTTGCCGGCAAACGCGATGAACAGGAATTCCACGACGGGTCCTCTTATCTAGCCGGTGAAATTGATGTCAGGTCCGACATCGTGAGCGCACCGGCAGGTTCACCAGAGGGGCCCGGACCAGGGGTAGGGAACGGACGTATGTGTGTCCCGATCGGTTTTCAAGAGCCAGCGCCTTGCGTCCACGTTCAGCAAGATGAACGTGAAGGTGCGACAGAGTGTCTGCTGCCGCGGCAGCCGTCTTGCGGGCGTGCGGCTCCAAACTAATTCCAGAGGGCCGGAGATCCGGGCCCCTCTGATAGTCCATGCGACTATGATGTCGGACTCTCTTTCATGACCGATGCCGGCGGTATTCCTGAGGAGTTTGACCAGATGCGGCCACACGCGTCGCTTGTTGCTATCAGCCCTTGTTGCGATCAAGCCCTTGGGGCTCTCGCCCCCCACATCACCACCCCAACAATCATGACCCCGCTCATACCTCCCGCAATCCCTCGGATGGCGGCCCTGATCGTGATGGAACCGGAGCGCGTGCTCGTCACTTTGTATGGAACCGGTGCGCTGATGCGCACGGGCATCTCGTGTACGGGAGACAATCGTGACCACGGGGGGTGACCAGATATCGATCGCGAAGGCGCCGCCGTCGCGATCGGCCGTCGCAACGCGCCGTCTCTTGATGATCATCAACCGCGGCAGCCGCTCCGGCGGCGAGGCCGCGGGCACTGCCGTGTCGCGGCTGAGTGCGGCCGGCTATGATCTCGTGATCTCGGCGCCGCATAGTCCGCGCGAGGTGGCGCCGTGGATCGAAGCCCATGCCGACGATGCGGAGGCGGTCGTCGTCGCCGGGGGGGACGGCAGCCTGAACGCGGCTGCGCCCGCACTGGTCAGGACCGGCCTGCCGCTCGGCATTATTCCAGCCGGCACCGCCAATGACCTTGCCCGCACGCTCGGCCTGCCTGATGACATGGAGGCCGCGGTCGACGTGATCGCCGCCGGCCATCGCCGCCAGATCGATCTCGGCGAGGTCAATGGTCATCCATTCTTCAACGTCGCAAGCCTCGGCTTGAGCGCCGACCTCGCGCGTCAGTTGACCAAGGAGACCAAGCGCCGGTTCGGCCGGCTCGGCTACGCGATCACGGCGCTCAAGGTGCTCACCAATGCGCGGCCGTTCCGGGCCATGATCGTGTCGTCCGACGGCGCGGCGCGCGTCAAGACCTTGCAGATCGCGGTCGGCAACGGCCGCTATTACGGTGGCGGCATGGCCGTCCAGGACAGCGCGGAGATCGACGATTCCCATCTGGATCTCTATTCGCTGGAGATCGGCCGCGTCTGGAAGCTGCTGGCGATGGCCTATGACTTCCGCAAGGGTCGCCACGGCCTGTGGCAGGAGGTGCGGGCCACGCGCGACACATCCTTCGAGATCCGCACGCGGCGTCCGCGCCCGATCAATGCCGATGGCGAGCTCGTCACCTTCACGCCGGCGCGCTTCGGCGTGCTGCCGCGCGCCGTCTCCGTATTCGTCCCCAAGGCCGAAGGGCGGGACCGTGCCTGACGCGATGCGCTTGATCCGCCGTTTGCGGCCGCTCGTTTTCGACTGATCACCCGATTGAGAGACCCATGACCAAGCAGACCCGCTTCAATCTCTGGTACGCGATCGTCGCGATCTTCGTAGCGATGATGATCCACAATGCGTGGACGAGCTATCGCCAGGTCGCCGTCATTCCCTACAGTCAATTCCAGGATCTCCTGTCCGCCGGCAAGGTGAAGGAGGTCGGCGTCTCCGAGAACTATCTGGAAGGCACGCTGAAGGAGCCGCTGCCCAGCGGCCAGTCGCGCTTCGCGACGACGCGCGTCGACCAGGAGTTCGCCAAGGAGCTCAGCAAGGCCAACGTGACGTTCACCGGCCGCGTCGAGAGCAACATCCTCGGCGACATTCTCTCGCTGGTGATGCCGATCGCGCTGTTCTTCGGCGTCTGGTACTGGCTGTCGCGCCGGATGATGGGCGGTGCCGGCGGGCTCGGCGGCGGCCTGATGCAGATCGGCAAGAGCAAGGCCAAGGTCTACGTCGAATCCAACACCGGCGTCCGCTTCGACGACGTCGCCGGCGTCGACGAGGCCAAGGACGAGCTGCGCGAGATCGTCTCGTTCCTGAAGGATCCGAAATCCTATGGTCGTCTCGGCGGCCGCATGCCGAAGGGCGTGCTGCTGGTCGGCCCGCCCGGCACCGGCAAGACGCTGCTCGCCAAGGCGGTGGCCGGCGAGGCCGGCGTGCCGTTCTTCTCGATCTCCGGCTCGGAGTTCGTCGAAATGTTCGTCGGCGTCGGTGCGGCGCGCGTGCGCGACCTGTTCGAGCAGGCCCGCGCCAAGGCGCCCGCCATCATCTTCATCGACGAGCTCGATGCGCTCGGCCGCGCCCGCGGCATGGGCCCGTTCGCCGGCGGCCATGACGAGAAGGAGCAGACGCTCAACCAGCTGCTGGTCGAGCTCGACGGCTTCGATTCCTCGACGGGTCTGGTGCTGCTGGCGGCGACCAACCGGCCCGAGATTCTCGATCCGGCGCTGCTGCGCGCCGGCCGCTTCGACCGCCAGGTGCTGGTCGACCGGCCCGACAAGCCGGGCCGCATCCAGATCCTGCAGGTGCATCTGAAGAAGGCCAAGCTCGCCGCCGACGTCGATCCGGAGAAGGTGGCCGCGCTGACGCCGGGCTTCACCGGCGCCGATCTCGCCAACCTCGTCAACGAGGCGACCTTGCTGGCAACGCGGCGCGGCGGCGACGAGGTCAGGCTCGACGACTTCAACAACGCGATCGAGCGCATCGTCGCCGGCCTGGAGAAGCGCAACCGGCTGCTCAATCCGAAGGAGCGCGAGATCGTCGCCTATCACGAGATGGGGCATGCGATCGTTGCGATGAGCCTGCCGGGCACCGATCCCGTGCACAAGGTTTCGATCATTCCGCGCGGCGTCGGCGCGCTCGGCTATACCATCCAGCGTCCGACCGAAGATCGCTTCCTGATGACGCGCGAGGAGCTCGAGAACAAGATGGCGGTGCTGCTCGGCGGCCGCGCCGCGGAGCTCGTGGTCTACGGCCATCTGTCGACAGGCGCCGCCGACGATCTGCGCCGCGTCACCGACATCGCGCGCTCGATGGTGACCCGCTACGGCATGTCGGAGCAGTTGGGCTCGGTCGCCTACGAGCGCGACAACCAGTCCTTCCTTGCGCCGGGCGTCTCACGCAGCGCCGACTATGGCGAGGCCGCGGGCGATGCGATCGACGCCGAGGTGCGGGCGATCGTGACGAACGCGCTGGAGCGCACCCGCAAGCTGCTGCAGGACAAGCGCGACGTGCTGGAGCGCGCCGCGCGTCGGCTGCTGGTCAAGGAGACGCTCGACGAGAGCGAGCTGGCCTCGCTGATGAAACAGGACCAGCGCGCCGGCGATCTGGTTGCGGCGGCGAAGCCGATGTAGTTGGTGCTGTGTAGGGTGGGCAAAGGCGCAGCCGTGCTCATTCTACGAGCGAGATCGTGAAGGCGCCGTGCCCACCATCTGATCGCTTGCTCTGCCGCACGACGGTGGGCACGCTGCCGCCTGACGGCGACTGCTTTGCCCACCCTACGAAGGCGCAGCGTGTTGACCTCGTAGCCCGGATGAGCGGAGCGATATCCGGGGTCTCCAACGCTGCTTGCGATGAACCCGGATGTCGCTGCGCTCATCCGGGCTACGCGCTCACCGCCGCGGCCACATCCGGGCCAATGTCTCGTCCTTCTTGACGAACTCATGCCAGAGCGTGGCGGCGATGTGCAGGCCGACGACGAGATAGACCACATAGGCCAGCGCGTCGTGCGTGATCTCGCCGGCCTGCGCGATCGTCTTGTCGCCGGCGAACAGGCGCGGCCAGCTGAACGTCCAGAAGTAGCGCAGCGAGTAGCCGCCGGCCGACGAGAACATGTAGCCGGTGACGGGCATGACCAGAAGCAGCGCATAGAGCGTCCAATGATTGAGCTGCGACAGCGCGCGGACGATCGGGCCGAAGGCGGCCGGAGCTGCCGGGGCCGTCGTGCGAGCCCGCACGATCAGACGGAGAATGGCGAGCAGAAACAGCGTGACGCCGAGCGACTTGTGGATTTCCAGCAACTCGCGCCGCGGCGATGTCCCGGCCGGCTGCAGGCCGCAATAGAGTCCGATCAGCATGGCTGCAATGAACAGCAGCGCCGTTGCCCAATGGATCCGTCGCAGCAGAGGATCATAGGTCGCCGGCATGTGGGTGTCTCGTCGATGGGGGAGCAGGACGACCTGCATAGGGCCTCGTCTGGTCGGTGTCGAAGGATCGGAGGTCGACGACGAGATGTCGGACAACCGCACAAAGGTATCTGCTGATCATTTTTGAGTGATTCCATGCGTGCCGCTCTGTCAGTCGCGCCTCCGGTGATCCCTGGGGCGCGCCGACCCGGCCTGCGGGGGGCTCGATACGCCGTCCCCCGTTCGATGTCTGCATCGGATCAAGCGACGATGTTGCCTTGCGGATGACGGGCGGTGCTGAGAACTGAGCGGGTGTCCTGCAGGCTCGCGCAGGGATTGCGCCTTGATTTTCTTGCAATTGCGGACCAATCTCCCTGCCGGCATTCTGGTCGGGGGGCCTCGTGTCCAATCCTGTTGCAAAGAACATCGTGCTGTTGTCGGACGGGACCGGCAACAGCGCCAAGGCCGTGTTCAAGACCAATGTCTGGCGGCTGTTCCAGCTGCTGGACCTGCGCGATCCGCGCCGGCAAGTCGCCTTCTACGACGATGGCGTCGGAACGTCCTCCTTCAAGCTGTTCGCAGCCCTCGGCGGCGTCTTCGGCTTCGGCCTGAAGCGGAATGCGATTGCGATCTACAGCTTCTGCTGCCGCAACTACAAGCCGGGCGACCGCATCTATTGCTTCGGCTTCAGCCGCGGCGCGTTCACGATCCGCATCGTGGCGGCGATGATCGCGGGTCAGGGCCTCGTCGCTTACAACAACAATGAGGCCGACCTCGCGCGCTTCGCTGCGGACGCCTATCGCCGCTATCGTCGCCGCTACAACACCGGACTTCTCAGATATCTCGGCAAGATCGGCCTGGACCTCCGCAAATGGCGCGATGGAGGGATCAAGCTGCTGCGCAGGCTGCAGGGCGTTGCGCCCGAGGCGCCGCCGGCGATCGAGGTCGAGAGCGTGCATTTCGTCGGCATTTGGGACACCGTTGACGCCTATGGCGGGCCGATCGAGGAGATGACGCGCGCCATCGACTATTGGATCTGGCCGCTGTCGATGCCGGACCAGTTCATGAATTCAAAGATCCATCGTGCTTGCCACGCGCTCGCGATCGAGGAGGAGCGTGACGCCTTCCGCCCGGTGATCTGGGACGAACGCTATGTGTGGGGACGGGACGATGCTGTCCCGGGCCGCGGTGACAAGAAGGACTGGCTGTTCGGCATCGACCACGATCCGCGCAGCGCGGCTGCGAAACTGGCCGAGCCGCCGCCGCATCTGCGCACCGACCTGCCGCCACGTGACCGCGAGCGCATCAGCCAGGTGTGGTTTACCGGCGTGCATTCCGACATCGGCGGCGGCTATCCGCAGGATGGCCTTTCCTATGTGACGCTCGATTGGATGCTCGACCGCGCCCAGGCCTATGGTCTCGTCTATCTCGACGGGCGGCGCAGGCTACTCTACGATCCCGAGATCGATCCGCTCGATACGCTGAACGACTCACGCAAGGGGTTGGCTGCCTATTACCGCTACAAGCCGCGCAATCTGCGCGAAATCTATGAAGCGCCGCCCTACAAGCTATCGCTCCGGTACGATGTCAGTCGCATCAAGTGGCTGCTTCATTCGCCGTTCAAGGCCCAGACCGGGCTTCTTGCTGACGATCTGCATCCGAGCCTTCCGCAGCCGCCCTTGCCGCCGGTGAAGCCGACCATTCACCGCACGGTGTTCGAGCGCATCCAGTCGGGTCCCGATCATTATGCACCGGTGGTCGTACCCGCCAGCTACCGCGTCACGGATGAGACCGATACGCCGGTCGATGCGCCGCATCCGCTCGATCGCGGGCACGCGCGGACGCGGGTGCAGGACGATGTCTGGAACTGGGTCTGGCTGCGCCGCGTGGTCTATTTCGCCACCATGTTCGCGCTGCTGTTCGTCGCGGCGATCCCATATTTCGTCATCTATTGGCCGCGCGTGCTTTATGAGCCCTTGCATGGGCTGGTAAATCCGCTGGTCAACGGAGCGGCAGCCTTCCTGCCAAAATTTCTCGACCCATGGTTCGTCGCGTTTCGGGATTCGCCGGGTTTGCTGGTGGTCGGTGTGGCCGCTGCGCTCGGCTTGACGGCGTGCGGCACCTCACTGCAGCGAACGATCCGCGACGCCGCACGCATCGCCTGGAACGATCCATCCCGGCACAAGCCGGTGACCGGCTGGCGCGCGACGGTTTATTCGCTGCGACGCCAGGGCTGGTACATCGCCGGTTTCTACGTCCTGAAATCGTGGATCTTCCCGACCGCCATCATGTTCTGGCTGTTCTGGTGGCTGGCGTTCGGCGCGGCCAACACGGCCGGTCTGTTCTGCAAGGCAACACTGAGGCCGACCGAGGTCAACGAGACAGAGATCGGGGCATGGCATAATGGAAGTATCCGGCCGTTGTTCGAGACGCGCCACCATTGCTATCCGACAGCGCTTAGCGTGGCGCAGGACGAGACGTATCAGATCACGCTCGATGTCGGAGAGGGATGGAGCGACGGCAGCATCCCTGCATCCCCGGCCGGCTTTGGTTACGGGACCTGGACGCAGCTACCGGGCGTGCCGTTCAAGCGGCTGATCTGGTCGAACTGGTTCGCGCCCATCGTACGGGTGGGCAGCACGGGATTGGAGGAGCATCTCCCCACCTTCCGACCCGAAGCACCCGGCAGTAGCCGCTGGACGGCCGAGTTCACCGCACGCAGCGATGGGGAGGTGTTCGTCTACGTCAACGACACCTCCATCCTGTTTCCTTGGTTGTTGTATCGATTCTATTTCAACAACAAGGGCAATGCGGCCGTCTCGCTGAAGAAGCTGTAACGGCGCGCGCCGTCACTCGGCGCTGCCGAACACGCGCCGGAAGATCGTGTCGACGTGCTTGAGGTGGTAGCCGAGGTCGAATTGCTCGTCGATCTCGGCGTCGGTGAGATACTTCTTCACCTCGGCGTCCGCCTTGAGCAGGGTACGGAAGTCGCCTTCGCCGCGCCATACCGGCATCGCGTTGCGCTGGACCAGCTTGTAGGAGTCCTCGCGGCTCGCCCCCTTCTGGGTCAGCGCGATCAGCACGCGCTGCGAGTGCACGAGGCCGCCGAGGCGGTCGAGGTTCTTTTCCATGTTGGCGGGATAGACCAGCAGCTTCTCGACCAGGCCGGCGAGGCGCACCAGCGCGAAGTCGAGCGTCACGGTGGCGTCGGGACCGATCATGCGCTCGACCGAGGAATGCGAGATGTCGCGCTCGTGCCAGAGCACGACGTTCTCCATCGCCGGCGTCACATAGGCGCGCACCATGCGGGCGAGGCCGGTGAGGTTTTCCGACAGCACCGGGTTGCGCTTGTGCGGCATCGCGGAGGAGCCCTTCTGTCCCTCCGAGAAGAATTCCTCGGCTTCCAGCACCTCGGTGCGCTGCAGGTGGCGGACTTCGGTCGCAAAGCGTTCGACGGAGGAGGCGATCACGCCGAGGGTGGCAAAGAACATCGCGTGGCGGTCACGCGGAATCACCTGGGTGGAGATCGGCTCGGGCGACAGGCCCATCGCCTTGGCGACGTGCTCCTCCACCCGCGGATCGATCTGGGCGAAGGTGCCGACGGCGCCGGAAATCGCGCAGGTCGCGACCTCCTTCCGAGCGGCGACCAGGCGCTCGCGCGCGCGGGAGAATTCCGCATAGGCATAAGCGAGCTTGAGGCCGAACGTCACCGGCTCGGCATGGATGCCGTGCGAGCGGCCGATGGTCGGCGTCATCTTGTGCTCGAAGGCGCGCGTCTTCAGCGCCGCCAGCACGCGGTCGAGATCGGCGAGCAGCAGGTCGGCGGCGCGGGTGAGCTGGACGTTGAGGCAGGTGTCGAGCACGTCCGACGACGTCATGCCCTGGTGCACGAAGCGCGCCTCGGGGCCGACGATCTCGGCGAGATGGGTCAGGAAGGCGATGACGTCGTGCTTGGTCTCGCGCTCGATCTCGTCGATGCGGGCGACGTCGAAGGTGGCGTCCTTGGCCTTGGCCCAGATCGTCTTGGCCGCGTCCTTCGGGATCACGCCGAGCTGCGCCAACGCGTCCGCCGCATGCGCCTCGATCTCGAACCAGATCTTGAACCGGGTCTGCGGCTCCCAGATCGAGGCCATTTCGGGACGGGTATAGCGGGGGATCATCGACGGCGCTCCGAGGCGGGAGGGAAGGTGGGCGGGACCGGGCGTCCACGCCAGCATTTTACGCCGCGCTTTACCAGAGCGGCCGGATCGACACAAACGGCGGTCTTTCCGCTCGGCCGGTGCGATCGAGGTGGATTATGATACCGTTAAAAAAAATCGCGCTGACAGATATTGAAATCTGTCAGCGCGATGGTGTATGTCTCTGCCGCTGTCATGCTGAAGATCAACTTGCACTGTCTGACCATGGGTTCAGCGGTTTCAACTGCGAAGGACCGCTTCGATGAAGATTGAAAAGCGATTGTTGCACTCACAATTTCAGGACTGGCTGAATCACCAGGTCGCGCGTCACCTGGAGACCCAGGCAGCCAAATTCCGCGCGCCGTCGTCCGCCGATCGAGCCGAGACGATCCAGATCAAGGCGCATACGTCCGACACCGATATGGTGCACGCATGAATGAGGCCGTGGTTCTGACATCCGAGCGCATCCTCGAAGTCACCGAGGACGTGTTGCGCCGTTACGGGCTCGCCAAAGCGACGGTCGTCGACGTCGCGAGAGCGCTCGATGTCAGCCACGGCTCCGTTTATCGTCACTTCCCCAGCAAGGCGTCGCTGCGCGAGGCGGTGGCGCGGCGCTGGCTCGAGCGGGTCAGCGCGCCGCTGGCGCAGATCGCGGCCGAGCCGGGACCCGCGCCGGCGAAACTGGAGCGCTGGCTGCGCGAGCTGTTCGGCGCCAAGCAGAAGCGGGTCTGTGAAGATCCGGAGATGTTCGCGACCTATCTCACCCTGGCGCGCGAGGCGTGCTCGGTGGTCAAGGCGCACAAGCAGCACCTGATCGCCCAGGTCGAGGGCATGATCGCGGAGGGGGTCGCGCAGGGGACGTTCCACGTCACTGATCCCAAGACCGCGGCCGCGGCGATCTTCGACGCGACGAGAAGTTTTCACCATCCCGCCCATGCCGACGAGTGGGGCGAGTGCACCTGTCAGGCCCGGGTCGATGCCGTGCTGACCCTGCTGCTCCGTGGACTTCAGGCGCGCTAGGCGCGCCTAGCCCGCATGAGCGCAGCGACATGCGGGTTCACACAGCTCGTAGGTGGGCAAAGGCGCGTTGCACGACATCGGCTTGGGCCGAGATCGCGCGCGCCGTGCCTACCGTCGATCAGCGAACTCATCAGTTTGATGGTGGGCACGGCGCCACTGCTGGCTCGCATGCGGCGACAGCACGGCAGCGCCTTTGCCCACCCTACGGCAGCCTACAGATTCGTCAGCCCGCTGGTCACCGCCAGACGCACCAGCTGCGCATCCGTCTGCAATCCCGTCTTGGCCTTCACCAGATAATGATAGTTCTGCACCGTCTTGACGCTGAGGTGCAGGTTGGCGGCGATCTGCTCGGTGGTCAGGCCCGACGCGAACTGGCGCAGGATTTCGATCTCACGCTCGCCGAGCCGGTCGAGCACGGTCTGCTGCGGATCAAGACTGTCAGCGGCCAGCACGTGGGCGACGTCGTCGCTGAGCGCGCGCTCGCCGTTGATGACCATGCGGATGGCGCGGACCAGCGCCGACGGCTCGCTGCTCTTGGTGACGAAGCCGCTCGCGCCGGCGGCGAACGCCGCCTTCACCAGCGGCGCCTCGCCATGCATCGAGAACACGAGGATGCAGGCGCGGTTGTCGCGGGCGCGGATGTTGCGGATCGCCTCCAGCCCGCTGGCGCCCTTCATTGAGATGTCGAGCACGACCACGTCGGGCGCATGCGCCTTGAACGCGGCATAGGCCGCCGCGGCGCTGTCGGCCTCTGCGATGACTCGAAACCCGTCCTGGCTCTCCAGCACGCGGCGATAGCCTTGCCGGACCACCGGGTGGTCGTCGACCAGCAGGATCGAAATGCCTGTGCGCTCGGGCATCCCGGTTGTCTCAGGCGGCCAGTGGAATTGTCGCGGAGACGCTGAGCCCGCGCGCGGCCGGTCCGATCGACAGCGAGCCGCCGACCGCGGCGATGCGCTCGCGGATTCCGGTCAGGCCGAAGCCGCTCGATTGCGCCAGCAGGGTCGCATCGCCGCCGCCGTCGTCCTCGACCGAGATCACGAGCGCACTGTCTGGACCCTGACGGCGCTCGACCCGCAACGACACCTCGCTCGCACTGGTGTGGCGCAGGGCGTTGGTCAGGCACTCCTGCGCCATGCGATAGGCGGTGACCGCGACCGGGCCCTGGATGTCGGCGAGGTCGCCGTGGAGGTCGAGCCGGATCGCGGGCCGCGCGGCATGCTGATAGTTCTCGGTCAGCGCGATCAGGCCTGCGGCGAGGCCGAGCTCCTCGGTGAGCGGACGGCGCAGCCGGCTCAAGGTGCCGCGCAGGCACGCCATCAGATGGCTGACGGACTGCGTAATCATCCGTGCATCCTGGGCGACCTGATCGTTGCGGCCGCTGCCGGCGCTCTCGATCGTCGAGGCAAAGGCGAGGATCGCCGTGAGGTTCTGCCCGAACTCGTCGTGCAGCTCGCGCGCCAGCGCCCGCCGCTCCTCGTCGCGGATGTCGAGCAGGCGCTCGGTCAGCGCGGCGCGCTGCTCGTTGGCCTGCGCCAGCCGGTCGCCGAGCTCGCCGACGGCGCGGCCGATCATGGCGAGCTCCATCGAGCGGAAGCGCGGCAGCGCGGGGCGGTGGTCGCCCTCGGCCATCCGCTGCAGCGCCTGGACGATGCTGCGCGCCGGCGCCAGCGCATGCGCGATCGCCAGCGAGGCCAGCACGCCGATCGCGATCGCCATCGCCAGCGCCACACCAAAGCTGTCCTGGATGCGCAGCCAGGCGAGCTGGATCGCCGCATCGGGATCGGCGATCGCCGAGACGGTTCCCGCTGTCGTGGCGCGCGCGCTGATCGGCTGCGCGACCGCGGCGTGATCGCCGAGGATGGCTTCCACGGCGCCTGAGAACCAGCGCGGCGGCGCGGCGCCGAGGCCCTTGCTCTGGCCGCACAGCGGCTTCTCGAACGCTGCCTCGGGCTTGAGCTGGACGCAGATGCCGGGCGCGATCAGCTTCATGGTCTCGGTCGTGCGCCAGTCGGGCAGCGGCAGCAGCCGCTCCCGCGACCGGTTGCTGCGCAGCAGCAGCTCACGCCAATACAACGCCTCCAGCGCCTGGGAGACCCGGTCGGCCGATGCCGCGGTGGCGCGGTCGACGCTGCGATAGGCGTCGACGGTGACCCATACGGCCGCGGCGGCCAGACACAGCAGCACGATCAGCGCGAGGCGCGCAATGAGCTGGAGCACGAGACGCATGCGATCCTCTCCACGGCTTTTGCCGCAGCGTAACAATGGGATGGTGCTCCGCCAAGCAAATGCACTGCAGCAAGCGACAGGTTGGGAAATTTTCCCGAGAGCCTCGAGGCAGATGTCTTTGGACGCTGTTCCGCCGCTCTGCTTAACTCCTCTGCGAAGCGCCGAACGAAACGGCGCGCATCGGGAGTTCATGCATGAGCGTGGTCAGCAGTGCCGAACGAGTGGAACCTGCGCGCGACGCAGCCGAGCGCGGGCCGCTGCTGCTCTGGATGATCTTCACCGGCCTCACGATATTCGCCGCCGTGGTGCTCGCCCGCTACGGCTATTTCCACCTGATGGTCGCCTCCGACCGCACCTACATCTCCAGCGTCATCGCCGTGCTCTACGTCGCCACGTGCTGCCATTGCTTCTGGCGCACCAGAGCGATCGCGCGCGAGGCGGATGCAGCGCGGCGCTGCCGCGCCGTGCTGATCGGACCCGACGCGGCGCGCGCGCTCGAACCTGATGCACAACTGCTCCCCAAGGGGCTCGTCACCAACCACATCCGCAGCCTCGTCACCAAGGCGCAAACGCAAGGAGCAGGGCGGCTCGACCAGACGCTGCTACTGCGCACCTTGGCCGACCGCCTGCGCGGCTCCAACGGCTTCGGTGGCTTCGCCTCCGACACGCTGATGAAGCTCGGCCTGCTCGGCACCATCATCGGCTTCATCATCATGCTGGCGCCGATCGCCGGCCTCGACGTCAACGATAAGCTCGCGATGAAATCGTCGATGGGGCTGATGAGCGACGGCATGGCGATTGCCATGTACACGACGCTCGCCGGGCTCGTCGGCTCGATTCTGGTGCGCATCCAGTACTACATGCTCGATGCGGCGACGGGACGGATGTTCTCGGACGCCGTCATGCTGACGGAGACGCGGGTGACGCCGCGGCTCGAGCGCGCGATGGATCTCGCGCCGGAGCAGGTCGCATGATGGACGATTTCGGACTCTATCCGCGCGAGGAGCAGTTCGACCCGTTCAGCGTGATGCTGTTCAAGGCGCTGCAGATCGTCGCGTTCTTCTTCTTCATCGCGGTGCTCGCGATCTCGCCGGACGCCAAGGACGGCAAGGTCGACAGCAAGGCTGAATTCCTGATCACGATGGACTGGCCCGACAACCATCCGGATGATCTCGACCTGTTCGTGCAGGATCCCGTCGGCAACATTGCCTGGTATCGGCATCGCGAGGCCGGCTTCCTCACGCTCGACCGCGACGACCGCGGCGGCGCCAACGATTTCATCCTGGTCAACGGTCTGAAGATCCCGTCGCCGATCCGCGAGGAGATCGTCACCGTCAGAGGCATCGTCGCCGGCGAATACACGGTCAACATCTCGCATTTCCAGAACGTCAGCGGCGCGCCGGTCGAGGCCACGGTGAAGGTGCAGAAGCTCAACCCGACCGCGCAGGTGATCTTCGACGACAAGGTCGTGCTCGACCATTCCGGCGACGAGAAGACGGCGCTGCGCTTCAAGCTCAATGCCGAGGGCAAGGTGATCGACGTGCAGCGCCGGCCGAAATCGCTCTTGGAGACGTTCCGCAGCAATTGGCGCAACGGCGCCGATATCGATCCCAAGACCGGCGTCAGGATGCTCAGGCCATGACGAGCAATCTGCAGACCGTCATCGTCACCCTGTCCGTGTGCTACGCGCTGATCGGCGCGCTGCTGCTGCTGGTGCTGGTCTATGCCCGGCTGCCGTGGCAGGCCAAGGCGGTCGCCGTGGTCATCACCAGCGCGTTCTATGTCGGCAGCTTCGTCGGCGCCCGCGGCCTGCTCGGCTGGGCCAGCGTCGACCGGCTGCCGAGGAGCTTCAAGGTGCTGCAGGTGCGGATCGTCGATCCGCACTCCGTCGAGGGCGATCCCGGCACGGTCTATCTATGGGTCGAGGCGCTCGACGACGACAACCGTCCGAGCGGCGTGCCGCGCGCCTATCGTATCCCCTACAGCGACACACTTGCCGACAAGGCCCAGCACGCCGCCGACCAGATCGCGGCCGGCCATCCGCAGGGCGGCCGCGCCGCCGATTTCGGCACCGGCGACGGCGGGGTCATCGATGCCGCGCGCGAATACATTCTGCCGAAGACGATCATCGAGACCGCCGGCGGTGATCCCTCCACCGGCGAGTTCAAGGCCGCCAAGACCGCCGGCGACGGCGTCTCGTTCACACCACTGCTGCCGCCGCGCATGCCGCCGAAGGACGAGCAGTAGGCGGCTGCAGCCGTATCCTCCGCGTGAAGCGAGCGCGCGAATGATGGCGGGCATCGAGACGTTCCTGGCACGGCGCCTCGAGCTCAAGGTCAACAAGGCCAAGAGTGCGGTCGCCAGACCGAACCACCGCAACGTCCTGGGCTTCAGCTTTACCCAGGGAAGGAAAGCCGCACCGGCGCATCGCAGGGGACCTGCAACGCTGACATTCCGCATCTCTCCGCCTATCTTGTTTGATGTTCCTCAAGTCTCGTGCGACCACGGCCGCTAGCTTGACAACCGGAGGAAACGGGTGCTGCTGGCGATTTTGACCGACATCCATGCCAATCGGCAGGCCTTTGCAGCCTGCCTCGAGGCGGCGCGTGCGCGTGGCGCGGACCGCCTCATCTGTCTCGGCGACATCGTCGGCTATGGCGCCGATCCGGAATGGTCGGTCGACACCGTCATGGAGATCGTCGCCGGTGGCGGGCTGGCGGTGCGCGGCAATCATGACAATGCGGTCTCGGTCGCGAGTGAGACCATGAATGCCGAGGCGCAGGCGGCGATGGAGTGGACGCGCGGGCGGCTCAGCGCCGAGCAGCGCCGCTTTCTCGCCGAGCTGCCGATGAGCATCGGTGACGACGACCGGCTGTTCGTGCATGCGGAGGCCTCGAGCCCGCCGCGCTGGCGCTATGTGCAGTCGTCGGCCGACGCGGCCCGCAGCATGATCGCGACCGAGGCGCAGGTGACGTTCTGTGGCCACATCCATCGTCCCGCGCTGTATTCGATGTCCGCGACCGCGAAGATGACGAGCTTCACCCCGACCGCCAACATGCCCATTCAGCTGTTGCGCGGCCGGCAATGGCTGGCCGTGGTCGGCTCGGTCGGCCAGCCGCGCGACGGTGATCCTGCCGCGTCGTTCGTGACCTTCGACACCAAGACCCGCGAGCTGACCTATTGCCGTGTGCCCTATGACGTCGAGGCTGCGGCGCAGCGCATTCGCGACAACGGCCTGCCGCCCTGGCTGGCGCAGCGGCTCTCGATGGGGCGATAGAACATGCCGAGGTCAAAGCTTCAGCCGGGCGTCGTGATCGACGGCTTCACGGTCGGCGAATGCGTGCATTCCGGCGGCATGGCGACGTTGTGGAGCGTCACCCGTCCGGATATCGACCGGCCGATCCTGATGAAGGTGCCGCGCGTCTCCGAGGGCGAGGACCCCGCGGCGATCGTCAGCTTCGAGATGGAGCAGATGATCCTGCCAAGACTGTCGGGACCGCACGTGCCGGCCTGTTTCGGCACCGGCGATTTCGCCACCCAGGCCTATGTGGTGATCGAGCAAATTCCGGGCGAGACGCTGTACAAGCGGCTGCCCGAGCTGCCACTGGCTTACGAGGAGACGCGGGTGCTGGTCGCGAAGATCGCGACGGCGCTCGCCGACATTCACCGGCAGCACGTGATCCATCACGACATCAAGCCATCGAGCATCATGTTCCGGCCGTCAGGGGAGGCGGTGTTGATCGACTACGGCCTGTCCTGCCATAGGCACCTGCCGGATCTCTTGCAGGAGGAATTCCGCCTGCCTTACGGCACCGCGCCCTACATGGCGCCCGAGCGCATGATGGGGACGCGCAGCGATCCGCGCAGCGACATTTTTTCACTCGGCGTGCTGCTCTATTTCTTCACCACCGGCGTGCGGCCGTTCGGCGAGAGCGAGACCCTGCGCGGCATGCGCCGGCGTCTCTGGCGCGATCCCTATCCGCCGCGACAATTGAAGCCGGACTATCCACCGTGGCTGCAGGAGATCGTGCTGCGCTGTCTCGAGATCGAGTCGGTGTGGCGCTACCCGACCGCGGCGCAACTCGCCTTCGATCTCGGCCATCCCGACCAGGTCAAGCTCACGGCGCGTTCGGCGAAGGTGACGCGCGATCCGATCACCACGGTGTGGCGCCGCCGCTTCAACCGCGGCCTGGTGCAGCCGGAACAGAAATCATCCGACGTCGCGGTGCAGATCGCCTCCAGCCCGATCGTGGCGGTCGCGATCGACACCGTGGAAGGCGGCGAGGAGCTCAACGGCGCGCTGCGGCTTACGGCGCAGCGCATCCTCGCCACCTTGCCCGCGGCGCGGCTCGCCTGCGTCAACGTGCTGAAGCTCGGGCGCCTCACCATCGACCGCACCCTGGACGAGGAGGGCAACAACAAGCACATCGACCGCATGGTCGCGCTGAAGCACTGGGCGACGCCGCTCAAGCTCGACACGAGCCGGCTGACGGTGCACGTGCTGGAGGCCGTCGATCCGGCCGCCGCCATCATCGAGTTCGCCGAGGCCAACCAGGTCGACCACATCATCATCGGCGCCCGCCGCGATTCCGTACTGCGCTCACTGCTCGGCAGCGTCTCGGCGAAGGTCGCCGCGGAGGCGGG